>NZ_JBTWMV010000007.1:0-296542 GCF_054850255.1 Streptomyces sp. 7R007 | reverse complement strand
CCAGGGAAGCGGCACCGGTGGCGCTGCGGCAGGAGCCCGTCGCCGCCGACCCCGCCGCCCGCCCCCGGACCGACGCGGACGCACAGGCCACGCCCCGCCTGCTCGAACTCCTCGCTCTCGCCGAGGACGAGCCCGAACTCGACGCTCTCGCCGACTACTTGACCGACCCCGAACCCAGCGTGCGCCGGACGGCCGTGACAGTCCTGACGGAGACCGTGCCGCCGGGCACCGGACCGGCGCTGGCCTCGGCGCTCACCGATCCCGACGCCGGCGTCCGCGCCGCCGCGGTCGCCTCCCTGCGCGAACTGGTCGAGACGCTCCCACCGGAACCGGCCCTGCGCGACGGACTCGCCGCCGCCCTGTCCGAGGCCGACCCCGCCGTCCGCGCCGCCGCTCTGGACGTGCTGCGTGCCCTGCGGCTGGGTGACGCCGCGTTGTTCGCGCGCTCCCTGACCGATGCCGACAGCGCCGTACGCATCGCGGCCGTGCGCGCACTGGTGTCGGTCGACGCCTTGGCCCAGGTGGCCCGCGCGGCGGCCGTCGATCCGTCCCGCGAGGTCCGCGTCACGATCGCCAAGGCCCTGGCCACCACGGGCACCGCCTCCGACACGTCCCGCTCGGCCCTCGCCGCGCTCGTCGACGATCCCGACACCCTGGTGCGGGGGGCCGCCTTCGAGGCTCTGGGCACCACGGGCTGCCCGGCCGCCCTGGCCGCCCGCGCCGAGGCGGCCCTGTCGGACCTGGCCTGGCAGGTCCGGGCCGGCGCCGCGACCGCGCTGGCCGGCGCGGAGACCGACCTGGCCGTCCCGGCCCTCGCCAAGGCGCTGACCGACCGCAACGCCGACGTCCGCAAGGCCGCCGTACTGGCCCTGACCCGGCACCGTACCGCCGAGGACGCCCGAGCCGCCCTGGCCACCGCGACGGCGGACTCGGACGCGGACGTCAGGGCCTACGCGGCACGGGCGCTGTGACGCCTACGTTGCGGCGATCTCCTGCCGGAGCCGGTGGGTGAAGCGGCGCAGCAAGTCCTCCGTCTCCCGGTGCCCGGCCTGCGGTCGTCCCTGCCCTCGCTGGGCCGGGAGCTCCACACCCGGCGCGCGAGGGCGTCGGCGAGATCGACGGGGTCGTCGTCACTCAGCCGGGTTTCCCGGAGGTAGTCGATGAGCTGGACCACGGCGGTGTTGAAGCCGACCCCGGCTTTCAGTTTCGGCTCGCGCAGCCACACGCGGTCCTGCCGGCGCGCGGTGAACCCACCCAGGACACGGTCCCGATGAGGCCGAAGGCTACAGAGCCCATCAAGGCCACGACTCACCTGTTGTCGCCCGCCCGGGGGCGGGGACCAGGTGGCGTCGCGAGCCGTCGGGCGGCGTCCGGCGACGGGTCCGAGGGGTGCGTCCACCACGCGTCCCGGCGGGCGAGGTGCCCCTTCGCCGTGTGCAACCTTGACACCCCCAGGGTCGGGCGACGTACGTTGAACGGGAAAGTTCCTGAACCGGTGGAGGCTTCGATGCGCGTACGGGGGGCGGCACCGCACGGTGCGTGCACCGGTGCGCGGCTGATCACCCGGCGGCATGTCGACTACTGCCGTACCTCCTCCGCCGTCTGTCCTTCCGTACCCGCCTGACCCCTGCCGGCCCTCTCGCCGGCCGTGTCTTCGTGGCCCTGTGGCCGCGCTCTCTCGTGTCCTGCGGAAGGATCTCCCTTGACCGGCCCTGCCCTGCACCTCGCCGTCGAGATCGACGGCGACGGCACCCATCCCGCGGCCTGGCGCCGCGCCGCCCACGCTCCCGATCAGCTGCTGACCCCGCGCCGCGTCGCCCGGGTCGCCGCCGTCGCCGAGAACGCCGGGTTCACCCTGATCACCCTGGACGACAGCGTGCTGCCGCCCGGCGCCGCACCCGATCCGGTGGGCCGGATCGGCGCGGTGGAGCGGGCGGCCTTCGCCGCGGCCTCCACCAGCACCATCGGGATCGCGCCCGTCGTCCCGGTCACGTATGCCGAACCCTTCCACGTCTCCAGCCAGTTGGCGTCCCTGGACCACGTCTCCGCCGGTCGCGCCGGGTGGGTGGTGGCGGAGGAGGAGCGTCCCGAGGCGGCCCGCGCCTGGGGGCGGCCGCTGATCGCCGACGCGGCCGCGCGGGCGCGGGAGTCCCGGGACGGTGTGGAGGTGGCCCGCGCCCTGTGGGACTCGTGGGAGGACGACGCGGTGATCCGGTCGGTGGCCACCAGCCGCTACCTGGACCGCGAGCGGCTGCACTACATCGACTTCACCGGCGACACGTACGCCGTCAAGGGCCCGGCGATCGTGCCGCGCTCGCCCCAGGGGCAGCTCGTCGTCCTGGGCGACCCCGACCGGGCCCCCGCCGCGCAGTTCGACGTCGCTCTCGTCGCGGGCCGTGACCTCGCGTCGGTCGCCGCGGCCTCCTCCGGCGCCGGTACGCCTCGCGTCTTCGCCGAGGTCGAGGTCGCGCTGGACACGCCGGACGCCACGGCCGCCGAGCGCGTCGCCGACCTGGAACGGCATGCGCCGTGGACCGACCAGGGCAGGCTGCGGCACATCGGCTCCGCCGACCAACTGGTCATGCTGCTGGTCGAGTTGAGTCGTCACGTCGACGGCGTACGGCTGCGTCCGCTGGTGCTGGACGAGGACCTCCCCGTCCTCTCCCGCCTCGTCCTGCCGGCCCTGTCCGAGCGGCGGCTCCTCGCCCGGCCGCTGCCCGGCACGTCCCTGCGCTCGACGCTGGGCCTTCAGCGCCCCGCCAACCGCTTCGCCGCCGCCCAGGAGAGCGCCCGATGACCCGCACCGATCCCCTCGACGTCCCCCGCCCGCACGCCCGGCTGCACTTCGGAGTGTTCTTCCAGGGCGTCAACCACTGGACCATCTGGTCCGTCCCCGACAGCGGCTCCCAGATCGACCCCGCATCCTTCCGCCGGGTCGCCCAGACCGCCGAACGGGGCCTGTTCGACGCGTTCTTCCTCGGCGAGGGGCTGCGACTGCGCGAGGTCGACGGCAAGATCCACGACCTCGACGTGGCCGGACGGCCGGACGCCATCACCCAGCTCGCGGCACTGGCCGCCGTCACCCGCCGCATCGGACTGGTCTCCACCTCCAACTCCACCTTCAACGAGCCCGCCGACCTCGCCCGCCGCCTGTCCTCCCTCGACCTGCTCTCCGAAGGCCGCGCCGGCTGGAACGTGGTGACCACCGACAACGCCTGGACCGGCGCCAACTTCCGCCGCGGCGGCTACCTCGACCACGCCGACCGCTACCGGCGCGCCGAGGAGTTCCTCACCGTGGCCCGCGCGTTGTGGGACGGCTGGGAGGACGCGGCGATCGCCGACTCCGCGGACGCACGGCACTGGTCGAGGCCCGGCGCCGTACACCAAGTACGCCATCACGGACCCCAGTTCGACGTCGACCTCGCCCCCACGCTGCCGCGCAGCGCCCAGGGGCACCCGGTCATCTTCCAGGCCGGCGACTCCGGCGAGGGACGCGACTTCGCCGCCCGCAACGCCGACGTCATCTTCTCCGCGCACGGCACCGACTTCGACGACGCCCTCGCCTTCGCCGACGACATCCGGCGCCGGCTGCGCGCCGCCGGCCGGCCCGACGACGACCTGCGCATCCTGCCCGGCACCGAGATCATCCTCGGCGCCACCGAGGCGGAGGCCCAGGAGAAGAAGCGCTGGATCCGCCTCCAACAGGTCACTCCCGCCACGGCGTTGGGGATCGCCGGCCTGCTGTGGGGCATCGACCTCTCGGACCGCGACGCCGACGGGCCACTGCCGACGGAGGATCCCGTCGTCACCGACAACGACGGCTCCTTCGGCGCCCGGCGCATCGCCGACCCGCGCAAGGTGGTGGCCGAATGGCGGGCCAAGGCGCAGGCGCACGGCTGGTCGCTGCGCGAGACCGTCATCGCGCTCGGCCCGCAGCGCGGACACGTCGGCACCCCCTCCGGCCTCGCCGACAAGTTCGCCCACTTCGTACGGCACGGCGCGCTCGATGGCTTCAACGTCACGCCGTACCTCATCCCCGACGGCCTCGACGACATCGTCGACCTGCTCGTCCCCGAACTGCAGGAACGCGGCGTCTACCGCACCGAGTACACCGGCACCACCCTGCGCGAACACCTCGCCCTGCGCGAACCCCTCACCCACCGCTCCGCATCCCACCGGCGCCAGGCGAGCTGACCAGCCCGGCGACGCCCCTCCCTCTCAGAGGACCGTGACACATGACTGACAAGAAGCCGTCACACACGCACCGGAATGCCCCCTCGGCCGGCACCGGTTCTGACTGACATGACTGTTGGAGTAGCGCTCAACGCGTCCGACGCGCCGAACCAGGTCGACGCCACCGTGGAACTGGCCCGAGAGGCCGCGCAGTTCGGTCTCACGTCGGCCTGGTTCGGGCAGACCTTCGGGGCCGACTCGCCCCAGCTCGCGGCGATCGCCGGGCGGGAGGTGCCCGCACTGCAGGTCGGCACCTCCGCGATCCCCGTCTTCGGCCGCCACCCGCTGCTGGTCTCCAGCCAGGCCCAGACCGCGCAGGCCGCGACCCACGGCCGCTACCACCTCGGACTGGCCCTGGGCACGAAACTGCTGACGGA
This sequence comes from Streptomyces sp. 7R007, assembly GCF_054850255.1. Taxonomy (NCBI): domain Bacteria; kingdom Bacillati; phylum Actinomycetota; class Actinomycetes; order Kitasatosporales; family Streptomycetaceae; genus Streptomyces; species Streptomyces sp. 7R007. The sequence goes on along the minus strand of NZ_JBTWMV010000007.1, from coordinate 291,932 downwards.
GACCGGCTTCGGCCTGCCCTTCGAACGCCCCATCGCCCGGCTGCGTGAATTCCTCACCGCCCTGCGCCAGTTGACCGAGACCGGCAGCGCCGACTTCCACGGCGAGCTGCTCACCGCGACCACCCCCGTCCCGGCCCGGGTGCCGGGCGCCGACGGCGGCGTCCCCCTGCTGGTCGCCGCGATGGGGCCCCAAGCGCTGCGGGTCAGCGGTGAGCTCGCGGACGGCATCCTGCCCTACCTGGCCGGCCCGCGCGCCCTGGCGGACCACATCGTGCCCGCCCTGACCGCCGCCGCCGAGGCCGCCGGCCGGCCCGCGCCCCGCATTGTGGCCCTGGTGCCCGGCGTGGTCACCGACGACGTCGACGCGGTGCGCGCGAAGGCCACCGAGACCCTCGCGTTCTACGAACGGATCCCGTCCTACGCCCGGGTCATCGAACTCTCCGGGGGCCGACGGGCCGCCGACCTGGCCGTGATCGGCGACGAGAAGACCGTCGAGGCCGAGATACGCCGGTACCGCGACGCCGGCGCCACCGAGGTCGTCTTCTCCGGCACCGAGATCGCGGGCGACGCCGAACGCCGACGCACCTGGCAACTCCTGGGCGAACTGGCCGGCTGAGCACGCCCGTCGACCCGCCGGCCCCCTGCACCCCGTCACGAAGGAGCCCCGCACCCATGACCACCGAAGCCACCGCCACCGAAACCACCACCGCCGAAGCCACCGCCACCGAAGCCACCGCCGCCGAAGCCACCGCCGACCTCCACGCCTTCACCGAGACCTGGCTGGAGTGGTACCGCGCCCAGGAGGCCCGCCTCGCCGCCCCGCACGGCTTCCTTGCGATCACCGGCCTGCACTGGCTGACGCAACAGCCCCAGCGCTTCCCGGACGCGCCCGGTGCCTGGCGCACCGGCGATGACGGGGTCGTCGTGGAACTCGACGAGGACGAGGAACTGGTCGTCGACGGGGTGCCGGTACGCGGCGAACACCGCTTCGGCGTGCTTCCCGAACGCGGTGGCGTTGACGCGGTGTGGAAGGACGCCGTCATCGAGGTGGCCCGGCGCGGCGGGCACGACATCGTGCGCCCCCGCCACCCCGACGCGCCGCTGCGCACGGCCTTCACCGGCACGCCCGCCTACGCCCCCGACCCGCGATGGGTCGTGACGGGCCGCTACCTCCCCTTCGACACACCGCGGCCGACCACCGTGGGCGCCGCGGTCGAGGGCCTGGAGCACGTCTACGACGCTCCGGGCAGGGTCGAGTTCGAGCTGGAGGGGCAGCAGCTGGCGCTGACCGTCTTCCCCGGCCCCGGTGCCGGACGGCTGATGGCGCTGTTCACCGACGCGACCTCCGGGGTCACCACCTACGCCGCCAACCGGTCCCTGACCCTGGAGCCACCCGCCGCCGACGGCACAGTGGTCCTGGACTTCAACCGGGCCGCGAACCTGCCGTGCGCCTACACGGACCTGGCCACCTGCCCGCTGCCCCCGGCCGAGAACCGGCTGCCGGTGGCGATCGAGGCCGGCCAGAAGATTCCCCGCGAGCGCGGCGGTTCCTGAAGCACGGCTGGGCCGTTGACCAACGGCAAGATCTCTCCGTACGATCACGAACGGCATCGAGTGTCAGCGTCAAGCCCTGGCTCGCTGACCGGCAACCCTCCCCCGCGGTGGGGTGCTCCAGGTGAAAGCCCGGCGGAATCACCGACGATCCCGCAAGCGCGTGGCCCCGTGACCGGGGCCGGACAGGTGGAGGACCGACATGCGGCACGGTGGTGACCTCAGCGCCCGTTTCGCGGGCACCACCGTGTTCTCCCGCCTCTCGCGTCGGCGCCACATCGACCTCAAGCGCTCGACCAGCTGTCTCTGTCGGGCCTGACGGGCCTTCCCACCGCCGGCAGCGGTACGGCACCCGTCCTCGCCGCGTCCGGCCGCGCCTGACCCTCGCTCTGCCCTGATCCCTGTCTGCACCGCGCCTCCCCGGCGTCGCCCTCGCGCGCCGAACGAAGCCGCACGTCCGCGCACGGCCATGTCCCGTACGACTACCGTGCCCGGTGACACGAGTAGGAGAAGCCCTCCGTGACTGCACTCCCCCCTGTCAGAACCTCTCGGTGGGCGGCACTGGCCGCCCTCGTGACCACCAGCGTCCTGCTGACCGCCTGCGGATCGGGCGGCGGCGGCACGGGCGGCGGCACCGGACAGCCCACGTCCGGCGGCACCCTGACCTTCGCGGTGGGCTCGGACTCCGGCTGCGTGGATCCGCAGCAGGTCGGCAGCAACGAGACCATCTACTCGGTGCGCCAGATCGTGGACTCCCTGACGGACCAGGACCCCAGAACCGGCAAGATCGTGCCGTGGCTGGCGAAGAGCTGGGACATCAGCTCCGACGCCACGACGTTCACCTTCCACCTGCGCCCGGACGTCACCTTCAGCGACGGCTCGAAGCTGACCGCCCAGGTGGTCAAGGACAACTTCGACGCGGTGCCCCGACTCGGCGCGCTCGGCACCCTCGCCCAGGGCTATCTCAGCGGCGTCGAGAGCACCACGGTGATCGGCCCGCTCACCGTCAAGGTCACCTTCAAACAGCCCAACGCCCAGTTCCTGCAGGCCACTTCGACGCACTCACTGGGCATCGAGTCCGCGGCCAGCGTCAAGAGGACACCGCAGCAGAAGTGCAGCGAGGGCGTGATCGGCTCCGGGCCCTTCGTCCTGACGCAGTACGTGCAGAACCAGTCGCTCACCCTCGCCAAGCGCACCGGGTACGCCTGGGGTTCCTCGCTGTGGACGAAGAAGGGCGAGGCGTACCTGGACAAGCTGGTGTTCAAGGTCGTCCCGGAGGCCGGTGTACGCACGGGCAGTCTCCAGTCCGGGCAGGTGGACGCGGTCAGCAGCGTCGGCAGGGCCAACGAGGCGGCCCTCAAGGGCGGCCAGGTCACCCTCCAGCGACGGGCCAACCCCGGCGTCGTCTTCGGCCTCGGCCTCAACAACGCACGCCCGGCCCTGAAGGACACACGCGTGCGCCAGGCGCTCCTGTACGCCGTCGACCGGCAGCAGATCGCGGACACCGTGTTCCCCACCGGCACCCAGCCGGCGACCAGCGTCCTCGCCCACACCACGCCCGACTACACCAGCCTCGCCCCGGACCTGGCGACGGACGCGGCCAAGGCCACGTCGCTCCTGGACGCGGCCGGTTGGAAGACCGGCAGTGACGGCATCCGCGCCAAGGACGGCAAGAAGCTCACCCTGTCCATCGACTGGGTCCCCAACGCCGCCACCAACCAGCCCGCGTTGGAGCTGATCCAGCAGCAACTCAAGGCCGTCGGCGTCCAGGTGACCCTCAAGCAGCTCCAGCTCACCCAGCTCACCCCGACACTGCAGTCCGGCGACTACGACGCGGTGTGGACCAACGTCACCCGGGCCGACCCGGACATCCTGCGCAGCTCCTTCTCCACGAAGCTGGCCAACTTCTACCACCTGCCGGCCACCGGCCTGGACACGGCCCTCGCCGCACAGGCCGCGACCACGGACACCGCCAGGCGCAAGCAACTCGTCGGCCAGGCACAGCAGTTGATCGTGCACAACGCCAACTACGTGCCGGTCGTGGAGCTCCAGACCCAACTGGGCGTGTCGAAGAAGGTGCACCAGCTGACCTTCGACGCCTCCAGCCGGCTCCAGCTGCACGACACGTGGATCGGCTAACCCATGCGCCGCTATGTGATCAAACGGCTCGCGCAGGCGGCCGGCGTGCTGTGGGCCGCGTACACGGTCTCGTTCCTGGTGCTGGACTACCTGCCGGGCGACCCGGTCACGGCCATGGCCGGTGCCGGGATGGACTCGGGGCAGGTCGACCCGCGGCAGATCGCCGCCCTGCGGCACGAGTACGGCTTCGACCAGCCGGTGCTGGTGCAGTACGCGGAGTACCTGGGGCGCGCGGTGCGCGGCGACTTCGGCGACTCGGTGTCCACCGGCCGCCCGGTCACCTCCACCCTGTCCGCCGCGCTGCCGCAGACCCTGCAGTTGACCGGGGCGGCCCTGCTGCTCGCGGTGGTCGCCGGCGGTGGTCTGGCGGTGCTGGCGACCTGCACCACGCGGCGCTGGCTGCGCCAGCTGCTGCTGTCGCTGCCGCCGCTGGGGGTGTCCGTCCCGACGTTCTGGGTGGGCCTGCTGCTCGTCGAGACGTTCTCCTTCCGGCTGCACTGGTTCCCCGCGTTCGGCAACGACGGCATCGAGGGGCTGGTGCTGCCGGCCGTGACGCTGGCGGTGCCGACCGGCGCGCAGATCGCCCAGGTGCTCGCCAAGAGCCTGCTCACCGCCCTGGACCAGGCGTACGTGGAGACCGCGCGGGCCAAGGGCGCCGGCCGGTGGCGGGTCCATCTGCGCCACGCCCTGCGCAACGCGTCCCTGCCCGCGCTGACGGTCGTCGGCCTGCTGGTGGGACAGCTCATCGCCGGTTCGGTGGTCGTGGAGACGGTGTTCTCCCGCGACGGCCTCGGCCGCGTCACCGCGGCGGCGGTCACGGCCCAGGACATCCCGCTGGTCCAGGGGGTGGTGGCGTTCGGTGCGCTGATCTTCGTGACGACGAACCTGGTCATCGACCTGATCTATCCGCTGCTGGACCCGCGGATCGTGGTGACCTCCGGCAGAAGGGCGGTCCTCGCATGAGCCACGGCCTCGTCGACGACCCGGCCGAGGCGGCCCTGGGACTGGCCCGCCCGGTCGGAACGGACGCGGGACCGGAGCCGGGACGGCGCGTGGACGGACGGCGCCTGCTGCGGTTCGTGGTGCGCCGCCCGGGTCTGGTGCTCTCGGTCGTCGTCCTCGTCCTGGTGGTGCTGGCCTCGTTCCGGCCCGGCCTGTTCACCTCGCAGGACCCGCTGAAGGGCGTCCCGTCGCAGAACTTCCGCGCTCCCAGCGCCAGTCACTGGTTCGGCACCGACGAACTGGGCCGCGACCTGTTCTCGCGGGTCGTCCACGGCGCCCAACTCTCCCTCAAGGCCACGCTGATCGCGGTGGTGGTCGCCTTCGTGGTCGGCGGACTGCTCGGCGTGGTCGCCGGGTTCGTGGGCCGCTGGGTGGACGACGTGCTGATGCGCCTCGTCGACGTACTGCTGTCGATCCCCGCGCTGTTCATGTCCCTCGCCCTGGTCACCGCGCTGGGCTACGGCACGGTGAAAGTGGCGGTCGCGGTCGGCATCGCCAGCGTCGCCGGGTTCGCCCGGGTGGCGCGCTCTGAGGTGCTGCGGGTGCGGCAGGCGGTGTTCGTCGAGGCCTCGCGCGCGAGCGGGGCACGCTGGTACTCGGTGCTGGGCCGGCACGTGCTGCCGGGCGCGGCGGGCCCGGTGATCGTGCTGGCCACCCTCGACTTCGGCTCCTCCATCCTGGCCGTGTCGGCGCTGAGCTTCCTCGGCTACGGCGCTCCCCCGCCGGCCCCGGAGTGGGGCACGTTGATCTCCGACGGCCGCAACTACCTCGCCAACGCCTGGTGGCTGACCGCACTGCCCGGACTGGCGATCGCCGCGACCGTGCTGGCCACCAACCGCATCGCCCGGGCACTGGACGGCGAATGGTCCCGGCAGCCATGACCGACGAACCCGAGAACGGTGAGGACGTGACCACACCCCTGCTTGAGATACGCGGCCTGTCGGTGTCGTACCGCACCCGGGCCGGCACGGTCGAGGCCGTCCGGGGCGTCGACCTCGACGTGTGGCCGGGACAGGTGACGGCCGTGGTCGGCGAGTCCGGCTCCGGCAAGAGCACGACCGCCCACGCCGTCACACGCCTGCTGCCGGCGAACGGCCGCATCGACGCGGGCGCCATCCGCTTCGGCCGGCACGACCTGGCCGCCTTGTCCGAGGCGGAGCTGCGCACCGTACGCGGCGCGCGGATCGGGCTGGTCCCGCAGGACCCGACGGTCTCCCTCAACCCGGTCAAGCGGATCGGCGAGCAGGTCGCCGAGGTACTGCGCATCCACGGTCTGGCCAGTCGCCGGTCGGCTCCCGCCGAGGCGGTCGCCGTCCTGGACCGGGCCGGGCTGCCCGACGCGGGCGTACGGGCCCGGCAGTACCCGCACGAACTGTCCGGCGGCATGCGGCAACGCGCCCTGATCGCCATCGCCATCGCCGCGCGGCCCGAGCTGATCATCGCGGACGAGCCGACCAGCGCGCTCGACGTCACCGTCCAGCGGGTCATCCTCGACCATCTCCAGCGCCTGACGGAGGAGTCTGGCACCGCGGTCCTGCTCGTCACCCACGACCTCGGGGTCGCCGCCGACCGGGCCCAGCGGCTGGTGGTCATGTCCCAGGGCAGGGTCGTCGAGTCGGGCCCCACCCGTGACGTCCTGGCCGACCCGCAGCACGACTACACCCGGCACCTGCTGGCCAGCGCCCCCCACCTGACGTCCACCTCGCCCCGCACCCCGGTCTCCACCCCCGGGACACCGACGGCGCCCCTCGTCGAAGTCCGCCACCTGGTCAAGGAGTTCAGGCTGCCCCGCGCCGGCGACGGACCCCGCACCTTGCGCGCCGTCGACGACGTCAGTTTCACCCTCCACCGCGGCCGCACCCTCGCCCTGGTCGGCGAGTCGGGCTCGGGCAAGTCGACCACCGCCCGCCTGGTGCTCCGCCTCGCCGACGCGACCGCCGGACAGATCCTGTTCGACGGCACCGACGTCACCACCGCCCGGGGCGCCCAGGCCAGAGCGCTGCGCCGCCGCGCCCAGCTCGTCTACCAGAACCCCTACGCCTCCCTCGACCCGCGCTTCTCCATCGCCGAGGTGATCACCGAGCCGCTGCGCGCCTTCAAGGTCGGCGACCGCGCCTCCCGGCTCGCCCGGGCCCGCGAACTGCTCGACCGGGTGGCCCTGCCCGCCGCCACACTGGAGCGACGGCCCGCGGAGCTGTCGGGCGGTCAGCGCCAGCGCGTGGCGATCGCCCGCGCCCTGGCCCTCTCCCCCGACCTGGTGGTGTGCGACGAGCCGGTCTCCGCGCTCGACGTGTCCGTGCAGGCCCAAGTCCTGGACCTGCTGGCCGAGTTGCAGGCCGACACGGGCGTGGCGTACCTCTTCATCTCCCACGATCTGGCCGTCGTACGCCAGATCGCGCACCAGGTCGCCGTCATGCGCTCCGGCCGGATCGTCGAGACGGGCCCGCCGCAGGAGCTCTTCACCCACCCCCGCCACGCATACACCCGCGAGCTGCTCGCGGCGATCCCCGGCGGTCGCGTCCCCTCCCCCGAGCCCACGAACAGCTGAGGCCAGCCACACATGAACCCTCCCACCATCACCTCCCTGGCCCTGCTCACCCCCGGCAACTTCGCCGACGACGACCCCTACACCGGCCTGGAGGAGACCCTCCAACTCTTCGAGTACGCCGAACGGTTGGGCTTCGACGGTGCCTGGATCAGACAGCGCCACCTCGAACACGGGGTCGGCTCGGCCGCCGTGTTCCTCGCCGCGGCCGGCCAGCGCACCGAACGGATCGAACTGGGCACCGCGGTCATCCCGATCGGCTACGAGAACCCCTTCCGCCTCGCCGAGGACCTGGCGCTGGCCGACGTCCTGTCCCGAGGGCGGCTCCAGATCGGCTTCAGCACCGGCATGCCGCACGCCGACCTGCTCGGCGACCTCGTGTACGACGGCGACTGGCGCGGCTTCGACCTCTCGTACGGCAGAATCGCCCGCGTCCTGGACAACCTGCGCGGCGACTACCTCGGCGGCCCGGACACGGTCATCCACTCACCGGGCAACGTCCAGCGCCCCCGCCTGCAACCGCACAACCCCGAGCTGGCACACCGCATCTGGTACGGCGGCGGCAGCCTGCGCTCGGTCCGCTGGGCCGCCGAGCACGGCCTGAGCCTGCTGTCGGGCAACATCGTCTCCGGCGAGGACACCGACGACTTCACCACGGCCCAGCTGAACCTGCTGACCGAGTACCGGCGCACGCTGTCCGCCAAGGGCACCGACCGTCCGGCGCGGGTGGCTTTGGGCCGGGTCATCGTGCCCTTCGACAGCGCCGACGCCACCGGTCGTGCCCGCTACCGCGCCTACGCGGCCGCCCGCCACGAACGGACCCTGGCACCCCAGGGCCCCAAACGCACCCTGTTCGCCCCCGACGTAGTGGGCACCGCCGAGCAGATCCTCGACCAGCTGGCCGCCGATCCCGTCCTCGCGCAGGTGTCGGAACTGCGCCTGGAGCTGCCGTACGAGTTCCACCGGGAGGAGTACGAACAGATCCTCCACGACGTACGGCACCTGATAGCACCGGAGCTGGGCTGGCACCCCGCCTCCGCGCCGGCCCAGGAGGCGACGATCCGCTGACCCGCTACCCGAAACCGGCCGCACGGTTACGGGTACACACCCGCGAACCGACAGGCGGGTCGTACGGTACCTAAGTCGCCGAACTCCGATCAGCAACCGCCGAAGCCGACCTGCCCAGCGAGTACACCGTCACCGGCTCCCCGAAGAGTTCGTCCTCACGCACTGTGGTGAACCCAAGCCGTTGCGCCACGCGCACGGAAGCGGTGTTCCCGGGGCGGATCAAGGAGATGAAGTAGGGCTCGTCCAGAGTCTCGAAGCCCCAGTCCAGACATGCGCGGGCTGCCTCGGTGGCATAACCGTGCCCCCATGCTTCGGCCTTGAGAGTCCAGCCGAGCTCCACCTCGTCGTAGTTCTCCCAGTAGTTCAAGCCCACCCGGCCGATGAACTCACCGGTGGAGCGCAGTTCGACGGCACACAGCCCGTGACCACGCTCCGCCCACTGCTGTTCCACGGAGGCCAGCCGTTCCAAGGCCTGCTGGTGCGAATAGGCGCCCACGAATCGGTTCACCCGTCCGTCGGCATGAAGGGCGACGAACGCGTCGACGTCCTCCACCCGGAGAGGCCGCAGCGAGAGCCGTTCAGTCTCGATCACCCAACCAGGCTATGCCAGGCCGTCGGTGACGGCCTGACTAGTCTTCCCAGTCCAGTTGGTGTTCCGGCACCCCCACCGACAGGCCGTAGGCCACCGCCTCGGCTCTGCGGATGTCGTCTGCTCCTGAGTAGCGGAACACGCGGCCCGCGAAGACCACGACTCGTTCATCGCCGCAACGGTAATCCGCGTACCAGCCACCCTCGTTGGACAGGCTGTCCGCCAACGCCTTTGCCAGGGGCGCATCGTCCGCCGCGTCGCTTTCGAACTCCAGCACCGTCCATACCGGCGGCTGGCTTCCTTGTGCCGACGTGGAGACGTCCATGCGCGTGACCTTGCACACCCGAAGCCCCGTCAGCTCCAGTACGGAGCCCGAGCGAAGGCTTTCCGCGATGACGCAGCCCGTGATCATGCCGTTCCCCTTCCGAACACGCTTGTCAGTATGGCGTGCCCCGCAGGTAGCGGGTGACCATGTCCACCAGTTCCTTCTCGAACGTCTCGACCGGGATGGTCTGGGGATCGGCCATGAGCTTGTGGGTGTTCGTCTCCACCGTGAACACGATCAACTCGGCCGCGGTGTCGAGGTCGCCTACGCGGACGTCGGGATGCCGGGCGAGGAGGTCGCGCACCTGACGGACCCGGTTACGGCCGTGGCGGTCGATCGTGTCGAGCAACTCCTGCGACAGCGGCGCCTCCTCGATCATGATGCGCAGCAGCTGCGGATCGTCGCGGTGGTTGTCGATCGCGTCGCGGACCAGGGCCCGCACGGTCGCCTCCAGGCTTCCGGGCGACAGATCGAGAACATCGGCCTGCGTCCACGTACCGCGGTCGATGTGCCGTACCAGCAGCTCCGCCAGGATGGCGTCCTTGTTCGGGAAGTACTGGTAGAGCGAGCCGATGGAGATGCGGGCGCGCTCAGCGATGCGGTTGGTGGTGCCGGCGGCGTAGCCGTGCTCGGCGAAAACGTGAGCAGCCGCGGTCAGGATGCGCTCGCGGGTGAGCTCGGCACGCACCTGGCGGGGCTTGCGACGTGGCTGAAGACGGCGGTCGGCCGACGGCATCCGGGGGTCCTCCCGAGGCTCGGAAAGCGAGTAGCCAAGAACTGAACTATTGCTCAGAATACTGCTGTGAGCTGCGGAAACAACGATCTGCCCGCAGCGGAAGGACTGCTGTCCAGCGACGACCCCGGGGTGCCCGCCGTCCTGTCGGTCCTCGGCTTCGAGAGGGAATTCTCGTGCAGCAAGCAAACCCCCTGAGCGCCACCTTGCACCGGTTGACGACGGCGGACGAGGTCGAGACCGCCATCGGCCGCCCGGCGCCGATGATCCTGCGCAAGCAGGTCAGCGCCCTCGACGAAGGATGCCGTACCGTCCTCGCCAGGTGTCCCGTCGCCGCCTTCGGCTACCGGGACGCCGACGGCACCAGCAGGACGACCTTCATCGGCGGCACACCGGGATTCGCCCGCATCCTGTCGCCCACGCGGATCTCGTTCCCGCTGCCCGAGCCGGGCGAGGCACACGGGCCGGTCTCGTTCTTCTTCCTGCTGCCGGGCGTCGGCGAGATCCTGCGCGTCAACGGCGTGGTCGCGGGGCGCAAGGGCGCCACGACAACCGTCGACGTCCAGGAGGCGTACGTACACTGCGCCCAGGCCGTGCTGCGCTCGCGCCTGTGGCAGCCCCCCACCCCCGCCGCCGGACCTGCGGCCGACGACATCACGGGCGACGGGCCGCTGACCCGGCCCGGTGTCGCCGCGTTCCTGGCCGCGGCACCGTTTCTGGCCCTGTCCACCTGGGACTCCCGCGGCGGCAGTGACACCAGCCCGCGCGGGGACCGGCAGACGGTGGCACGGATCCTCGACGGCCGTACCCTCGCCGTCCCCGACCGCAAGGGCAACAGGCGCGCCGACACGCTCCACAACCTGCTGCGCGACGACCGGCTGTCGTTCGCCGCGCTCGTCCCCGGGCGCCACGGCGTGCTGCACGTCCGCGGCCGCGGCGCGATCACGGACGACCCGGCGCTGCTGGAGACGATGGCGCTGCGCGGAATGCCCCCGCACCTGGCCCTGCTCATCGACGTCGAGGACGCCGAGATCACCGGAAACGACGCGGTGACGCGGGCGCGGCTGTGGAGCCCGGCGGCGCACCTCGACCGCGGCGCGGTACCGGACCTCATGGCGGTGGCGGCAGCACACCTCGCCGCCGACTCGGCCCCAACCGGCGGCCCTTCACCCGCAGGGCTGCTGAAGGTCCTCGGAGCGGTGCCGGGCGTGACCCGGCTGATGCGGCTGGTGATGAACCGCGCCTACCGCTCGGGCCTGCGCAAGGAAGGCTACGCGGACGCCGCCGACGCCACGGCCGGCACACGAGGCCGACGCAGCGGCCGGCCGGGCCCCGGCGCCGGCACTGACCCTCACGCCGGTGCCACGCGCGGGCGGCTGCGGCAGGTCCGCATCGCCGAGGTGCGCAGGGAGACACCGAGCACGGTGACCCTCGTACTGGAGGACGCCGCCGAAAGCCCCCAACCGTTCGACTTCCGGCCCGGCCAGTTCTTCACGCTCGTCACCGACATCGACGGACATCCGGTGCGGCGGGCCTACTCCGCCTCGTCGGCGCCCGGGTCGTGCCGGCTGGAGGTCACCGTCAAGCAGGTCGAGGGCGGCCGGTTCTCCACCCACGTGCACCGCACCCTGCGCGCCGGAGACCGCCTCGCACTCCACGGCCCCTCGGGATCCTTCCACGCCGGGCCGCAGCACCCGCGCGAGATCGTGCTCGTCGCGGCGGGCAGCGGTGTGACTCCGCTGATGAGCATGATCCGCACCCGGCTCGCCGTACGCCAGGACCACGACCGCATCGCACTGCTGTACAGCAGCCGCAGCGCGGACGAGATCATCTTCGGTGACGAACTGGCCCGGCTCGCAGAGGAACACCCCGACCGCCTCTCGCTCACCCACGTCCTGACCCGCCGCGACGGCCGGCTCGACGCCGACGGCGTACGGCGCTGGATCACCGCCCTGTCCCCCGCCCCGGACGCCCACTACTACATCTGCGGTCCCCAACCGCTGACGGACACCGTCCGTACCGTCCTGACCGGGCTCGCCGTCCCCGACGCACAGGTCCACGACGAGCGGTACATCAGCGCCGCGGACACCGAAGGCGCGCCGACCGCGGTGCAGGAGATGGCGGTCGAGGAGAACGGACACCCCGTCGCCACCGTGGTGGTCGAGCCCGGCCAGACGCTGCTCGACGCGGGCCTGGCCGCGGGGTTGCCCATGCCGTACTCCTGCACCGTCGGAAGCTGCGGCCAGTGCGCGGTACGACTGCGCGGCGGGCAGGTCACCCACAACGAGCCCAACTGCCTTACGCCACAGCAGAAGAGCGATGGCTGCGTGCTGACGTGCGTCACCCACCCGCTGTCGAAGGTGACCCTCGACATCGCCGACTGCTGAACAGCCCGGAGACGCCACCGTCCGGACACGGACGGATATTCGTCGGAGTCCTGCCGCAAGCACGCACAACACGTTCACGACAGCCAAGGGCTCACCGTGATCAGTGACATCACGGGCGGCGCACTTCGCCGGCATGCTGCTGGACGCGACCAAGGTCGACGTCACCCCCCCTCCCGTACCGCCTCCCGAGCCCGACCGCCGACGGACTGCTGGCCAGCCTCGAAAAGCACCTCCCGCGACCTCGACCCCTACACGGTGAGGCCCTCGTCCAACGGCCCCACCGCGTCGGGGTGGTCACCTTCGTCCGCGCGCGAACTGCGCCGGTGTCGTACCGTATTGCTTCTTGAAAGCGCGGATGAAGTGGCTGCTGTCGGTGAAGTGCCAGAGCGCGGCGGCCTCGGAGACGCTGAGGCGTGACGCGGGAGCGGTGATCGCCGCGGCCGCCTCCTCCAGGCGCCGGCGTCGGATGTAGCCGCTGAACGACTCCTCCAGAGCCTCGAAGGCCCGCTGCAGGGTACGCACCGAGACGTGCAGGTGAGCGGCGACCGTGGCCGGTGACAGTTCGGCATCGGTGAGCCGGGCGTCGGCCAGGTCCCTGGCCGCTTGCGCCAGCGCCGGGGTGAAGGCGGGCTCGCGGTCGTCGAAGTGGTCGAGGACGAGCCCCTTGGCCAGTTCGAGAAGGGCGTTGCGGGACGCGTGGGCGCCCGCCGGGCTGAGGCCGCCCAGGGTTTGCTGTACCACGCTCGTGTGTGCCATGAGGATCTGCGCCGCGGGTGAGGTGGCCGGGCCGGTGCGCGGTCTGCCGGCGACCAGGGGCCGTATGGCGTCGCCCGGGAAGATGAAGATGCGCGTGCCGATCAGGGGTGTCGTGTGGAAGTGGTTCTCCGCCACGACGTGGTGCATGAAGTAGGTGCCGGCCGAGACGGTGGCGTCGCCGCCCTGATCGTGCGGGTCCTGCAGGGCCACCGCCCCGCGCAGCCCGACGTACAGCCTGACCTGGTCGTGCTGGTACGTCCCGACCGCCTGGGTGCTCACGGGTGAGGACGCCCACAGCTCGTTGACGGCCGTGTCCTGCAGGGCCACCGAGCGCATCGTCCCCTGGAAGCCGTCGACCGTGGACGCGCTGAATTCCGGCAGCGGGTACAGGTCTCCCATCCGGTCGTTCCAGGTGTCGACGAACGGCTCCCATGTCTGCCGACCGGTGCCGGTGGAGTCGGCGTCGACGGTGAACGTGCCCGTCTTCCCGCCCGGACCCAGAAAACGCGGCCTGCTCGTCATGTGTCCTCCGCGCCGATGAAGATGTCGCCGGGATCCCATCCGGTGTCGCAACGGTACACGCCTTAGGCGAACGTGCGTTCCTACGCTGAACTGCGCTTAGACCCCCGCGGTGACCGCGGTCTACCGGGCGAAGGCGCAGGACAGAAAGACCAGGCACGAGGCAGAAGGCAGAAGATCCATGAAGGCAGTGCGTTTCCATGAGTTCGGCGACCCCGACGTCCTGCGCTACGAGGATGTGGAGCAGCCGGCACCCGGTGCCGGGCAGGTGCGCGTCCGTGTCGCGGCGACGTCGTTCAACCCGGTCGACGCCAACATCCGTGCCGGCTTCATGCAGGGACCGATCCCCGTGACGCTGCCGCACACCCCCGGCATCGACGTCGCCGGCACGGTCGACGCGCTCGGTGAGGGCGTGACCGGCATCCAGACCGGTGACCAGGTCGTCGGCTTCCTGCCGATGACGGGAGCCGGTGCGGCGGCCGAGTACGTCCTGGCACCGGCCGAGATCCTGACGCCGGCGCCCAAGAGCGTCGCGCTGTCCGACGCGGCCGCGCTGCCGCTGGTGGGTCTGACCGCGTGGCAGGCGCTGTTCGAGCACGCCGAGTTGGTCTCCGGGCAGCGCGTGCTGATCAACGGTGCGGGTGGCGCGGTCGGCGACTTCGCCGTGCAGTTGGCCAGACAGGCCGACGCTCACGTGATCGCCACGGCCAGTCCGCGCAGCAGCGGGCGCGTCACGGCGGCGGGCGCCGACGAGGTCATCGACCACACGGTCGCCGACGTCGTCGCGGAGGTGGACCGGCCGGTCGACGTCGTGCTCAATCTCGCGCCGGTCGAACCGGCTCAACTGGCCGCCCTCCTCGGCCTGATCCGCCCCGGCGGTGTCCTGGTGAACACCACGGTGTGGATGCCCGCACCCGGCGACGAGGAGCGCGGTGTACGCGGCATCGACCTGTTCGTCCGCAGTGACGCGGAGCAGTTGGCGCACCTGGTGGCGCTGGTCGACCGGGGTGAGCTGCGCGTCGAGGTCGCCCGGCGGGTGCCGCTGGCCGAGCTGCCGGCCCTGCACGCCGACGCCGCCGCGGGCGCCCTGCCCGGCGGCAAGGTCGTCGTCGCGCCCGGTGAGTGACCCCGCCTGACCGACCTTTGAGGAGACGACCGCGATGATCCCCGACGACGATCCGTCCCGCTCGCTGACCGTGGCGAACGCCGACGACCCCGACACGACGTACATCTCGCTGGTGGGCAACACCTACGCCATGTTGATCACCGGCGAGCAGACCAACGGCCGGTACTGCCTGATCGACATGCGCGTGCCGGACGGGGGTGGCCCTCCCCCGCACCGCCACGACTTCGAGGAGATGTTCACGATCACCGAGGGCGAGCTCGAGTTCACCTTCCGCGGCGAGAAGCACACCGTACGGGCCGGCTCCACGATCAACATCCCGGCCAACGCGCCGCACAACTTCCGCAACGTCTCGGGCGCACCCGCCCGCATGCTGTGCATGTGCACCCCCGCCGGCCAGGACGAGTACTTCCTGCGCATCGGTGACGCCGTCGCGGGCATGGACGCCCCGCCGCCGCGGCTGACGGAGGAGGAGCTGGCGGAACGCCGCCGCCGCGCGGCCGAGTTGGCGCCGACGTACCGCAGCGAGTTCCTGTAACGGGCGAGGCGCGCCAGCCCACCAAGGGGGATCGTCACCGTTCGGGGCCGTGGCGCGCGCCGATGCCTTCGTCCTCGCAACCGGCCCACATCGACGGGTCGTACGGTGTGCGGGGGATGAAGACGATCTGCGACCGCGCGGATTGCGGGGTCGACTCCAGGCCCGCCGCGCTCTGCCGCAAGAGGTCGAGGTCCTCTCGCAGGTGGTCGGCGTCCGCTCGGGTCCGGCGGACGTCCAGGCCGTTCCCCAGGCGGATCTGGAGTCGGTCCACCGCTCGGACCAGGTCGTCGAGAGCGTGCCGGGCGTGCACCAACTCGTCGTGAACCGTCATCGGCCCCTCACCTCCGGACGTGGTCGCCCAAGAGCGTTCCACGGTCCGCCGTGGCGCGCTCGAACATCGTTCCTCCATGCTGTCCGGGGCCGCCGGTGCCGCGTAGGGGCCGACAGACCCCTACGCCCGGGCCGAACAGCCGCCGAAGCAACTCACGCCCACGCCCCGGCTATTGACCGACGGTTGTGGCCGTCGCGACGCACCCGCGAACCCGCCGACCGGTCCGAGGGCGGGACGTTCGGCACCTGGCCGCGGCGGTGGGCGAGGGGCCTCGATGGAGTCATGACCAACGTGCGTGAGACGCCGCAGGCGGCTCCGGCACCCAAGTCCGGTGCGGCGAGGAGCCGTTGGACCGCCCTCGTGGTGCTCTGTGTGTCGCTGCTGATCGTGACCCTGGACAACACCATCCTCAACGTGGCCCTGCCCACCCTGGTGAAGGAACTCGGGGCGACGACCACCCAGTTGCAGTGGATCGTCGACGCGTACGCGCTGGCGTTCGCGGGGCTGATGCTGGTGGCGGGCAGCAGTGCCGACCGCTTCGGGCGCAGGCGGGTCTTCACGGCCGGACTCGCGGTGTTCGGGGCGGCCTCGGCATGGGCGGCCTACTCCGGCTCGGTGGGCCTGCTGATAGCGGCGCGCGCCGGGATGGGCGTCGGTGCCGCGATGATGATGCCGGCCACCCTGTCGATCATCACCGACGTCTTCCGGGACCCCGGCGAACGGCGGCGTGCGATCGGTGTCTGGGCCGCGACCAGCGGGCTGGGCATCGCCATCGGACCGGTGGCCGGCGGGCTGCTGCTGGAGCACTTCTGGTGGGGCTCGGTCTTCTGGGTCAACATCCCCTTCGCGCTGGCCGGACTCGTGTGCGCGCGGCTGCTGGTGCCGGAGTCCCGTAACACGGCCGCGCTGCGCCCCGATCCGGCCGGCTCGGTGCTGTCGATCGCGGGCCTCGGTCTGCTGCTGTGGGCGATCATCGAGGCGCCGGTACGCGGCTGGTCGTCGGGGCTCGTGCTCGGCGCGGGCGGGGCCGGGGCGGTCGTGCTGGTGTGCTTCGCGCTGTGGGAGCGGGCCACGTCCCATCCCATGCTGCGTCTCGCGCTCTTCGGCAACCGCCGCTTCTCCTTCGCCACGTCCTCCGTCGCCCTGGCGATGTTCGGACTGTTCGGGGCGCTGTTCGTGCTCACCCAGTACCTCCAGTTCGGCCTCGGCTACTCGGCCCTGGCCACAGGGGTCCGCATCCTGCCGGTGGCCGGTCTGTTGGCGGTGGTCGCCCCGATGTCGCCCCTGCTGGTGCGTGCGGCGGGCACGAAGGCGGTCGTCGGAACGGGTCTGCTGGTGGTCGCGGGCGGGTTGTGGCAGCTCTCCCGCGCGGACGTGTCGTCGACGTACGGGGACGTGCTCGCCGGCATGCTGTTGCTCGGACTGGGCGCCGGGCTGGTGGTTCCGGCCGCGCTGGATTCGCTGATGGGCACGCTGCCCCCGGGCGACACGGGCGTGGGTTCGGCGTCCAACGGTGTCTCCGTGCAGTTGGGCGGTGCGCTCGGGGTCGCCGTGATCGGCAGTCTGCTGACGACCCGTTACCAGGACCGCATGGGCCCGCCGCTGGCGCCGTACCGTCTGCCGCACGGTGTGTCGGACAGTGTGCTCGGCTCGCTCGGAGGGGCGCTGGAACTCGCCCAGCGGGTGGGCGGCACGTCCGGCCGGCTGCTCGCGGCGCTGGCCCGTTCGGCGTTCGTCAGCGGCATGGGGCTCGGTCTGTCCGTCGGTGCCGCGGTCGCGGCGGCCGGTGCCGCACTGGCCTTCGTCGCCCTGCCCTCCCGGCCGCCCGCCGAGGACCCGGTGCCGGTGGAACCACCCGATGGGGAAGGCGGCTGACCGCGCGGGGTCCGTCCCTGTGTGACTGCCGCGTACCGGACGGGGGACGGCGGCTCGGCACAACCTCTCGGCCTGCCCGGCCAGTTGGGCACGAGGCCGGGACGCGGCCGCTAACCGTGCCCGGTCGGCGACCGGCCGCGGAAGCGGACGGTCGCGTCGGCGAGCGCCAAGGGGCCGATGCAGGCACGGTAGTGACGGCCACACAGGTACAGGTCGGCCGGGCGGCCGTCGCGCACCGGCACGAGGACCTGGACCCGCGGCGGTGCGGAGCAGCAACAGGCCCGCGTGGGCCAGTCGTTCGTGCCGCCGCCCTCCGTCTCGGCGGCGAGGCTCTCCGCGCCGGCCTGGAGTGGCGGACCCATGGCGTCGGAACCGTCCAGTGGGGGGTGCGGGTGTCGCCGGCCGTCGACCGTCCAGCGGACCCTCTCACGCGCGGGGACCGTCAGGACCGGGCAGGTCGCGTGCCGGACGCAGTAGCGGTGGGTGGAGGAGCGAAACCAGCGCCAAGGCCACAGCCGTCGCGGGCGGCGGGCGTGCGGCTTGCCCACGACCAGCAGGTCCTCCCGGTGCGCCACGGCGACCAGCACCGGGCCGGGCGGGCCGACCACCGCCACCGGATGGACGCGCACGTCGTGGGGGACACCGCCCAGCGCCTGCTCGAAGAGGCGCGTCACCGCGCTCAGTTCCCGCTCTTCACAGGCAACCCGCAGACGGTGCCGGGGCTCCGACGTCGGAGGCCGGGGCAGGCGGGGCATTCGCCATACGGGCGCACTCCGCCAGGCTGTGCCACCGCCGGCCGGCGCCGGGTAGGCCCGCACGGAGACGAGCTCGCGGCCCAGTTCCCTGGCCTGCGCGACCGCGGCGTGCAGGGCACACCGTCCGGCCGGGGAGTCGTCCACACCGACGATGACCCGGCCCGTGGATGATCCGCTCATCACCGGTCCTCCTCCCTCGGCTTCGGCCCGTTTCCCCACTCCAGCACCCGCGAGGGCAAGCCCGCGGCGTATGGGCCACAGGTACTGCGCGTCAGGACGCACGGCCCGGAAGCAGCCGGTTCCCCGGCGCCAAACCGCCGGCATTCCGCGCACCCGACGCCGCCCTCACCGCGGCTCCGAGGGTGGGCTTGCGACCGGTCGGCGGGCCGTTCGGCCCAAGACGTGCAACGGCGCCAGACGCACGCTGTCGGTGAGAGCCGACGAAGGCCCCCGCCCGCCCGGCGCGCACCACCTGACCGGCACCACCGGAGCATCGCCCCGACCGGCACCACCGGAGTGCCGCCCCGACCGGGCGTACGCGGAGACCGACGCCTCCCGCGAACACGCGTAGAAGACCACCGCCGAAAGTACGGCAGCCCATACAGGAGGCACGTCCATGCTGCGCATCACCCGCCTGCACGCCACCGAGATCCTCGATTCCCGCGCCCGCCCGACCCTCGCCGTCACGCTCGAGACCGCCGACGGCCTGCACGTGCGCGCCGGCGTCCCCTCCGGCGCCTCCACCGGCACCCGGGAGGCCGTCGAACTGCGCGACGGCGACCCCGCCCGCTACGGCGGCCAGGGCGTCACCCAGGCGGTCGCCCACGTCAACGGCGAGATCGCCGCCGCACTGACCGGCCGCTCCTACGCCACCTTCGGCGAAGTCGACGCCGTACTGATCGAGTTGGACGGCACCGCCACCAAGTCCCGCCTCGGTGCCAACGCCGTCGTCGGCGTCTCGCTCGCCGCCGCCCGCGCCCAGGCCGCGTCGACCGGGCAGGAACTGTGGCGCTACCTCGCCGAGGCGTCCGGCGCTCGGCCCCTGCTGCCGGTACCGCACTTCAACGTCGTCAACGGCGGGGCCCATGCCGTCAACGACCTCGACTTCCAGGAGTTCATGCTCGCCCCCATCGGCGCCCCCAGCCTGCCCGAGGCGGTCCGCGCCGGAGCGGAGGTCTACGCCAGGCTCAAGGCCCGCCTCGCACACCGGGGACACCCCACCGGCCTGGGCGACGAGGGCGGCTTCGCCCCGGACATCGCCCGCCCCGAAGACGTACTGGCCCTCCTCGTCGAGGCGATCGCCGACGCCGGCTACACGCCTGGCCGCGACGGCGTCGCCATCGCCCTGGACCCGGCTGCCAGCGAGTTCCGCGACGCCGCCGACGGCCGCTACCGGGTGGCGGGCGACGCGCTGACCAGCGACCAACTCATCGACCGCTACGAGGAGATGACCGATCGCTTCCCCATCTGGTCCATCGAGGACGGCCTCGGCGAGGACGACTGGGACGGCTGGGTACGGCTGACCCAACGCCTGGGCGGCCGCATCCAGTTGGTCGGCGACGACCTGTTCGTCACCAACCCCGCCATCATCGCCGAGGCGATCGCCAGGAAGGCCGCCAACGCCTCACTGATCAAGGTCAACCAGATCGGCACCGTCACCGAGACGCTGGAGGCCATCCGCGTCAGCCGCGAGGCCGGCTACGCCCAGATGGTCTCCCACCGCTCCGGTGAGACCGAGGACGCCTTCATCGCCGACCTCGTCGTCGGTGCCGGCTGCGGACAGCTCAAGTCCGGTGCGCCGGCCCGCGGCGAACGCGTCGCCAAGTACAACCGGCTCATCGAGATCGCCGCGACGCAGCCCGCACTGGCGTACGGGCTCAGCCGCTGACAGCGTCCGGCCGGGACCGCTCGACCGGCGCAGCCGGCAGGTTCGGGAACGAAAAGGGCCGATCGGCCCTGGCGCGCCGGCGCGGTGCGCCGTCCAATGAGGGCAGACCTGCGAGCGGCCCCGGCCCCCGGTCCCGTGCGGCGGACAGGTACCGCCGTGGGCGAAGGGCACCGTCGATGGCACACCAGCCGCTTCCTGAAACCGAAGCCCGGCCGGACGACCCCGGCCCTGCCCGGAGCGGGCGCCGGCCATGAAGGACGAGACAGCCCGCCGGTTCGTCAAGCGCGCCCAGGAGCGCGCGGCGGCCGCGCCGGGCGCGCGCCGCACCGTCCACCTCGCACCGGAGGAGGCACTGCGCCTGCTCGGCACGGTCTCGCTGGGCCGTGTGGTCTTCACCCACAGGGCGCTGCCGGCCATCCGCCCCGTCAACCACGTCCTGGACCACGGCGACGTCGTCATCCGCACCCACGGGGGCGCGGCCCTGGCCGCGCACGCCCGTCAGGACACCGGCGGTGGCGTCGTGGTCGCCTACGAAGCGGACGACATCGACCTGGCCACCCACCTCGGCTGGAGTGTGGTGGTCACCGGTTACTGCCACCTGGTCACGGACCCCGAGGCGGTGGCCCGTTACGAGGCGAGGCTCCTGCCCTGGTCGGACCGGCGGATGGACCAGGTCGTACGCATCCGCCCCGACCTCGTCACCGGTATCAGGCTGGTCGCCCCCGACATGCCGTGCTGAGCGGCGAGGACGAGCGCTCCCCTCAAGGCGCCCCTCCTCGTCCCGTCGGGATCAGGCCCCCGTCCGCCAGCAGTTCCCGCCACTGGCGCATGTGGCGTCGACTGGTTCCTTCGTCGGGCAGGATGAGGTCGCACGGCACACACACGTCGTCGGGCACCGGGATTCCCACATCGCGTACGGCGTCCAGCAGGGCCTGGACCCCGGCCACACACTCCTCGCCGTCGCCGCACGCGGCGGCCGACTGCACCGCCGCGTCCAACTTCCCCAGCATGCCCAGGTGGACGTCGGCGACCTCGTACTGGCCCTCGCCCAGGATCCGCGTGATCACGACGGTGCCTCCTCGCACGTCCCGGCCCTCGGACGCCTTGCCCTTCTCGGCGTCCTTCTCCGCGTCCTTCTCGGGCCGAGATCTCGACCTCCACGATGGCCCGCCGTCACCGGCTCCGCACGGGTGCCAACGGCCCTGCCGGTACCCCGAACGGCCCTTCGGTCCGCCCCCTCAGCTCGTGCCGGGCTGCGAAGGAGTCCCGGGCCGGTCCTGACCGGGCACGGGAGCCGAAGTGGCGGGGGATGTGTGGCCGGAGCGATGTGCGGCGGGTTGCTTGGTGACGGAGACACGGCGGGGTGCGATGGTCTCGCCGGCGGGGTGCGCGCCCGGGGGCTGCATGTCCAGCAGGCCGTACACCACCGAGCCGTCCACCGTCTCCCGCCTGACCAGCAGCTCGGCCAACTCCGCGAGCTGGCCGCGGTGCCGGGCGAGCAGGTCGGTGGCACGCTGTTCGGCCTCGCGCAGCAGGCGGGCCACCTCGGCGTCGACGGCGGCCTGGGTGGCCTCGGCGAAGGGGCGGCTGCTCATGGCGGGCGCACCGTGGCCGAGGAAGACCGAGCCGCCCTGCGGATAGCCCACGGGCCCAAGCGCCGGCGACAGCCCGAACTCACGCACCATCTTGATCGCCAGCTCGGTCGCTCCGGCGAGGTCGTTGGCCGCGCCCGTGGAACCCTGGCCCAGCACCACCAGCTCGGCGGCGCGACCGCCGAGCCGCACGGCGAGGGTCTGGGTCAGGTAGTCCTCGCCGTACAAATGCCGCTCGACCAGAGGAAGTTGCTCGGTGACGCCGAGGGCCTGTCCGGCGGGCAGGATGGTGACCTTGGCCACCGGATCGGCGCTCGGGGACAGGGCTGCGACCAGTGCGTGGCCCGCCTCGTGCACGGCGACCGCCTCCTTCTCCGCGGGCAGCAGCACGTTGGAGCCCTCCCGGCGACCGAGCAGGATGCGGTCGCGGGCGGTGTCGAAGTCGGCGGCGGCCAGCACCTCACGGCCGTTGCGCACGGCGCCGATGGCGGCCTCGTTGGCCAGGTTGGCCAGGTCGGCCCCCGAGAAGCCGGGGGTGCCGCGAGCGACCACCTCCAGGCCGACGTCCTCGCCCAGGTGCTTGTCCTGGCAGTGCACGGCCAGGATCGCCGCCCGTTCGGCGAGCGTGGGCAGCGGGATGGTGACCTGGCGGTCGAAGCGACCGGGGCGCAGCAAAGCAGGGTCCAGCACCTCGGGCCGGTTGGTGGCGGCCAGCACGACGATGCCCTCAGCGGCCTCGAACCCGTCCATTTCGGAGAGGAGTTGATTGAGCGTCTGCTCCCGCTCGTCGTTGGAGACGACCGACCCCGCTGCCCCGCGGCGGCCGCCCAGCGCGTCGATCTCGTCGACGAACACGATGGCCGGTGCCCGCTTGCGCGCCTCGGCGAACAGATCCCGTACCCGGGCGGCACCCACGCCGACGAACATCTCCACGAAGCTGGAGCCGACCACCGAAAGGAACGGCACCTCCGCCTCGCCCGCGACCGCGCGGGCCAGCAGCGTCTTGCCGGTCCCGGGCGGGCCGACCATCAGCACACCCCGCGGGGCCATCGCCCCGGCGCGGCGGTAACGTTCCGGCCGGCGCAGGAAGTCGACCACTTCGGCGATCTCGGACTTGGCGCCCTCGTACCCGGCGACGTCGGCGAAGGTGGTCTCGGGCCGTTCGGCGTCGAACACCTTCACCCGGGACTTGCCGACCCCGCCGAGCGCCCCGGTCATCTGTGCGGCCCCGCCCTTCGACAACCGCCGCCAGAACCAGAAGATGACGATGAACGGCCCCAGCAGGACGATCCACGACAGGATCTGGGAGCCGACGGACGTCGTGCTGGACGGCTGCGAGGCGGTCACCTCGACCTTCTTCTTCTCCAGGCGGGTGAGCAGCTGATCGCCGGCGAGCTGGACCGGGACGACGGTGGCGAAGGTGTGCCCGTTGGCGAGCGTGCCGCTTGTGCGGCCGTCGGACTTGATCGTGACGCTCTTGACCTTGCCGGCGTCCACGTCGGCGAGGAACGTCGAGTACGTCAGGTTCACCTTCTGCTGCTGCGCGGACTGCAACCCGGGCAGCACCGTCCACAGGCCGAGGGCGAGGACGATCGCCAGGGGCCACAGCCCGTGCCGCCAGGCCGGCGGGGGCGGCGGCGCGGTCGGCGAGGGCCTGTCACCAGGAGGCGGCGGCTGAGCCTGCTTGGTCATGGCGTCTCCGTGTGAAGGCCGGCACTCACGACGGCCTCCGTTGGCGTCTCCAGGGGCATGACGCGACCGGACGGCGGCTGCCCCGTTCGCTGTCACCCCCCGCGTACGCGACTCACTGTCACCCCGCGCACCGCGCCGCCACAGGGGCCCACGGTCCCCGCGCACAGGGCTGCCCGGCCCACCATCCGGCGCAGGCATGCGCCGCGGCGGCTCCACAGGGCAGGAACGCCTCGCTGAGGGACCGAACGGCCCTGTTCGCGGGCCGTCCGGCCTGGAACGGGGCCTGAGTGGCTCTCCTGTCGGCCACCGGTCCCTGACACGCTGGAGAGGTGACCGCGTCGGCTGTCACACCGTGACGGGAGGAGGACGACATGCAGCACCGTACTGTTGCCGATCTGATGACCCACAATGTCGTCCGGGCCAGGCTGGACACGCCGTTCAAGGAGATCGTGGAGCTGCTGGCCGACAACGGCATCACGGCGGTTCCCGTGGTGGACGAGACCGACCGCCCCCTGGGCGTGGTGTCCGAGGCCGACCTGCTGCGCAAGTGCGCCGTGCAGACCGACCCGTCCGGCCGGACGCCGGTTCCCCACCTGGAGGCGTGGGAACGCGCCAAGGCCGAGGGTGCCACGGCCGCGGAGCTGATGTCCGCTCCGGCCGTCTGCGCACGTCCGGAGTGGACCGCCGTGGAGGCGGCCCGCCTCATGACGCTGCGCAACGTCAAACGGCTGCCCGTGCTGGACGAGGCGGACCGGCTGACGGGCATCGTCAGCCGCAGCGACCTGCTGCGGATGTTCCTGCGCCGGGACGACGCCATCCGCGACGAGATCACCCAGGACGTCCTGCGACGGACGCTGCACCTCGCGCCCTCGGAGGTGACGGCCGAGGTACGCGAGGGAAAGGTGACCCTCGCCGGCACCGTGGAGGCGAGCAGCCTGATCCCCGTCATCGAGCGGCTGTGCCGCAACGTCGACGGCGTGGTCTCGGTCTCCGCCCACCTCGGATACCGGTTCGACGCCTCCCGGAGGGCCCCTGCCGGAAGGAGGGCCGCAGCCGAGAGGTGAGCGCCACGGGCACCGCCCGCGGCGCCCCTGCCTGGTCGCCTGCGTCTGCCGGTCACACCGGCCAGCCGATGGCCGGCGGAGACTCCCGCCTGGCCGCGGCCGGCTCCCTGGCCACGACGTCCCGCCCGGCGGTGTCCACCAGCTGCCGGGCGAGGTCGTGCAGTGCCCTGCCGGCGGCGAGTTCGTCGCCGATCTCCGGTACGTCGGTGTCCCCGGGGTTGCAGTGTGCGATCCCGTGGCCGGTGAACGAGGTGGTTCCGGTCTCCAGTACCACCCGTGCCTTCGTCGTCCCCTCCTCCTCGAAGAGGTAGAGGCGGACCTTCCACTCCGCGGTGTGCAACATCGTTTCCTCCTCATCCTGGTGCCGGTCCTCCAGGTCGAGCAGTGGCATGCCGGACGGCACGTCGACCGTCGTGCCCGCGCGCCGGATGCGGCGTGGTCGTCCCCTCTTCATGGTCGGACGCCGACAGCCCCCGGTCACGGGGCCGAAGGTCCTGTGCGGCAGGCCCCACGGAAGTCGCTGCCGGGCTCTTCGGCGCACATCATGGAGGAAGAGACACCCGGCTCTCCGGCCGCACATCCGCGGAGTCGTCCGACGACGCGCCGCGTCGTGACCAGAGGACGTCCTTCCGCCCGGGAGAGAGGGAGGAAGCCATGAAGATCGGAGTCCTGACCGGCGGCGGTGACTGCCCCGGTCTCAACGCCGTGATCCGCAGCGTCGTCCGCAAGGGCACCCAGGACTACGGCTTCACGTTCGCCGGCCTGCGCGACGGCTGGCTCGGCGCCCTCCGCGACAAGGTGATGCCGCTGGACATCCCCGACGTGCGCGGCATCCTGCCACGCGGGGGAACCATCCTCGGTTCCTCCCGCACCAACCCCTTCCGCCACGAGGACGGGATGCGGCGCATCCAGGACACCCTGGCCGCGCACCGGATCGACGCACTGATCGTGATCGGCGGCGAGGACACCCTCGGCGCGGCCACGGAGCTGAGCCGCCAGGGGATCAAGCTGGTCGGCGTGCCCAAGACCATCGACAACGACGTGGCCGGCACCGACTACACCTTCGGCTTCGACACGGCCGTCGGCATCGCCACCGAGGCCATCGACCGGCTCCACACCACGGCCGAGTCGCACATGCGCACCCTGGTGGTGGAAGTGATGGGCCGGCACTCCGGGTGGATCGCGCTGCACGCCGGTGTCGCGGGCGGTGCCAACGTGATCCTCATCCCGGAGCGGCCCTTCGACATCGACCAGGTCTGCGCGTGGGTGAAGAACCGTTTCGAGATCAACTACGCGCCGATCGTCGTGGCCGCCGAGGGAGCCGTTCCCAAGGAAGGACAGATGATCCTCAAGGACCGGTCGGTGGACGAGTACGGCCACGTGCGGCTGTCCGGCATCGGCGAGTGGCTGGCCCAGGAGATCGAGGGGCGCACCGGAACGGAGGCCCGCACCACGGTTCTCGGCCATGTGCAGCGCGGC
Source organism: Streptomyces sp. 7R007 (assembly GCF_054850255.1). Lineage (NCBI taxonomy): Bacteria > Bacillati > Actinomycetota > Actinomycetes > Kitasatosporales > Streptomycetaceae > Streptomyces > Streptomyces sp. 7R007. The sequence goes on along the minus strand of NZ_JBTWMV010000007.1, from coordinate 265,981 downwards.
GGCACACCGAGCGCCTTCGACCGGTGGCTGGCCACCCGCTTCGGACTGCACGCCGTCGACGCGGTCAAGGACGGCGCCTTCGGCACGATGATCGCCCTGCGCGGCACCGAGATCGTCCGGGTCCCGCTCGACGAGACCCGGGGCAGGACCAAAGTGGTAGACCCGTCGCTCTACGACGAGTTCGAGGTGTTCTTCGGCTGACGCCAGGCCCGTTGGACTCCGGTGAGGGGTCCAACGGGCTCTGTCGGACGATCACCCCGCACCCCACGGTGGGCAGTGACCAGAGAAAACGGCCGTACGACCGCCTGGAGGTGCGACGATGACCGACATCCAAGGGTTGCTGGGCGAGGACGCGAAGGATCTGCTGACCCACTTCGCCCAGGGGATCCCGAAGGAAGACCTGGTGCTGCCCGGCCCCGACTTCGTCGACCGGGTCGTGGCCGCGACCGACCGTTCACCGCAGGTGCTGCGCAATCTGCAGGCCCTCTTCGACCACGGCCGTCTGGCCGGGACCGGATACGTCTCGATCCTGCCCGTCGACCAGGGCATCGAGCACTCCGCGGCCTCCGCGTTCGCGCCCAATCCCCGCTATCTGGACCCGAAGAACATCGTCGAGCTCGCCGTCGAGGGCGGCTGCAACGCGGTCGCCAGCACGCTGGGCGTCCTGGGGGCCGTCTCGCGGCGCTACGCGCACAAGATCCCCTTCATCGTGAAGCTCAACCACAACGAGCTGCTGACCTACCCGAACCACTACGACCAGGTCATGTTCGGCAATGTCCAGCAGTGCTTCGACCTCGGCGCGGCCGGTGTCGGCGCCACGGTCTACTTCGGCTCGGAACAGGCGGACCGCCAACTGCGTGAGGTCAGCGAACTGTTCGCCCATGCCCACGAGTTGGGCATGTTCACCGTGCTGTGGTGCTACCTGCGCAACCCGGCGTTCAAGAAGGACGGCACGGACTACGCGGTCTCCGCCGACCTCACCGGCCAGGCCAACCACCTCGGCGTGACCGTCGAGGCCGACATCGTCAAGCAGAAGCAGGCCGAGAACAACGGCGGTTACCGCGCCCTGGGATTCGGCAAGACCGACCCCCTCGTGTACGGCACGCTCGCCACCGACCACCCCATCGACCTCACCCGCTGGCAGGTCGCCAACTGCTACATGGGCCGGGTGGGCCTCATCAACAGCGGCGGCGCCTCGACCGGCCAGGACGACCTCGCGCAGGCCGTACGGACCGCGGTCATCAACAAACGGGCCGGCGGCACCGGTCTGATCACCGGCCGCAAAGCCTTCCAACGCCCCACCGGCGAGGGCGTCGCACTGCTGCACGCCGTCCAGGACGTGTACCTGGACGACAACGTCACCATCGCCTGATCCCGGCCGCCCGATCCCCGGTGCCGGACCGGGTGCGCCTCACACCGGGCTCGGGCGCGAGACGGTACGGGCCTGCCGCAGCCGCTGCTCGGCCTGTTCCCGGGAGGGCGGTCGGCGGGTGTAGACGTCCTGCCCCACGGCCGTGGCCTCCCAGGTGTTGGCCGCGGTCGCGGAGGCCGTGAGCAGCCAGGTGGCGCAGATCCGCTCCTCACCGTCCTCGTAGTACTGCCCGCTCCAGCTGGTCACCGACCCGGCGTCGGTCCGCCCGTTGCGCCAGACCACCGTCCAGCCGAGCGGGATGCCGTGTTCCGGGACGGCGGCCGCCTCGCACCGGCCGACCAGTGCGTACGTCCCCACGGCGTGTCCGGCGGCCGAGACGTAGGTGCCCCGGACACAGCCCGTCGGGTCCGCCGTGATCCGCATGTGTGAGCCGATCTCGTTGTACCAGTCACCGCTGATGCTCATCGTTTGCCCTCCTCGCCTTCCGAGCCGCCCCGCGGGCGCCGAGTCCGTCGACCCGACAGGACCCGGCGCGCACGGAGCGGTTCGCCTCACATGTGGCCGGCGGCGCCGACCGTGGAACGCGCCCGAGTACCGCTCCGGCGATGGGTGAGGCGGCTGGTGACCGCCACCACCCCGTCCACGTGCGTGGCGATCCACGCCGCGAGTTCGGCGTCGTCGCGCCGCTCCAGAAGCCCCCTCAGCGTCACCACTCCCCCGTCGACGCCGACGTCCACGACGTAACGGGGAACATCCAGTCCCCGCACCACCCGTCGCGTCACGTCTCGGCGGATCTCCTCGTCCGTACGCAGGAAGACCCGCAGCAGGTCGCCGCGGCTGACGATGCCGACCAGACGGTGCTCGCCGTCCACCACGGGCAGCCGGTCCACGCCGTGTTCGCGCATGAGCTGCGCGGCCTCCGTCACGTAGTGGTCCGGGGTGGCGGTGATCGCGGGCCGGGTCATCAGGTGATCCGCGGTCCTGGCGCGTGCCTTGGCCGCGGCCGTGCGGGCCGAGCGGGTCAACCTGGGCCGGCGGCTGTGCCGGTGCCCATGGCCCTGGTCCAGATGTGTCTGACGCTGCAGGAGATCGCTCTCGGAGATCACCCCGACGACCTTTCCCTCGTCGTCCACGACGGGCAGCCCGCTGATGTGGTTGTCCGACAGCAGCCTGGCCACCTGCTTGAACGGCGTCTCACGGTGGGCGCACACCACCTCCCGGGTCATGACGTCCTTGAGCCTGCGGTACATGATCGTCCTTTCCTCTCTCCGTCCTTCGGTAGGTGATCCCGTCCGTCGTCCTCAGCCGACGGGTGCGAGGACGACCGGGCAGTGCGCTTCGTGCAGCAGCGCGTACGTGAACGAACCGGCCTGCGGGCCGAGCCGTCGCCCGTGGCGGTGACGCGCGGTGATCACGGCCAGGTCTGCCACCCGGCTCGCCTCCACCAACGCCCCCGGCCCGCCGCTCCACACGGTGTCGGTGCGCACCCCGACCTCCGGGAATTCCTCCCGCAGCGCGGAGACGGCCCTCCGCGGCACCATGTCCTCCTCGCGCAGCAGCGTCGTCCGTTCCGCCGCCGGCCGCGCGGCGAGGGGAGCGCGCAGACCGCCCGACGGTTCGGGCGCGCCGGACACGTGCAGCGCCCACACCTGCGCGCCCCGTCGCCGGGCCTCCTCGAAGGCGAACAGGGCGGCGGCGTTCGCGTCGGTGTCGTCGGCCACACCCACCAGCACCGTGCCGTGTTCCGGCTCACCCCGCGTCCGTTCGCCGCGCACCACCAGCAGCGGGCTGCCGCAGCGGGCGGCGACCCGCAGGCTCACCGATCCGGCCAGCATGTCGGTGACCCAGGACAGCCCATGAGTGCCGACGACGGTCAGCGCGGCCCACTCACCGCGCCGCACCAGCTCCGTGGCGGCCGGTTCCGGGCTCAGGGTCAACACCACGTCGAGGTCGGGAGCGCGCACGCGAACCCGTGCGGCGCCACGCTCCAGCACGCCGTGTGCCCCGTCGATGAGGGCGTCCACGTCCTTCGCGCCCGCCGGTGTCCCGGCGGCTCCGTGCCCGGCCCAGGGCCAGGCGTGCAGGATCTCCAACGGCACCCTGCGGGCCAGCGCCTCAGCGGCCGCGTGGTCCAGCGCGCGTGCCGACCCGCCAGAGCCGTCCACACCGACCAGAACGTGCCCGGTCAACGCGGGTCCCGGCGCGAAGGCGGCGTACTCCCACAGCGTCTTGCGTTCTTTCGTCACTTCCGTCACTCCTCTCTCCTCGGCGCGGGTCGTGGACAGGCACGGTGTCGGGCTCGGCTCGCCCGGCTGCGGCAGTACGAGGGCCGACGGGCGGTGACGGTGCGGAGGGAGGAGAGGAGATCGGGGAACAGGGGGGACCGGCAGCACGCGTCAACTCGTCCGCCGTACGAGGAAATCGAGACGTGGAACGCGAACATGCCGGGGTGCCCACCCTCCGGCGACGGGTTCCGGTACAGACGCGAACTCCGCATCGCCGCTCGACTCTCTTCTCCTCCTCGGCCTGTTGACCCCTGGTCAACTCCTCGTCACTTCCAGCGTCCGACGGCGCGCCACACGACGCATGAGCCCAACGGGTCACCGATCACGCCTACCGGCCCATTACCGTCGACGGCAGCAGGCCACCTGGTACGTCTGTCCGGCACCGCGTCGCGGATGTAGCCTGGTGACGACGAGGGACGAATCCGGAGCGAAGGCATGTGGTGCGCATGTCCGCGAACCCCTCCCAGAACCTCGCCGGGCGGCTGGACCAGGTGATGGCGTCGTACCGTGCGACCCGGCTGCAACCCCTCGACACAGACGGGCTCGCCCGCAGGCTCGACCACCTCAGTCGCCTACCTCGACCTCGCCCTGGAGGAGCCCGCCGGCGTCGAGGAGGTGCAGGAGGCGGCGGCCGAGCTGCGCGAGGTCCCTCGCCTGGGTGCCGCCCTCACCACGATCACCGACACCTCGGTGGCCCTCATGGGCGCGGAATTCGGCAACGTTCAGGTCATCGACCCGCGTGACGGTTCACTCGTCCTGGTCAGCCATTCCGGCTTCCGTGACGGGTTCCTCGACCACTTCGCGGTGGTTAGCGACGACGGTTCCGTCTGCGGCCAGGCCGCCCGTCGCAGTGCCCAGGCCGTCGTGTCGGACGTCCGCGCCGACCCGGCCCTGCAATCACATCAGAGGGTCTTCCGTGCCGCCGGCGTCCGTGCGGTCCAGTCCACGCCGCTGGTCGACCCGGCGGGCCGGATCGTCGGCATGATCTCCACCCACGCGCCCCAACCCGGCAGCCCGTCCCACCGGGACCTGCGGCTCATGGAGCTCTACGGCCGACTCGCCGGCCAAGTCGTCGCACGACATCTGGACACATCACCCGGCGCCCGTCACAGCGCGACCGTCCAGCTGCCCGACGCCACCGCCCTGTCCTGGCCCGGCCACTCGTCCAGCGCACCGCTCATGCGGCAGGTCCTGTCCGACACGATCAACCGGATCTTCTCCGCGGGGCTGAACCTCGCGGGCACGCTGCAGCTGGTCACCCACGATGATCTCGTGGCGCGGCGCGTGCAGGCCGGCCTGGACGAACTCGACGAAGCGATCCGGCACATCCAGTGGACCGCGCTGGAGATCGAGGGGCGCCCTTGCGGCCGGACCGGAACGCAGGGGACCGGCCACCCGCCTTACAGGGCGTGAATCCAGCCGAGCATCTCGCCGGCCCGACAACGGGCGCCGGGAGCGGACAGCACACCCCACGGAGAGCCCTACGACCACGCCCGGCCGACGTCCCCCTCCGCCGTCGGCCGGGCGCCGGGGCGCCGCCCGCCACGCGGAAGGAGGCCGCGGACACCGGTCCGAGATCGGCGAGCAGGGACCGGCTGGCAGGCGGCCGGGGTCCCGGGCGCGGCACAGGACGCTAGTCCCTCGTCGATCCACCCTGAAGAAGCCGGTGGGGCCCGGGAACAGGCGCACCGGCCTCTTGACGTATACGACGGATCGCCGTCCGGTGAGACCGAACGACAGGGGCCGTCCTCGCATCCCGATACGCCAGGGACTGAACGGCCTTGCCACGACCACCGGTTGACCCTCTGCGGCGATCCGATCTCGCGATGTACTGAGAGGTGAGGTACATCCGCGTTCTGCTTCGAGAAAGGAGGGGAGCGTCATGGCCACGCCCCGTACGTTGCGTCGTATCACGCTGGCAGCCATGGTGCTCGGCCTCACCATGCTTGCACCAGGAGCCAAGACCACCGACACGGCATCCACCGAAGCCATCGCCGCGGTCGACGGCCGCAGCGGGAATCCGGCGTCCGCCGTCGACCACGTCGCCGACTTCTACGGCGCCTACGCCGACGCCTTGCACGACGTGGGCCACGGCCGCCTGACCGACGCCCTGCGCCGGCACTACCTCACCGCCGAACTGCGTCGCGCCCTGGCGCGCTGGGAGGCCGAACACCACCAGGACGGCGTCCTGCGTACCAAAGGAACGCCCACCGGGTGGAGCGTCGAGTACAACGACAGCAGCATGGGCCACTGCTGGACCCGGGCCACCCTCACCTGGAACGACGGCGGAAAGCACGAACACACGGTCCGCCTGGTGATCCAGTCCGACCTCGCCACCCGGCTGATCTCCGGTATCCGCGAAGACAAGTGAGGCGTACGGATCTTGTCGCGTGAGCCGCCCACGGAGGCGCTGTTCGCGGCAGGTGCGGACGCGGAATTCCTCGTCCTCGGCTCCACCAGCGCCCGGGCGCCGCGTCCGCGTCCCCGCTCGGCTCCACCAGCGCCCGGACGGCGCACACCCGCCGCTGGGCGCGATAGCCCATGCCGCCGTGTGTCAGGCGGAGTCCCCGGTGCTGCTCGTCCTGCACTGCCGGCCCGCCCAGCCCTACGACGCCCTCCCGCGTCCGGGCCGGCTACTCCCTGCCGGAGTGCGCCTGCGCGCCCCGGGGTCAAGGGCCGATCGGCCCTGGTACGGGACGGTAGGACGTGCCAGCGTGGTCGGCACGAGCGAGACGAGGTGCAGCCATGCCCCAGCAGCCCCGTGAAGCGGATCTCGCCGCCGCGTTCGTCGACCTGGCCGACAGCCTGGTGGACGACGCGTTCGACGTGATCGCCTTTCTCCACTCACTCACCGAGCACTGCGTCCGGCTGCTCGACGTGTCAGCGGCAGCCGTCCTGCTGGCGTCCGCTCGCAACCGTGTGCTCGATGTGGCCGCCTCCGACGAACGCACCCGCGCGCTGCACGCCTCGTGCGCCGAACAGCAGGAGGGTCCCGGCCAGGACTGTCACCACACCGGCCACCCGGTTCCTGACATACCCCTCGATCACCCCCACGCGCAGACGGCCTGGCCCCACTTCAGCCGTGCGGCCCGCGATCTCGGGTTCACCTCCGCGGCCGCCGTACCGCTTCTGCTGCGCGAGAAGATGATCGGCGCCCTGGTTCTGCTGAGCACGGATCCGACGGACCGCCTGGACGCCGACCGGCTGCGTCTCGCCCAAGCCCTGGCCGACATGGCCACCATCAGCATCATCCAGCAACGCACCCTGCGCGACAGTGAGACCCTGACCGCCCAGCTGCGGACCGCTCTCACCTCCCGCGTGGTCATCGAACAGGCCAAGGGAGTACTGGCACAACGGTGGAACCTGAGCGCCCAGGAGGCCTTCGAGCAGATACGCCGCCATGCCCGCCACCACCGGCGCCGGCTCGCCGACGTGGCACGTGACGTGCTCGACAGCGTGGCCGGCGCATCCCGCGCTCCGTCACAGGGACGGTGGTCCGACAACCCGTCATCGCCGCCGTAGGGCTTGACCCCTGCCACGAAGACGATCTACGGCATGGCGTCGCGCCTCGGCGTCCCGGGCGGAGGGATGGCCGCCGCGTCCTGCCTGCCGTCGACGATCTGCCGGGCCAGTTCGGCAAGACCCAGCCCCTGCTCGCGCGCGTGGTCCCGGAACACCACGAACGCCTGGTCGACCGTCGTACCCCAGCGTTCCGCCAGCATCCCCTTGACCTGTTCGATCAGCACCCGACTGGTGAGCACGGTCTGCAACTGGCTGTTCTCCACGTGGGCCTGCTCCAGCGTCCGCTGCTGCAGGATCGCGACGGTGGCCACGTCCGCCATCGCCTGGGCGAGGGTGACGTCCTCCTCCCCGAGCGTGCCCGGAGCGGACTGGAAGAGGTTGAGGGCACCCACGATCCGTTGCCGCAGGCGCAGCGGCAGCGCGTGGGTGGCCACGTAGCCGGTGTCCCGTGCCCGGGCGGCGAAGCCCGGCCAGTCGGCCGTCGCCGCCGTGTCGGTCAGATCGATGTTCGTCCTCGGCTGCCGGGTGCGGAAGCACTCCACGCAGGGTCCCTGATCGTGCTGGAGAGCGAACAGCTCCAGCAGATGAGTCCGCTCGTCGGAGGCGGCGACGACCTGGAGCGCACCCTGTCCGTCGGCCAGCATGATCCCGGCGGCCTGCACGTCCAGGAGTTCCACGCAGCGTGCGGACAGACGCTGCAGCAGGTCGATGACGTCGAAATCGTCGATGAGGGAGTCCGCCAGTTCAACGAAGATCTCGGCGAGACGCTGCTCGCGGGCCATGCCGATCATCCCTTTCCACCCTCGGCCGGGTACGGCCCGTTCGTATCGTCGCTGAAGCGGATTCTTCTGGCCACCACGTCCACGGCCACCTCGCCCAGCGGGCGTCCACTGGCATAAGCGTAGGCACGCAGCCGCACCAGAGCCTCCGCGAGTGACACGTCGAGCTGCACACTGACCATGCCCGTGGCCTGGTGCACCACCGGCCGGTGCAGACCGTCGGTCGCCCACATCGTCCGCTGCTGCGCCGTCTCACCCTCACCGGGCCAGACTTCGGACGGGCTCTGACGCAGCAGAGCAGCGGTCAGCCCGGCGGCCAGCGCGAGGGCATCCTCGTACTGCTGCCCGGTCAGCTTGCGATCCTGTGAAGACAGCACTGTCAGCACCCCCAGCCGGATACCGCCCACCCCCAGGAAGAAGCAGCACGCGCCGTACACACCCGCCCTCCGGGCCGCCGGAACCAGATCCGGCCAGCGGCCCGGCCGCACCGCCTCCAGATCCGGCTCGATCACATGCGTCCGCGTACGCAGCGCCTCGGGACCGGGCCCCTCACCGAGGGTGTACTGCAGTTCCTCGAACCGCGCGCTGACACCCTGCGTCCACCACAGCGGCTCGGCGAGCGGGCCGCCGCCGATCACCAGCGACACGGCGACACCGTCGGCACCCAGCACCCCGGCACTCGCGTGCATCACCTCGTCGCCCCGGCTGCGGCCCAGTGAACGCAGCACCTCGGCCATGCCGTCGCTGATCACCGGCCTCCACTCCGTCACCACCAGATGCCGGGCAGCGCGCCCGCCGACTCACCGCGAAGACTACTTCCTCACGTGGCCAAGGGGCTCGGTGGCGACCCGGCGCCTCAGGACCGGTACGGCCCGGAAACGTCGCCACCGGCAGCCCCGTTCCCCCAGCCGCGCCGATCGCCACCGGCGCCGGTGTCCTGGCCACGGCAGCCAGAACCAGCGCCCTAGCTCGGCGCCGCCGCAGAGGCGCCCCGGCTGCCTCAAGGCCGGCTCGCTCGCCGATGGGGCACGCCCGCAGGATTTCGCCGGCGCCGACCGAGACACCGATCGGATGCCGCCCGCCGAGTTCGTCCACACCCTCGACCCCACGACCACGCTCCCGCTACCCGACCCCTTCAAGGAGCGGCGCACGATGCGGGCGTTCAGACGGCACGGCCCGCCACCGATTCACTGGCACGGCATGTGCACCGGCCGCCTCCGCCCCACTCCTGCGCAGATCGCTCCCAGACGTCGAGCAGCACTCCTCCATCACTCCGGCACCACCGCCACCGGACATCCGGCATGGGCGACCAGACTGTTCACCGCGGCACCGAGTCTGCTCCCCCGCCGCCCGACGACCAGCAGTTCCGCCCGGTTCGAGGCCCGCACCAAGGTCTCGCCGACGCCGAAGCGCGGGACGTCTTCCACTACTTCCACCTGCGCGTACTTCTCACACCACGGACGCAGGGCGTCGGACAGGAGCCGTGCCGCGGCGTCCTCCCCGGCGGCCCGGCTCTTCCTGGGCGCGGCGCAGCACGGCAAAGACACGTCGGGCCGCGGCGTGCCCCACGCATACACCGCGCGCAGCCGGACGCCCAGGTGGCAGGCCCTGTCGAAGGCGAAGGCGTTGGCCGCGTCGTCCGGCCACCGTGCGTCGACGCCGACCGAGACCTTGTCCGTACGCCAGCCGGTGCCGGCGCACTCAGGCCCGCTCGGCACCAGTACCACAGGCCGGGGCGAGCACTCGGCCACCGTGCGGGCCACCGACCCCACCGACAGCCCCGCGTACCCGCCGGCACCGCGTATGCCGAGGACCAGCAGGTCGGCCGAGGCACCCAGTCGGAGCAGCTCCGACGCCGGCTCACCGCCGATCCGGATCTCTTCGGCCCTCAACTCCGCCAACCCCGACGCCCGTTCAACCGCGGTCAAGTCTGTGGGCAGCTGCGGAAAACCGTGCCACCACTCGACCGTGTCCGTCCCGCACCGACCCGACACGTACACCGTCCTCAAGGGCATCCCGCGCCACAAGGCCTCCCGCGCCGCCCAGTTCGCCGCCACCAGACTCCGTGTGGAGCCGTCGACACCGACAACGATCGTTCGCTCCATGCCGGTTCGCCTCCCGCCCGGCCACGGCACTCAGTGGCCCCGGGGTCCACGGTCGCTCTCGCCGTGACACTCCGTGCAGGGGCCGTACGGGCCACAGCGCGGGACTGGTGGCTCCTCCTTCGCGGGGAACCCCGACCCCACGATGGCAGCAGGGCACAGACCGACCGACGCACAGGGCACAGAGGTGACCGGCCATGTCACGACCAGGCGTCACCGTGATCGACGGTTTCCCCGAGAGCCTGACCGCCGCCACGCCTTCCCCGCCCGCACGGCCCGAGATCGACCACGCGGCCCGCCACGTGGTGGGCGTGGCCGTCACCGCGCCCTCGATCCACAACACCCAGCCCTGGCTCTTCGCTCGTCATGCGGGGGAACTCGACCTCTACGCGGACCCCACGCGCCGGCTCCCGCTCACCGACCCGGACGGGCGGGAACAGATCATCAGCTGTGGCGCAGCCCTGTTCAACGTGCGCCTCGCCGTGCGGCATCTCGGCTTCCTGCCCGTCGTACGACCCTTTCCCGACGCCGGGAACCCGGCCCACCTGGCCCACGTCGGCTGGGGGCCGTACGCCAGGCCGGACACCGGCACAACCCTGATGTACCGCTCGCTGTGGCAACGGCGCACGTACCGTGGGGTGTTCCAGCGCTTCCCGCTGCCGCGGCGGCTGGTCGACGAGCTGCGCGAGCACGCCCGCGCGGAAGGCGCCGAGCTGCGGACGATGGAGTCCCCCCTCGCGCGGCATCATCTCGCGGAGCTCGTCCGTACAGCCGAGGCCATCGACCGCGCCGACCCCGGCCGCGTCGCCGAACTGCTCCACTGGACACGCCTCGCCCGGGGAGAAGGCCCGGACGGCGTCCCGCCGGACGCCTGCACCTGCCACCCGGACGGCACCGGCCTGGCCGGACGCGACTTCCTCCGCGTCATGCCCGCCTCACCCGCGGTACCGCTCATCTGGCCCCCTGGTACGGGACTCGTCCTCCTCCTCACCACCCGACACGACACCCGGGAGGACTGGCTGCGTACCGGACAGGCCCTGCAGCGGGTGCTGCTGCACGCCACCGCCCGCTGGACCGCGGCGGCCTTCCACACCCAGCCGCTCGAAATACCCTCGCTGCGCGCCCAGTTGCGCTCGACGCTCACCCGTGGCGAGTTCCCCCAGATGATCCTGCGTCTCGGCCACACCACCCGTGGTCGTCCGATCCCCCGGCGCCCGGTCGACGCGGTTCTCACGGACGGATGACGGAGTACACCGGAGTCTGCGCACGCTTTCCACCGGTGCCGGGTGCTCAGAACCACCAGTGCCGGACACACGACCGGCATCCCCTGCGAACCGCCCGCACCCGATCACGCGTGAGGCGGGTCAGCAGGCGCGCACCCTGCCCGGTGGTGCTGCGCACCCGGTCGGCGTACTGCCGGGTGCACGGAAGCCGGCGTGCGCTCTCCCAGGGAACGGCGACCAGGGGGCACCGGGCGTGACGCAACGCCCCACGGAGCACAGAACCGACCAGCACGCCGGTGAGGCCGCCGTGGGCCGACCGCCCCAGTACGAGCGCGAGCGCCTCTGCGGACTCCTGGGGGAGAACCCGCGCCGGACGGCCACGCACCACCCAGTGGCGTACTTCCACGTCAGGGTGAGCGGCCTGATGGCTCGCCACCGCCTCCGACAGCAGTCTGTGACACTCCCTCAAGGCCGCCTGCTCGTCCAGGACTCCGAGGAGGGGCGGGTGCCAGACGTAGAGCACGCGTAACTCCGCGCCCCACAGTGCGGCTTCCTCGAAGGCGCAGTCGAGGGCTGCCGTGGAGTGGTGGCGGCCGTCCCAACCGGCATCCGCGCCCACGACGACGTACGGTTGCTGCCGACCGGTGTGCCCGGCACCGCGCACGACCACCACCGGGCAGCCGGCCTGCCCGGTGACCGGCAGTGCCACACACGCCGATGTGAACGGCTCGTCGTGCGTGCCCGGGCGGGGCAGGCCCAGGACCACGGCCGTGGCCGAGTGTGTCTGCTCGCGCAGGGCCGCCGTCGGGGAGCCCACGGCGTACAGCGTGGAGACCTCCAGCTGGGGGTGACGATCCGCGACGACCTCGACCGCGTCGTGCAGGACGGCGGAGGGGTCGCGTCCGGATGGTCGCCCCTGGGCGTGCACCACGCGCAGGGGCAGGTGGCGCCGGTCGGCCTCGGCGGCTCCCCACAGAAGGGCGGCACGATCGAACAAGCCGGGACCGATCACGACCACGATCGGTGCGCGTACCGAAGTGCTCATCGTCGCCTCCCCCACACGTCCCCAGCCGCAGGACTCGCCCCCGCTCGCCAGGACCTGCGCGCGCTGCTCCCCGGATCTGGAACCGTGCCTGTCCCCGGATCGAGTCTGCTCCCGCAGCCGCGCCGCGCAAGAGCCGTTCGGCCCATGCGGGAGATGCGGAGGGCCCGTTCCCAAGCGCCGTCGCCCGGCCGGCCGGTCCGCCACTCCGGCCCTGTCGGCAGCTCCTCGCCGCAGCTGCGCGACGGACAATGAAGGTGACGCGGAGGCGGCTCCCCCGACGCCCCGCGCCAGGGACATCCCGGTGGGTCGGTGCACCGGGGTGGCGTCCGTCGTGCGCGGGAGCAAGCGGACGCGTGCCCGCCCGGTCAACCGAGCCGCGCGGGCACTGCCCCGAGGGGGCAGGAGGGCGGTACCGCATCGCCTGCGTTCCGTCGGCCTCCCACCCAGACCATGAAAGACGGACCGGTCGTCCCCGCACGGCATTCCGCCAGAGGGCCCGGATCGCCGGCAAACGGCTGCGCGCGAGGGGAACAATGCGGCCGCTTGGAGCGCTGTCGCTGATGCCCCGGCGGGTATGCCGTATCGCATCGCGGATCACACCCGTCGGAGGCTGCCACCCAACCCGGCGAAGGAGCGTGAGGACGATGGCGGCCGCAGATCGTGACCGGCCTCCGACGAGCGAGGACAACTGCGTCGTGACCACCTGCGGGCGCAGGATCGCCGTACGGCGCCTGCGGCTCGCACCCGCGGAGCGGCCCATCACCCGGGTCACCCTGGACGTGGGCCGCGCCAAGGGCGGAGAACCGGGCGCGTGGGCGGCACTCACCGCCGCCGAGGCACGCGACCTCGCCCGCCTGCTCCTCCTGCACGCCGACCTGGCCGAGCACGGCATCGAGCCCGCCGGGCGGACGAGCGAGGGCGCGCCCTCCCTCTGACTCGGGCGATGGGCAACCCCGGCCGAGTGCACCCAACCGCACACGTCTGCGGCCAAGACCACCGCCCAGGTACTCATCCGGTACTCATCCGGCCACGGTGAAGCACTCCGACCGAATACCCGGCAGGGTATTCCATCGCGGCATCGGGTACGAGGGCCGAACGGTCCCCGGCGCACCCCGTCCGCCCCTCACCGCGCCACCGCTCCCAGCGCTCGACTGGAGTCGGAGCAGTCGACTTCAGCGAGAAGGGCTCGGCCATGACCGGCAGCACACCGCAGACCCTCGGCACGAACCGCACCCGGCCCGTGGACGTACATCGCCTGGAGGTCACCCACGTTCAGGGCGACGCCTACACCGTGGACGTGCGCGAACACCGTCTCCGGGTCGACCAGCCCCTGGAAGCGGGCGGCACGGACACCGCACCCACCCCCACCGAACTCTTCGCGGCCTCCCTGGCCACCTGCGTCGCCTTCTACGCGGGCCGCTACCTCCACCGGCACGGCGTGCCGCTGTCCGGACTGCGCGTGCGTACGGAGTTCGTCATGGCCGACGACCGCCCGCCACGCGTCACCTCCGTGCGCCTCGTGATCGTGCCACCGCCGGAACTGCCCGAGCGGCGCCGCGCGGCCCTGCTGGCCGTGGCCTCTCACTGCACCGTCCACAACACCCTGCACCAGCCGCCCGAGGTCGACATCGAGCTGGAGCCATGAGCGCAACCGCGGCGCCGACCGTGCGCCGGCGCTGCAGGTCTCCAGTGTGATCCGGATGATCGAGGAGGGACGCGACTGCGAGGACGTCGTCACAGAGCTTGCCGCCGCCTCGCGCACACTCGGCCGGGCCGGTTTCGCCGTGATCGCGACGGACCTACAGCAGTGCATGACGGATACGGAGCCCGGGCGCACAACAGATCACGAGACGGATTACCCCGAGGGGTATACTCGCGAAGGATGCACAAGTACCCCCCGGGGTATACAGAGGGCCTTCCCTTCCGACCGCCCGAGCCACCAAGAAGGGCCCATACCCATGCGCTACGACCGCACCGTCCGCCTCGACACCGACTTCGCCACCGCTCTTGCCCGCACCCGCGCCGCCCTCGCGGAACAGGGCTTCGGCATCCTCACCGAGATCGACGTCACCGCCACCCTCAAGGCCAAGCTCGACCACGACATGGAGGACTACGCCATCCTCGGCGCCTGCAACCCGCCCCTCGCCCACCGCGCCCTGGAGACCGACCGCTCCATCGGCCTGCTGCTGCCCTGCAACGTCGTCGTCCGCCGCGAGGGCGACCACACCGTCGTACAGGCCCTCGACCCGAACACGATGGTCGCCCTCACCGAACTCGACGCCCTGCGCCCGGTCGCCGAGGAGGCCACCCGCCGCCTCGACGCGGCCCTCGCCGCCCTCACGGCAGCCGGAACAGAAGGCTGAGCACACGAGTCGAATGGCGGACCCCAGGTCGGCAGCTGAACGCACAAGCACGCCGGCGCCAGGTCAGCAGCCGCCCGACGCACTGGGGGCGCCGACGGCGATCTGGAGGGTGGCCGGAGCCGCGCAGCACCCCCCGCCTGCACTGCTCTGGACGGCGCCCGGGTCGTCGTACAGGCCCGCGCCACCGCACACGCCGGTCTCGGGCAGGGTCAGTTCGACGCGTTCGGCGGCCTCGCGGTCCCCGGCGAGCGCCGCGGCGACGGAGCGGACCTGCTCGTAGCCGGTCATGGCGAGGAACGTCGGAGCACGGCCGTAGGACTTCATGCCCACCAGGTAGACGTCCTTCTCCGGATGGGAGAGCTCGTTGACCCCATGCGGGTAGACCGTGCCGCAGGAGTGCACGTTCGGATCGATGAGCGGCGCCAGCGCGGTCGGGGCCTGGAGGCGTGCGTCGAGACCGAGGCGGACCTCGGAGAGGAAGGACAGGTCGGGGCGGAAACCGGTGAGCACGATGACCTCGTCGACGGAGTCCAGGCGACGGCCGTCCTCGGCGACGAGGACGAGTTGTTCGCCGTCCTGGTCCACGGCGCGGACGCGGAAGCCGGTGACCGCGCCGGCGTGGCCGGCCTCGACGGCGGCCTTCGCCCGCAGGCCCAGGGCCCCGCGGGCGGGGAGCTGGTCGGCTTCGCCACCGCCGAAGGTGTCCGCACCGAGGCCGCGGCGCAGAATCCAAGTCGTGTGCGTGCCCGGCTCGTCCTCGGCCAGGTCGGCGAGATGGGCCAGCGCGGTGAACGCGGAGGCGCCGGAGCCGATGACGGCGGTGCGCCTGCCCGCGTAACGGGCCCGGATAGTGGGGTCCTTGAGATCCGGGACCCGGTAGGAGATGTGCTCGCCCGCCGCCTTCTCGCCGAGGGCGGGCAGGCCGTCGGCGCCCATCGGGCCGGGGAGGGCCCAGGTGCCGGAGGCGTCGATGACGGCGCGCGCTGCGAGGCGCTCCTCGCGGCCGTCGGCCGTTCGGAGGTGGACGCTGAAGGGCTGCTCCTCGCGGCCGGCGTCGACGATACGGTCACGGCCGGCGCGGGCGACGCCCGTCACCGTAGTGCCGTAGCGGACCTTGTCGCCGAGGAGGTCGGCGAGCGGCTGGAGGTAGCGCTCGGCCCAGTCGCCGCCGGTGGGATAGGTCGCGCCGTCGGGGCGGGACCATCCGGTGGGGGCCAGGAGCTTCTCGGCGGCGGGGTCGGTGACCTCGGCCCACGGCGAGAACAGCCGGACGTGCGCCCATGCGCGGACGGCGGTGCCGGCGGACGGGCCGGCTTCCAGGACGAGCGGCTGCAGTCCACGCTCGACGAGGTGGGCTGCGGCGGCCAGGCCGATGGGACCGGCACCGATGACCACGACGGGCAGGTGGTCGCCGGCGGGCTGGCTGTTGATGGGCAAGGCCACGAGAGCCCCCTCTGATTCGATGTTCGTCGATATCCTGCGCAACCGAGAATGGCACCTGTATCGATAGACGTCAACATAGACATCCGCCAAATCAAGGGGGCACAGATGGATCACCACGGGCCCACCTGGTTCGACGTATGTCAACATAGATGCATGTCGAATACGAAGGTGCTGCCGCTGCTCGGATCCGAGGCGTCGGGGGACTTGGCGCCGTGCTGCCCGCCGCTGACCGAGCGTCCGTTCACCGCGGAGGAGGCCGAGACGGCCGCGCGGATGTTCAAGGCGCTCGGCGATCCGGTCCGGCTGCGCCTGTTCTCGGCGGTGGCCTCGCACGAGGGCGGCGAGGCGTGCGTCTGCGACATCTCCGACGTCGGCGTCTCCCAGCCGACCGTCTCCCACCACCTCAAGAAGCTCAAGGACGCCGGACTGCTCACCTCGCAGCGGCGCGGCACGTGGGTGTACTACCGGGTGGAGCCGTCGGTACTGGCCGCGATGGGCAGGCTGTTGGCCGTCGCGCCGGCTGCGGCCTGAGCGCACGCGTGGGCAGGCTGGCCGGCGCGTGCGGTCATCGCGCCGAGCGGGCGGGGGTGAAGAGGAGGGCTGCCAGGGCCAGACCCGCCACTGCGCCGATGAGTTGCATGCCGACGAAGCCCGCCAGGGAGCCCGGCGCGATGCCCGCGAAGGTGTCGCTGAAGGTACGGCCGATGGTCACGGCGGGGTTCGCGAAGGACGTCGAGGAGGTGAACCAGTACGCGGCGCCGATGTACGAGGCGACGGCCACCGGGGCGTGGCGCGACTGGTCGGTGCGGGCCAGGCCGAAGATCAGCAGGATCAGGCCGGCGGTGGCGACGACCTCGCCGAGCAGCAGGTGCCCGGACGAGCGGTCGTGCGTGGACCACTGCACCAGGGGCTTGCCGAACATGGCGTCGGCCAGGATGGCGCCCGCTATCGCACCGATGATCTGCGCGGGGACGTAGACGACCGCCTCGCGGATCGTCATCCCGGCGCCACCGCGCCTGCCCGTCCACCACTGGGTCAGGGTGACGACGGGGTTGAAGTGGGCGCCGGAGACCGGGCCGAACAGGAGGATCAGGACACCGAGACCGAAGACGGTGGCGAGGGAGTTGGCGAGCAGCTGCACTCCGATGTCGTTGCTCAGCTCGGTCGCCTGGATGCCCGAGCCGATCACCACCGCCACCAGGCCCGCGGTGCCGATGAGTTCGGCCGCGGCGCGGGCCGCCAGCGGCCTGCCGGGCGCGGTGGCGCCCGGAGCGGGCTGCGGCTCGCCGGCGGGTCGGCCGGACGCGTCCGGGGGCAGGGCCGACGCGGCGGCGGACTCGTGCGTGGCGGTCAACAGGGGACTCCTCGGTCGACGGGCGGGTGGACGGCGGCGAGGGTTCAGGGGCACGACCGCTTGTTGCCGGCGGCCGTCCGGGCGGACTCGGCCAGCTCGGCGAACTGCCCGGCGAGCGCGGCGATCACGTCCGCGCGCAGCTTGTAGTAGGTGAACCGTCCGCACGGCTCCGTCTCCACGACCCCGGCCTCACGCAGCACTCTCAGGTGGTTGGAGAGGTTGGTCTGCTTCGCACCGGTCTCCTCGACGAGGTGGGTGGTGCACAGCGTCTCTCGGGCGAGGAGGGTGACGATCCGGAGCCGGAGCGGGTCGGCCAGCACCCGGATCAGATCAGTGTCGACTGACGTCAGCATGCGCTGATACTGTCACATCGGTCCGGCGCGATCCCGACCGGCGCGAGAGGGAGAGAGACCTGCGATGTCCGACAAGCCCTCCGTGCTCTTCGTCTGCGTCCACAACGCCGGCCGCTCCCAGATGGCCGCCGCATGGCTGACCCACCTGGCCGGAGACCGCGTCGAGGTCCGTTCGGCCGGCTCGGACCCGGGTGCCCGCGTCAACCCGGCCGCCGTCGAGGCCATGGCCGAGGTCGGTATCGACATCTCCGCCGAGGTCCCGAAGATGCTCACCGTGGACGCGGTGAGGGAGTCGGACGTCTGCATCACCATGGGCTGCGGCGACAGCTGCCCGGTCTTCCCCGGCAAGCGGTACCTGGACTGGCAGCTGGAGGACCCGGCGGGCCGGGGCGTCGAGGCCGTACGCCCGATCCGCGACGAGATCAGGGTGCTGGTCGAGAACCTGATCAACGAGATCGCGCCGGCTCCCCGGGCCTGAGCGCGGCGCCCGACTCGACCGGTGGCGTGGCGCAACACGCGTCGACCGGTGGCGTGCCGCATCCCGCGCGGCGCGGTCCGGTGCCTCAGCCCTTGCGGGCGTCTTCGAGTGGGAAGTGCCAGACGACCACGACCGGCGAATCGTCCAGCGCCGCGGCCGACGCTTCCGGACACCAGTGCAGCAGGTCCCAGGACGAGTGGGTCGGGAGTGGGTCCGGTGCGGTGCCGGGGTTGGTGAGGCGGTGCGGGCGGCGGGGTTCCTCGCAGTGCCGGACCTGCAAGCCCAGCGGGAGGGCTGCCGCGAGGGAGGCGCTGAGCGGGCGGTGGTACTCGGCGAGGAGGGAGGGGAGGCCGTCCGGGCCGGGGCGGCGGGCCAGGGTCGGCCGGAGGTAGGACACCAGCAGATGGGCATCCGAGATGACGAGGTTTCCACCGGGCCGCAGGACGCGTGCGAACTCCGCCGGCACGGGGACCGGTTCGGGGGCGTGTGGCAGGGCGAGCGTGCAGACGACGGTGTCCACCGTGTTGTCCGCGACAGGCAGCCGGTGCAGATCGGCCTCGTGGAGGTCGACGTCCGGCAGGTGCTTGCGGGCCTGCGCGAGCATGTCCGGTGAAGCGTCGACGCCGATCACGTGGTGGCCCAGGTCCCGCAGGTAGGCGGTGTGACGGCCGGTGCCGCAGGCCGCGTCCAGCACGTCATAGCGCGGCGCCCAGTCCTGGTAGACCTCTCGGCCGCACTGATCGTGCCCGGATTTGGTAAGTCACCCCGCGGACGGTACGGGCACAAGCTCCGCCGACTCCACCGGTCTTGCGGCGCTTCACCTGCGGCGGCAGGTCAGCCGGGGCCTCGCCCTGGCGGCCTTCCTGGCGTAGGCCTCATCTCCTCCGGCGCCGGTCGCCAACCGCGGGTGCAGGACAGCGATCCGCAAGGTGGAGGACGTACATTCGATACCTCGCGACCGAGCAGGTGTCCGTGCTCGGCACCCATGTGCGTGGACGGGGGAACAGTGGCCGAACGGCAACCAGGCAGCAGCGGGGAGCATTTCGACGAGGACGGTGCTTCGCCCGTCCCGGACCAGGTGTGGCAGCGGTTCCTCGAAGACAGCGACAGCAGCATCCTCGGCAGCGCCCCGAGGGAGCCGTCGGCGCGGGAGCGGGCGGCTCTGGCAAGGCTCCGCGCGCTCGACGTGCCCGCTGTGCAGCGCCCCTCCGAGTGGCGCCCCGGCGGCGGGGACCGCGACGCCGTGGCGGTGGAAGCGGTCGGCGAACTGTGGCAGCCGGAGGACCTGCGCCCCGGTCCGGCCTGGCACGAGCTGGACCAGCGGGGCAGGCGCCGCCGTGGGGCACGCGTGCTGGGGACGATCGTCGCCGTCGTCGCACTGGTGGGAGCGCTGTCCCAGTTGTCCGCCGGCTCCACGAGTGAGACGTACGGGGACGACGGGGACACGGCCTCGCAGCAGTCGGAGGAGTCCTCGGAGCCCCTGCCCACGGCGGCCGGAGGCCCGTCCGTGCCGCCCTCGACGAGCACCGAGGTTCCCGGGTCGGCCGCACCCGCCGGCTGAGACCCGCGAGCGGACCCGCGCAGCCTCACATCCGGGCTCTCAGTACGTCGACCTCGCAGCCCGGCGCGAACGCGTCGAAGCCGTGCTGGACCAGCCAGCGGATCGCCAGCAGGCTGCGCAGCGACCACCACGCGCGGATGACGTCAAGGTCGACGCCGACGTCGACGCCGTAACCGGCGACGACGTCGTCGAGGTGTTCCTCGTGCCCGAGCGTCAACGTGGCGAGGTCGAAGAGGGCATCGCCCTGCCCCGCCTCCGACCAGTCGATGATGCCCGTGATCTCGTCGCCGTCGACGAACACGTGGGTGATCTGCAGGTCGCCGTGCGTGAACACCGGCGTCCACGGCCGCAGCGCCGCCTCGGCGACCTGCCGGTTGCGGGCGACCAGGTCGGCGGGCAGTCCGCCGTCGGTCACCAGCCACTCGCACTCGTCGTCGAGTTCCGCCGTCAGCTCGTCGCGGCTCCGGCCGCCTCGACCAGGCCAGGGCGGCAACGGCGCGTCGTGCAGCATGCGCACGGCGGCGCCCGCCGCGGCCCACGCCGCCGGCGACGCGGTCGAGGGCTCGCCGAGGCGGCCGAGCGCCGTCCCCGGCACCGCGGCGAGCGCGAGCACGGGCGGCCTGCGCCACAGGACCTCAGGGGGCGGGACCGGCGCCAGGGCCATCGACTTCACCTCGGCGTCGATACGCGCCTGATCGGCGTCCACCTTCAGAAACACCTCGCCGACGCGCAGAGTCGCGCGCTCGGAATGGGCCACGACGACTTCGACCTCGTCCATGGGCGACCACTCTCTCGGGACGGGGGGCGCCCACGCACCGGGTTTATCGCCGCAGAGCCCCCGCAGAAAAAACCGTTTGGCGAACCACGGCGGCCCCTGCTACTTTCCTGGCGGCCGTGCGAGAGAACGAGGAGGTGGTACCCGTGAACACAGTATCGACGTGGGTGCTCTCCTCCGGGGTCACGGTCGGGCGATAGGTCGTCCGGGAGCGCCGTTCAAGCGCACTCCCGAAAGGCACGACCATGCGATTCACCACCCGACAGCACCTCGAAGACGGCGTCGTACAACGCGAGTTCACCCTCGGCGACATCCCCGGCACCCTGTGGACGCCGCCTGCCTCCACACCGGCCCCGCTGGTCCTGATGGCCCACAACAACGGCCTGCCCAAGGCGGATTCCCGGTTGGTGGCCCGGGCCCGCCACACCGCGGCCCGCGGCTACGCGGTGGCCACCATCGACGCCGCCGGATGCGGTGACCGGCCCCGTTCCGCCGCCGACGAACAGGCCCGTGCCGACCTCCGGCGGGCGATGCGGGCCGGCGAGCCGGTCGACGACATCTACGAGTCCTTCATCGGCCCCCTGGTCGAGAACGCGGTCCCGGAGTGGCAGACCACTCTGGACGCCCTGCTGGAGCTGCCCGAGATCGGCGGCCCGGTCGGATACTCCGGGGGGTGGGCCGCCCTCGGCATCCGGTTGGCGGTGGTCGAGCCACGTATCGCGGCCGCCGGCTTCTTCGCCGGGGGTTATGTTCCGCGTGCCCAGCGCGAAGAGGCCCGGCAGGTCACCATTCCGCTGCTGTTCCTGCTGCAGTGGGACGACGAAGGCAATCCCCGTCAACGGGCCCTGGACCTGTTCGACGCCTTCGGCAGCAAGGAGAAGACGCTGCACGCCAATCTGGGCGGGCACACCGGCACCCCGTGGTTCGAGTTGGAGGACGGGTGCCGGTTCCTCGACCGGCATCTGAAGTAAGAGCGACAGGCCGGCCGGCCCGTACGGCGTTGTGCGGGCCGGCTTGACCCTGACGCCGGGTCAACCCTGCATCCTTCCGGCGGGAGCTTCCGGCAGTCGGCTGGAAGGCACCGTGAAGGAGGCGGATGTCCATGGTGGCCCGATCGACTGCCCATCCGGCGATCGTCGTGCGGGGGCTGGAGAAGTCGTACGGCGGGCTCGACGTGCTGCGCGGCGTGGACCTCGACGTGGCGCGGGGCAGCATCCTCGCCCTGCTCGGCTCCAACGGGGCGGGCAAGACCACGCTCGTGAGGATCCTCGCCACGCTGCTCACGGCCGACGCGGGGACGGCCGGCGTCCACGGCTTCGACGTCGCCACGCAGCCGGCGGACGTACGGCAGCGCATCAGCCTCACCGGGCAGTTCGCGGCCGTCGACGAGATCCTCACCGGTCGGGAGAACCTCGTACTCGTCGCCAGGCTGCGCCGTCTCGGCAACCCAGGCGCGATCGCGGACGAGTTGCTGAGGCGGTTCTCGCTCACTGATGCCGGCACGCGGAAGGTGTCCACGTACTCGGGTGGGATGCGCCGCCGTCTGGACATCGCGATGAGCCTCATCGGGAACCCGCCGGTGATCTTCCTCGACGAGCCGACGGCCGGGCTCGACCCCACGGCACGTATCGAGGTGTGGCATGCCGTCAGGAAGCTCGCCGGGCACGGCACGACGGTGCTGCTCACCACGCAGTACCTGGAGGAGGCCGAACAGCTCGCCGACCGGATCGCGATCCTCCACAACGGCCGGATCATCGCCCACGGCACCCTGACCGAGCTGAAGCGGCTCTTCCCGCCCGCCACGGTCGAGTACGTCGAGAAGCAGCCGACCCTGGAGGAGATCTTCCTCGCGATCACCGGCAGCCCCGACAGGAGCGACGCCACCCACACGAACACCTGAGAGGCAGCCATGACCGCGACTTTCCTCGGTGACACCGCTGTGCTGACAGGGCGGACCCTGCGCCATGTCACCCGCAGCATCGACACGATCATCACGACCGTCCTCACGCCGGTCGCGATGATGCTCATGTTCGTCTACGTGTTCGGCGGGGCGATCGACACGGGGCCGGTGTCGTACGTGAACTACATGCTGCCCGGCATCCTGCTCATCACCATCGCCTCGGGCATCTCGTACACCGCCTACCGACTGTTCACCGACCTGAAGAGCGGGATCTTCGAGCGCTTCCTGTCGATGCCGATCACGCGGTCGGGGGTCCTGTGGGCACACGTGTGCACTTCTCTGCTCGCCAACCTGCTCTCGCTCGTGATCGTGGTCGGCGTCGCGCTGCTCATGGGCTTCCGCACGGGGGCAGGGGTGCCGGCATGGCTCGCCGTCGCCGGCATCCTGTTCCTGTTCACGCTGGCCCTGACCTGGATCGCCGTGATACCCGGGCTCTCCGCGAGCTCGGTCGAGGGCGCGGGCGCGTTCGCCTACCCGCTCGTCTTCCTGCCGTTCCTCAGCTCGGCGTTCGTGCCCACGCGGACCATGCCGGGCCCGGTGCGCGCCTTCGCCGAGCACCAGCCGGTGACCTCCATCGTCGACACGATCCGCGCCCTGTTCGCCCAACGGCCGGTCGGCGACGCCATCTGGACCGCCCTCGCCTGGTGCGTCGGCATCAGCGTCGTGGCGTACGTCTTCGCGATGGCCGCCTTCCGCCGGAAGATCGTCTGAGGCAGTCTGAGAGCCATGCTCACCATCAGCCAGCTCGCGGCGTACGCCGGGGTGACGGTGCGGGCGGTTCGCCACTACCACAAGGTCGGCCTGTTGCCGGAGCCCGGACGGGACCAGTCCGGATACCGGATCTACGACGCCGCCGCCGTCGTGCGACTCATCCGGATCCGCACTCTGACGGATGCCGGCGTGCCGCTGGCCCGGGTGCAGCGACTCCTCGACGCCGGCCCGGAGGAGTTCGCCGACGGCGTCCGGGAGATCGACAAGGACCTGCGGGCCAGGATCCGCCGACTGCGGGACACCCGCGAACGGCTCGCCCAACTCGCCGCCGGGGAGCGCCTGGTGCTCCCGCGGAGCGTCGTGGACTACCTCGACCGGTTGCGCGGTCTCGGCGTCCAGGAGCGGTACGTCGAGATGGAGCGGGATGCCTGGATCATGGTCGCCGCCCAGGTCCCGCACCTGATCGACGCCGTGATCGCCAGGAAGCACGAGGAGCTGGACGATCCCGACATGCTGAAGCTCTACGGCTTCTTGAGAGAGGCGCTGGACTGGCCGGCGGACGATCCCAGGATCGTCGAGATCGCCGACATCGTGGAGCGTCTGATGGTGCGTGCCGTGGAGGCCGGCGAGGTGGGCGGCGACGGCTTCGACGATCAGTTCGTCGCGCTGCTGGACTCGGCCATGGTCGAGTCGTCACCGGGCGCCAGGCGGGTGGTGGCGATCCTGGAGGAGCGGGGCTGGAAGGGTTGGACCCGTATCGAACGAGTGCCTTCCGACAGACTCGACACCAAGAGGTCGCCGACGTGACGGCACGTCACGGGACC
Source organism: Streptomyces sp. 7R007 (assembly GCF_054850255.1). Taxonomy (NCBI): domain Bacteria; kingdom Bacillati; phylum Actinomycetota; class Actinomycetes; order Kitasatosporales; family Streptomycetaceae; genus Streptomyces; species Streptomyces sp. 7R007. Next base: position 241,831 of record NZ_JBTWMV010000007.1, on the reverse strand, counting down.
GCAGTGCCAGGCGACATACCCACCGACCGTACGGGGCCGTCATGAAACTCCTCCTCACCGACTCCGGCGTCCGGAACGCGAGCATCCGGGCGGCGCTGGTCGAGCTCCTGGGCAAACCGATCGCGGATGCCCGCGCCCTCTGCGTCCCCACCGCCGGGTACGGGGGCCCGTACGCAGATCCGGACGGCCCGTGGCGTTTCGTCAGCGGGAACTCCCCCAGCCCCATGACCGGGTTGGGCTGGAAGTCGGTGGGCGTGCTGGAACTCACCGCTCTGCCCGGCATCGACAAGGATCTCTGGGTCTCCTGGGTCCGAGCGGCGGACGCCCTGCTGGTGAACGGCGGCGACGCGCTGTACCTGTGCCACTGGATGCGGGAGTCCGGACTGGCCGACGTCCTGCCGTCGTTGGACGACACGGTCTACGTGGGGCTCAGTGCCGGGAGCCTGGTGCTCACGCCCCGCGTCGGCAAGGACTTCGTCGGCTGGGCCCCGCCCACCGGTGACGACAGCGCGCTGGGAGTCGTCGACTTCTGCGTCTTCCCCCACCTCGACACCCCGGGCCGCCCCCAGAACACCATGGCCGAAGCGCGACGGTGGGCCGCCGAGGTGGGGCACCCGGCGTACGCCATCGACGCTGAGACGGCCATCAAGGTGACCGCCGACGGCGTCGAGGTCGTCTCCGAAGGACGCTGGGAGTTCCTGGATGGCTGAGGTGACTCCCGTCGAACCACGCCGAGGCAACCGGGTGGCCGGCTGCCTCGGCGCGCTCGCGCTGCTCTGCGTGCTGCTCGCGGCGGGAGTGGTGGTCTGGTTCTTCCAGTCCGTGCAGGACAACCAGCAGGACCAGGACCGCGCCGCGCGGGCCGCCGTGTCCGCCGCGGCGGAGCGACTGCGCACCCGCCTGCAGAGCGCCGACGCCGACGGCACGCTCACCGACCGCGAGATCGCCGAGGCGCTGGGACGCGTGCGGCTGCGCTCGGTCGACCGCGATGGCCACCGGGCAGTCCTTGTCGCACAGGTCGCCGCCTCGTCCTGGGCCGAGTGCTATGCCTACACAGCCCTGGCGAACGGCACGGTGGAGGACCGGCCGCTCAAGGGAGGCGGCGGCTGACCGGAGCACAGCGGCGGACGATGCCGACTGGTTGGCGCGGGATCGTCCGCCGGCCTGCAGGCCACGGGCCGGTGTGCAGACCTCGGCTTTTCGCCGGCGGTCGCGGTCAGCGGTGGGGATCGGTGATCTCCCGTAGCGCCTCCAGTGCCTGTCTCAGGTGCCGGGTGCGCTCGGGGCCCAGGTGGGCCGTCCATTGTCGCTGGATGTCGCGGACGACGGGCAGGCTCAGGTCGATCAGGTCGTGGCCCTTGGCGGTGATGGTGACCAGCCGCGCTCGTGCGTCGCGCGGGTCGGGCAGGCGTCGGACGTAGCCGGCGCGTTCGAGCTGGTCGACGATCGAGCCGATGGTCTGCTTGCTGACCTGTGACGCCTCGGCCAGCTCGGCCAGGCGCGAGCCTTCGGGGCCGATCCGCTGGAAGACCCGTGCCTGGGTGAGCGAGATGTCGTGCCCGGCGGACTTCAGGGCGGCCATCACGGCCGACTCCATGAAGCGGTACGGGATGAACATCAGCAGGCCCAGGTTCAGCTCGTCGTCGGCGTCGTCGGTCATGCCGCCATCATTGCAGAAGGTCCGAACCTCGTACTAATGTAGTCCGAGATTCGGACTATTGGAGGCCGTCATGGACGACTCGGACCCGTACTGGTCCGCTGTCCGCGCAACCCGTCTGCGGATCGCCGACCTGCTGGAAGAGCTCACCCCGGCCGAATGGGAACAGCAGTCGCTGTGCCGTGGCTGGCGTGTGCGGGACGTGGCCGGACACCTCGCCCTGGTTCCCACCATCACCACCTGGGACATGGTCGCGGTCGCACCGCGCGCCCGGTTCAGCCCCGACCGGATCAACACGGTGCTGGCCCGCCGTCACGGTTCCCGCGATCCCGCGGACCTGGTCGCCGCGATCCGCGCGCACGCCGGCACCCGGCGCACGGCCAGGGTGCTGGACACCCGCAACGCGCTGTTCGACGCGATCGTCCACGGCCAGGACATCGCCCTGCCCCTCGCCCGACGCCTTCCCGTCCCGCCCGAACACAGCCGCGAGGCCCTGCAGCGGGTCTGGGCGATGGGCTGGCCGTTCCACGCCGAACGCAGGCTGGCCGGCTTCGCCCTGCGGGCGACCGACACCGACTGGGCCGTCGGCGACGGCCCGGAGATCGCCGGGCCCGCCCTGTCCCTGCTGCTGCTCTCGACCGGGCGCACCGCCTGCCTGGACACCCTGCGGGGCGCCGGCGCCGACCGGCTCAAGTCCGTACACGCACACCGCTGAGACGAGTCCGTACACGCACACCGCCGAGACATCCGCTCGCGCGAGAGACGGAGCACCTGATGCGTCGCACCATCGGCATGACCCTGTGCGCGGTTCTGGCCGTGCTCGACCTGGCCGGCCTCGTCGGCCTGTGGCAGCACTCCGGACCGCCGCCCGGCATCACCCTCACCGGCGCGGTCCTCGGCGCGGTGACCCTGGCCTGCTACCGGTCCGCCGGCCGGGGCGACGTCCGCGCCCTGCGGATCGTCGTCGGCTCGCGGGTGATCTCGGCTCTCCTCGGCCTCCCGGTGTTCTTCACCACGGACGCGCCCGGCTGGACCCGGATCGCCGTCGCGGTCCTCATCACCGGTACGGCCGTCGCCGTCACGATGCTGGCACCCACGGTCCGCCCGGCCCCGGCCCGGCAGCCCTGAAACCGGTAGCCGGCTCCAGGAGCCGGCGGACCACCGCTCACCTGACTGGCACTCCGGCACCAGCCCGACACCTGTCCGACGCCGCATCGGCACGGCCGCCCCTCCGCCTTCGCCGGGCCGAAGGGCGGCCGGAACCGACGGACTACAGCTCGGCGCCGGGTCCCGCGGGCGCCGCTTCCTTCTCCTCCGGCTTTTCGGCGATGACAGCCTCGGTGGTGAGGAACAGGGCGGCGATGGACGCGGCGTTCTGCAGCGCGGAGCGGGTCACCTTCGCCGGGTCGATGATGCCCGCGGCCAGCATGTCCACGTACTCTCCGGTCGCCGCGTTCAGGCCGTGGCCGACCGGCAGCGTACGGACCTTCTCCACCACGACGCCGCCCTCCAGGCCGGCGTTGCGGGCGATCTGCTGCAACGGGGCGGTCAGCGCACGGCGGACCATCTCCACACCGGTGCGCTCCTCCTCGTCCACCTCCAGCTTCTCGAACGCCTTCTCGGATGCCTGGAGCAGGGCCACGCCACCACCGGCGACGATGCCCTCCTCGACGGCCGCCTTGGCGTTGCGCACGGCGTCCTCGATGCGGTGCTTGCGCTCCTTGAGCTCCACCTCGGTGGCGGCACCGGCCTTGATGACCGCGACACCGCCGGCGAGCTTCGCCAGGCGCTCCTGCAGCTTCTCGCGGTCGTAGTCGGAGTCGCTGTTCTCGATCTCGGCGCGGATCTGCTTGACGCGTCCCTCGACGGCGCTGCCGTCCCCGGCGCCCTCGACGATGGTGGTGTCGTCCTTGGTGACGACCACCTTGCGGGCGCGGCCCAGCAGGTCCAGTCCGACGTTCTCCAGCTTCAGGCCCACTTCGTCGGAGACGACCGTGGCGCCGGTGAGGACCGCCATGTCCTGCAACATGGCCTTGCGGCGGTCGCCGAAGCCCGGGGCCTTGACGGCGACGGACTTGAAGGTGCCGCGGATCTTGTTGACGACCAGGGTGGCCAGGGCCTCGCCTTCCACGTCCTCGGCGATGATCAGCAGCGGCCTGCCCTCCTTCATCACCTGTTCCACCGGAGGCAGCAGGTCCTTGACCGCGCTCACCTTGGAGCCGACCAGCAGGATGTACGGGTCCTCCAGGACCGCTTCCATCCGTTCGGGGTCGGTGACGAAGTAGGGCGAGATGTAGCCCTTGTCGAAGCGCATGCCCTCGGTGAGCTCCAGCTCCAGACCGAAGGTGTTGGACTCCTCGACGGTGATGACGCCTTCCTTGCCGACCTTGTCCATGGCCTCGGCGATCAGTTCGCCGATCATCCGGTCGCCGCCCGCGGACACGGCGGCGGTGGAGGCGATCTCCTCCTTGGTCTCCAGCTCCTTGGCCTGTTCCAGCACGGCGGCGGAGACGGCCTCGACGGCCTTCTCGATGCCGCGCTTGAGGGCCATCGGGTTGGCGCCGGCGGCCACGTTGCGCAGGCCCTCCCGGACCAGGGCCTGGGCGAGAACGGTCGCGGTGGTCGTACCGTCACCGGCGACGTCGTCCGTCTTCTTGGCGACTTCCTTGACCAGCTCGGCGCCGATCTTCTCGTACGGGTCCTCCAGCTCGATCTCCTTGGCGATGGAGACACCGTCGTTGGTGATCGTGGGGGCGCCCCACTTCTTGTCCAGGACGACGTTGCGGCCCTTGGGGCCGAGCGTCACCTTCACGGCGTCCGCGAGCTGGTTCATGCCACGCTCCAGAGCGCGGCGCGCCTCCTCCTCGTAGGCGATGATCTTGGCAGTCATCGGTACAGCTTCCTCCGCAACGATCACTGAGTCGGCAGCGGCGGACCGGGGTGACGTCCGCGACGTTCACCCGCGCGACCGGATGCTCGGCCCACGACCGCACGAGCCCGTCACCCGATCCAGCCGTTTGGCACTCTCACTCGGAGAGTGCCAACTGTTCATGTAGCACCGCAGGACGCCCGTCGGCAAGCAGGCTCAGGCACGCGCTCCGTCTCGGGCGGCGCGGCACGGTCGGACGGTCCGCCAAGGGGGCCGTCGTCAGCCGGCCTGGGCCATGTCGTCGTCGACGATCTCGGCGTCCACCACCTCGTCCTCGGCCGCACCGCCGGTGGGCGACGCGCCGGCCGGGTCAGAGGACTGCTCGGCGCGCGACTTCTCGTACAGGGCCGCGCCGATCTTCTGCGCGGCCTGCGTGGTCCGGTCGATCGCCTGCCGGATCGCGGCCGTGTCCGCGCTCTCGTCCTTCAGCTTCTCCCTCAGCTCGGCCAGCGCCGCCTCCGTCTCGCTCCTGGCCTGCGCGGGGATGTCGCCGCTGTTCTCCCGCAGGAGCTTCTCGGTCTGGTAGACGAGCTGCTCGCCCTGGTTGCGGGCCTCGGCCGCCTCACGCCGCCGGCGGTCCTCCTCGGCGTGCTGCTCGGCCTCGCGGACCATGCGGTCGATGTCCTCCTTCGGCAGCGCCGAGCCGCCGGTGACGGTCATCTTCTGCTCCTTGCCGGTGCCGAGATCCTTGGCGGAGACGTGCATGATCCCGTTGGCGTCGATGTCGAAGGCGACCTCGATCTGCGGCACCCCGCGCGGCGCGGGGGCGATGCCCGTCAGCTCGAACATGCCGAGCTTCTTGTTGTACGCCGCCATCTCCCGCTCGCCCTGGTAGACCTGCACGGTCACGGACGGCTGGTTGTCGTCGGCGGTGGTGAAGATCTCCGAACGGCGCGTCGGGATCGTGGTGTTGCGCTCGATCAGCTTGGTCATGATGCCGCCCTTGGTCTCGATGCCCAGGGACAGCGGGGTGACGTCGAGCAGCAGGACGTCCTTGACCTCGCCCTTGAGGACACCGGCCTGCAGGCCGGCGCCCACGGCCACGACCTCGTCGGGATTGACGCCCTTGTGCGGGTCCTTGCCCGTCAGCTCCTTCACCAGCTCGGTCACCGCCGGCATGCGCGTGGACCCACCGACCAGCACGACATGGTCGATGTCGGACACCTCGATCCCGGCGTCCTTGACCGCGTTGTGGAACGGCGCCTTGCACCGCTCCAGCAGATCCGCGGTCACCTGCTGGAACTGGGCGCGCGTCAGCTTCTCGTCCAGGTGCAGCGGGCCCTCGGCGGAGGCGGTGATGTAGGGCAGGTTGATGGTCGTCTCACTGGACGAGGACAGCTCGATCTTGGCCTTCTCGGCGGCCTCGCGCAGCCGCTGCACGGCCATCTTGTCCTGGGACAGGTCCACGCCGTAGTGGTTCTTGAACTGCTTCACCAGGTGGTCGACGATCCGCTGGTCCCAGTCGTCACCGCCGAGGTGCGTGTCGCCGTTGGTGGCCTTGACCTCGATGACGCCCTCGCCCATCTCCAGCAGGGACACGTCGAAGGTGCCGCCGCCGAGGTCGAAGACGAGGACCGTCTGGTCGTTCTCCTTGTCCAGGCCGTACGCCAGCGCCGCCGCCGTCGGCTCGTTGATGATCCGCAGCACGTTCAGGCCGGCGATCTGCCCGGCCTCCTTGGTGGCCTGGCGCTGGGTGTCGTCGAAGTACGCCGGAACGGTGATCACGGCGTCGGTGACGTCCTCGCCGAGGTAGGACTCGGCGTCCCGCTTGAGCTTCTGCAGCACGCGCGCGGAGATCTCCTGCGCGGTGTACTTCTTGCCGTCGACGCCGCCGTGCTCCGGGAACCGCCAGCCGTGGTCGCCCATGTGGCGCTTGACGGAGCGGGCGGTGCGGTCGACGTTCGTCACCGCCTGCCGCTTGGCCACTTCGCCGACCAGGACCTCACCGTTCTTGGCGAACGCCACCACCGAGGGGGTGGTCCGCGCGCCCTCCGCGTTGGTGATCACGGTGGGCTCGCCGCCTTCGAGGACCGAGACCACCGAGTTCGTCGTACCGAGGTCGATTCCTACCGCACGCGCCATCTGGCTCTCCTCCTCACCCGTGCTCGTACGTCCCTTGCCTCTTCCAGAGAGATAAAACTTGAGTCGACCGGTGTCAAGTTCGGAGCGGGCGCGAACCGTGTGAGCTGGGGCATTGCCGGCGGAAGTGGCCGACGTTCACGATGAGGCGGACGACCGGCGTCAAGGAAAGCGACTCCGCATGGGTGATCACGTACACGTGCGACTCAGCCAAGGGCTGAGCGTGTCCGAAGACGGAGAACTGGTCGAGTACTCCCGCTGCCGTTGCGGTGCCACCTTCACGAAGGTGTTCACCGCGGACAGCGGAGAACAGGACCACCCGAACGGGTCCTGACGGGCGTCGGGCCACCGTGCTGGACAGGGCAAGGCCCTGGGCTTCCACCCAGGGCCTGGAGAAGGTGCATGCCGTGTCAGCCGGCGAGTTCCTTGCGCTCGCTGCCGCCGCTGATGGCGATCTTGCGCGGCTTGGCCTGCTCCGCGACCGGGATCCGCAGCCTCAGCACACCCGCGTCGTAGGACGCTTCGATCCTCTCGGTGTCGAGGGCCTCCCCGAGGAACAGCCGGCGGCTGAACGTCCCGACGGGCCGCTCGGCGATCACCGTGTCGACGCCTTCGCCGTACCCGGGCTTGCGCTCGGCCTTCACCGTCAGGACGTTGCGCTCGACATCGAGGTCGATGGATTCCGGGCTTACTCCCGGCAGGTCCAGCTCCACGAGGAACGTGTCACCCTCCCGCCAGGCGTCCATCGGCACGCCCGCCGGGTGCGTGACGGCGCCCCAGACCCGATCGACGAGCCGGTCAAGCTCGCGGAAGGGATCCGTACGCATCAGCATGTTCATCCCTCCTTCGAGGTCGTCCCCTGCATCCTTCGCTCTGCTATTGATATACCACGCCGACGGAAAGTTGACGCCTATCGACTCAACTTTTTTCGGCGGTCTTGGCCGTGAGCTGCCGTAGCCAGGCCGCAGTCCGTTCCGGCTCGTCCGTGGAGACAGCCAGACGACCGTAGGGCGCGTCCGGCCCGAAGGCCGACACCACGAGGACCGGCCCCTGAGCGCGCACGGCGACGAAGTCCCGGCTTCGACCGCCTTCCAGCTCGCCCACGCACCATCGCCCAGGGCGGAAGCGGTACCGACGCCCCGGACGCGGACGCAGCGCGCGCCACCAGTGCGGCTCCACGCGGACCTCGTCCACGCACGCCAAGGGCATCCGCACCTCCCGGCACCGCGCCGCCGGCACCCACCGCCAGGGCAGGCGCACCACCAGGTCACCGCCGTCGGCGGACAGGCGTACCACGATGCTCACCTCCTTCCAGCGACTCCGGACCGATCGCGGCCGCAGCCACAGCACCACGTGGCCACGACCACCAGGGCGAGCGCCGTCAAGGCCAGCGTCGGACCTTCCTCCCCTCCGTCATCACGGCCTCCTTCCGATCGAGTTCACTGAACGTGGTAGATACTTGAGCGAGATGCTGTCAACTTCATCCAGCTTTCGCTTGTCAATTAATCTGCCGTCGGCTATACGGTTGGACGAGTTCCGCTGGACCTCACCTACGACGACCATCACCCGCACGCGAAGGGAGAAGGAGCCATGCTTGCGCGTCCCGGCGCGCTCGGTGATCTCGACCGGCTCACGCACCAGCTCTCACGTACCGCTGCGACGGACGGCTTCATCCCCGCGGACGCATGGCGCGACGATGACGCTCTGTACCTGCAGTTCGACCTGCCCGGCATGGACCGCTCCAGCGTCGAACTGACGGTGGAGCGAGGCACGCTGGTACTGACCGCCGAGCGCCGCTCCCCCATCCCGCCCCACGCCCGCCCCGTCCTCACCGAGCGGCCCACCGGACGGTTCCTGCGCCGCCTGACCCTGTCCGACGCGCTGGACACCGACGCCGCGGAGGCCGCGTACGACAACGGCGTCCTGACGTTGCGCATCCCGCTGGCCGCACACGCCAAGCCCCGCAAGATCGCCGTCTCCGGCGGCCCGCCGAAGCAGCTCCCGTCCTGAGGGCCTCCCCCGAGTTCCGCCCCGCCGCCCCTACGAAGGAGGTTGTCCCGTGGCCGCTCTGCTGTGGCTGCTCATCCCGTTCGTCACCGGTATCGCCTCGAGCGTCTGGGCCTGGAGGACCGGACGCCGTCACCCCAGCCCCGCCCACCACGACACCTGGGAAGACCTCGACCGCTACCAGCGCCTGCGGACCGCACTGGGCCCGCACGAACACTGCCAGGCGGCCTGAGGACACCCCCGCCTCGCCGGCCTGCCCGTCTGCCCCAGCCCCGGAGCCTGGCGTCATCCACAGCCGTGTATGAGACGCCAGGCCTCCCCTCAGCGGGCCAGCAACCCTCGCAGCGCCGCCGCGACCTCGCCCGGCGCCTCCTCGGCCATGAAGTGCCCACAGGTGACCGTGCTGTGCTTGAGATCGGCAGCCCAGGCGCCCCACAGCGCGGCCGCGTCGAAACCGAGGGCGGCACCCCAGTCCTGCTGGAGTACGGTGACCGGCATCCGCAGCCGGTTGCCGGCCGCTCGATCCGCTCGGTCGTGTTCGAGGTCGATGCCGGCCGAGGCACGGTAGTCGGCCACGATGGACGGCACCGACCTGCGGCAGGCATCCAGGTAGGCGGCGCGGACATCGGGCGGCAGGGCCCGTTCGTCGTTGGTCCAGATGTCGAGGAAGTAACCGAAGAAGGCGTCCGCTTCGGCCGCGATCATGCGCTCGGGCAGACCGGGCGGCTGGGCCATCAGGTACAGGTGGAATCCGACGGCGGCGCCGACCCCGCGCATCACCTCCCACATGTCCAGGGTGGGCAGTACGTCGAGGCAGGCGAGGTGCGTGACGGCGTCCGGGTGGTCGAGGGCCGCGCGGAAGGCGACCAGGGCGCCGCGGTCGTGGCCGGCCAGGGCGAAACGCTCGTGGCCGAGGGCGCGGGCCAGCGTGACGATGTCCGCGGCCATGGTGCGCTTGGCGTAGACGGTGCCGTCGGTCTCGGCGGGTTTGCCACTGGCGCCGTAACCGCGCAGGTCGGGGCAGATCACGGTGTGGTCGGCGGCGAGGTCGACGGCCACGTGCCGCCACATCAGGTGGGTCTGCGGGAAGCCGTGCAGCAGCACGACGGGCGTGCCCGAACCGCCGACGGCCGCATGGAGGCGGATTCCGTCGCCGACGGGGATCTCGTGAGGTTCGAAGCCAGGGATGACAGGTACCACGGCGTGCTCCGTTCGGTGGGTGACCGGGTTTCTCGATCCTCTGGGCGATGGATGAGCATGGGATGAGCGGCAGGAACGCCCGCGGGTCGGCGATGGTGCGCGGACCGGGCGGGTGCGACGGAAAGGGGCGGTGGCGGGGTGCGTCTCCACTTCGGGGTGCTCGGGCCGGTGGCGGCCTGGGACGAAGACGGCAGCCCGATCGCGTTGAAGGGGCCCCGGCACCGCTCGGTACTGGCCCGGTTGATCATCGCCAGGGGCCGGGTCGTCCCGGTCTCCCGGCTGGTCGACGACCTGTGGCCGGATCCGCCCACGGACGCGGTGAGCGCGGTGCGCACGTTCGTGGCCGCCCTGCGCCGCACCCTGGAACCCGCCCGCCCGCCACGCGCCCCGGCCCGGCTGCTGGTCACCGAGGGACCGGGGTACGCCCTGCGCGCTGCCGCGGACACCGTGGACGCCCGGCGTTTCGAACAGGCGGTGACCTCCGCCGCCGGACTGCCGCCCGAGGAGGCGGCCGAGCGGCTGGAGGAGGCGCTCGGCTGGTGGCGCGGGCCCGCCTACGCCGAGTTCGCCGACCAGCCCTGGGCCCGGCCCGAGAGCCACCGCCTGGCCGAGCTGCGGCTGCACGCCGTCGAAGAGCACGCCCAGGCCCTGCTGTCCCTGGGCCTGGCCGACCGCGCGGCCGCCGACCTGCGCGCCCACACCGCCGAGCACCCCTGGCGCGAGAACGGCTGGCGGCTGCTGGCTCTGGCGCTGTACCGGGCGGGCCGGCAGACCGACGCGCTGGCCGTACTGCGCCGGGCGCGCACGCTCCTGGCCGAACAGGTGGGCATCGACCCGGGCCCCGGACTGCGCCTGCTGGAGGCGGACATCCTCCAGCAGGCCGCGTGCCTCGACGCCGGCCCCGGCCGGGGCGACGGTGCCGAGCGCGTGTGGGAACAGGCCGCGGCCGCCTACGACCGCGCGGTGCCCGCGAGCTCACGGACCCGCCTGGAATCGACCATGGGCCTGCTGCGCACCCTCGCCCTGACCGGCGGCAGCGGCCTGCTCGCCGCCCGGGAGCACCGCGCCGCGGCCATCACGGCCGCCGAGAGGCTGGGCGACGCGGAACTCACCGCTCGGGTGATCGGCGCCTACGACGTCCCGGCCATCTGGACCCGCCTGGACGATCCGGAGCAGGCCGCACAGGTGGTGGCGGCCGCGGAGCGCACCCTCGTGGCCTTGCCCGCCGAGGGTCACGAGGCCGCCCGCGCCCGGTTGCTGGCCACGATCGCCCTGGAATCACGCGGCACCGCCTCGCCCCGCGCCCGGCAGGCCGCCCGCCAGGCGGAGGAAACCGCCCGTCGCCTGGCCGACCCCACACTGCTGGCCTTCGCTCTCAACGCCGCGTTCATGCAGTGCTTCGAACACGCCGGGCTGGCCGCGCGCCGCGACGAGATCGGCGCGGAGCTCGTCGCGCTGTCCGGCCCGCACGGACTGGGCGCGTTCGAGGTGCTCGGCCACCTCATCCGCCTGCAGGCACGCAGCGCTCTCGGGGACTTCGCCGCCGCCGACCGCCACGCCCGCGCGGCGGACCGCCTGGCCAAGCGGCATGAACGGCCCCTGGTAGGCGTGTTCACCGGCTGGTACGCCGCGCTCCGCCGCGACGCCGCCGACCGCGCGCCGTTCGCGGAGGCGGAAGCGGCCTACCGCACAGCGGCGTCCCTCCTGGAAGGCGCCGGAATGCCCGGCCTCTCCCGCGGCCTGCTGCCTCTCACCCTGCTGTGCCTGCGCCTACGGCACGGCCGGCCTCTGCGCTTCTCCGATGACGAGGACTGGGGGCCGTACGCCCCTTGGTCGCGCCCTCTGCTCCTGCTCGACCAAGGGCACAGGTCCGAAGCCGCCGACGCGCTCCACGCAACCCCCGACCCGCCCAACGACCTTCTCCACGAGGCCCTTTGGTGCCTCACCGCCCGAGCCGCGCTGGCCCTCGAAGACCGCGACACCATGCGACGCGCGCACAGCGTCCTGACCCCGGCAGCACACGAACTGGCCGGAGCGGGCAGCGGCCTGCTCACCCTCGGCCCGGTCTCGACGTACCTGGACGAGCTCACGGCCGCGCTCGGCCCGGCCGCCCACTGAGGTGGGCCGGGCCGGGACCGCAGCGCGTGGTGCCGCCCCGGTTTCACCACGGACGGACCCCTGAAAGCGCCCTGAAAGGCCAGTGAAGGGCGAGTCGGCGACGCTCTCCGGCACGACGACGACGGCCCCGCAAGGGGTACCTTCCGGGGAGGGGACCACCATGAACGGCCTGCGACTGATCCGCCGTCACGCGGCGGCGTTCGCGCGCTTCGCCGGGCTGGGCAGCGCCGTCACCCTGGCCGCCTCGGCGGCTCTGGTCCTGCTCTCCCAGTGGATCCCGTGGATGGCGGCGAACGTCCTGACCACCGTCGCCTCGACCGTGGCCGCCACCGAGGTGCACGCCCGCGTCTCGTTCGGCCACGGACGGCCCGGTCTGGCCGGCCATCTGAAAAGCGCGGCCACCATCGCCGTCGGCTGGCTCGCCACCTCCGCCGCGGTCGGCGCGCTGACCCTGCTCCGCCCCGGCGCCGGACTCGTGCTGCAGCAGACGGTGTACCTGTCGGCCACCGCACTGGTCGGCATCGGCCGCTACGCCGTGCTGCGCCTGTCGGTGTTCGCAGAGCGCGCCCCTCGGACACAGACCGGCGATGCGGCCCCGTCGCCGGGCTCTCCCCTCGTCGAGTCCGGAAACGGGGCCGCTGTTGGGCGGACGCTCTGCTACGACGTCGGCCAGGTGAGTGCGTCGATGGTGACCGTGCCGCTGCCGGAGGAGGCGTCCAGGCCGATCGCACCGACGCCGCTCACCGACGGCACGGTCCAGGTGACCGTCGCCCACTGCCCCTTCGGCAGCACCACCGAACCGGCCATCGTCGCGGCGTAGCTCTTGTCCCGCACGAACGGCGTGACCGTCGTCGCCGACTGGGCCGCGTAGACGTGATACGTCACCGTCGACCCCGCCCTCACCGCACCCAGCCCGGTGGAAGTGCCCACCGCACTGTGACCAGTGGCGCTGAGACTGAACCGCAACGCATGCGTGCCCTCATACGCGACGTCCGAGGTCACCACCGGGTTGGCGTTCCCGTAAAACCCCGACCAGTGGTCAGCCGTACCGTCCTCGAACCCCACCGTCACACCACCCCCGCCAGAGCCACCACCAGGCCCACCACCAGAGCCGCCGCCCGACACGTACTCGTACGGGCCGATGTCGTAGCCGTCGCCCTGCGGTCGCAGGACGCCGTCGAAGTCGGTGCCCGGGGCGCCCTTGGCGGTGCCCGCGTTGACGCACGGGCTGTCCGCGGTCGGGTGGTAGTCGCCGCTGCCGTCGGCCTGGTAGTCCACGAGTCCGGGGTCGTCGTCCACCTCGCCTTCGGCGTTGTCCGGCGTCCAGTTGTCCCTGTCGCTGTTGGTGAAGTCCGCGCCGTCGTTGCCGTGGAAGAGGTTGTGCCCGTACTCGTTGTCGTCGGAGTCGGCGTTGGCGTTGACGTAGATTCCGCTGCTGCCGTTGTCGACGATGATGTTGTTCGTGATCACGAAGCCGGCGGCGGTCTCGTCACTGTCGTCGTCACCGGAGATGCTGATGCCGTGCTGCCGGTTGGCGAAGACGAGGTTGTTGGAGATCGTCGCCCCCACCAGGTTGCTGTTGAAGCGCAGCCCGGAACCGGCGTTGTCGTAGGCGATGTTGTTCTGCATCAGGTCCCCGCCCCCGGACGGGTAGATGCCGTGGGTGTACTGGCACTCCCCGTCCGGTCCGACATCGTGCACGGTGTTCGCGACGAACGCGTTGCCGGAGGTCTCCGAGTCGTCTCCCAGACCGTCCCCGTTGGCGGCCGAACTGCTCGTGCACGTGACGTGGCGACGGATGCCGTGGACGTCGTTGTGATCGACGACATTGTGGGAACCGCTCAGATGAATGCCCTGTTTCGCGGTCGGGCCCGTGACCTCGAAGCCGGTGATGCGGACGTAGTTCCCCTCGTTCTCGAACGGGAAGTCGTTCGCGTCGTGGTCGGCGCTGAGATCGATCAGCGCGCGGCCCGCGTGGTCGGCGGCGAAGGTGATGTACGCGCTCGCCGTCCCGTTGTTGTCGTTGTCGACGGGGTCGGTGTAGGTGCCGTCGGCCACGTGCACGGTCGTGCCGGCGGCGAGGTCCTGGTCCGCCGCAAAGGCGATCGTCTTCCACGGGTGGGCCGGGGAACCGTCGTTGGAGTCGCTGCCGGACGTCGCCGATACGTAGAAGTCCGTGACCGGCGCCGCGACCGCGCTGCCGTTCAGCACCACCGCCTGGGCCCCGAAGCCCGCCAGTGTCAGCGCGACCGTCGAGCAGGCCGCCGCCCATGCTCTCCCGCGGCCGCTCACGACGTCGGCCAGGTGAGTGCGTCGATGGTGACCGTGCCGGTGCCGGAGGAGGCGTCCAGGCCGATGGCACCGACGCCGCTCACCGACGGCACGGTCCAGGTGACCGTCGCCCACTGCCCCTTCGGCAGGACCACCGAACCGGCCATCGTCGCGGCGTAGCTCTTGTCCCGCACGAACGGCGTGACCGTCGTCGCCGACTGGGCCGCGTAGACGTGATACGTCACCGTCGACCCCGCCCTCACCGCACCCAGCCCGGTGGAAGTGCCCACCGCACTGTGACCAGTGGCGCTGAGATTGAACCGCAACGCATGCGTGCCCTCATACGCGACGTCCGAGGTCACCACCGGGTTCGCGTTCCCGTAAAACCCCGACCAGTGGTCAGCCGTACCGTCCTCGAACCCCACCGTCACACCACCCCCGCCAGAACCACCACCAGGCCCACCACCAGAGCCGCCGTTCATGGCGTCCTCGAACGCGGTGCCCTGGGCGGTGAGCGTGGTGCTGCCGGTGACCAGGCCGAAGTTGCCGTGGTCGGTGGCCGTGTAGATCATGGCGCCCGACGGTGCCGGGCTCAGGGAGCGCAGCTCGTCGACGGCGGCTGTCGTCCACGTCGCGAGGTCGTCGGCGTGGGCGGACGTGTAGGCCGCCCCCTGGTCGCTGGGGTCTATGTTCCACTCCGAGATGAAGTAGTCCAGCGAGTGGCCGAGCGCGGACGTGACCTTGTCCTCGATGTTCGTGACGTGCTTCTGCCAGTTGGCCAGGTGGGTCGTGCAGGTGTCGTCGCCGGAGCCGGGGTCGTTCCAGCCGCCGCTGCCGTCGGACTTGACGGTGGTGTCGCAGAGGTATTCGTGCCAGGACAGGGCGTCGGGTTCGGGGGCCGCGTCCGCGGCGAAGCCGGCGATGTAGTCGGCGGAGGTTCCGTCGGAGCGGGAGAGGACCGGGCCGACGAACTGGTAGTCGGCGTCCGGGTACTGGGCCTTCAAGGCGGGGATCACCGTGTTCCAGGCGTCGGTGTAGTGGGCGGCGTCCACCCCCGCCAGGTCCGGTTCGTTGCCGAACTCCAGGTAGACGGTGCTGTTCTGGAACACCTGGTGGACGAGGTTCATCAGGTGGGTGTCGGTGGCCTGGATGTCGGCGGTGGTGCGGCCGCCGCCGGGGCCGCGGAGGATGAGGACGGGGGTGGCGCCGACCTTCTGGACGGCCTTCATGGCCGTCAGCCAGTCGTCGTCCTGGAGCGCCGCGCCGGTGTCGGGGTACGTCGCCCGCAGCGGTACGCGGACCATCGGGGTGCCCCATCTCCCGAACAGCGCCTGGGTGTTGGCGTCGGTGGCCAGGTGGTCGGTCTTGCCGTACAGGGACATGTTGACGCCGAAGACGGGGGCGGCCTGAGCGGCGGCGTCGGCCGCGCCGGCCGGGTGGGGCGCGGCCAGCGGCAGCAGGGCGGCGGCGGTCAGCGCGGCCGCCGCCGTGACGCCGACGACGGTCCGCCGCGACCGTGTCGGGCCATGCCGGGTCAGGGTCATGGACATGGGGTGCCTCCCAAGTCGGTGGGGAGTGGATGTGGCATCGAGGCTGGGTGGGGCAGCGTCGGTGCGGCAAGGCCGACCTGGGTGTTGCGGGTAATCGCGAACAATCAATCAACGACGCGGCGGCCTACGGCAGGCTCGCTCGTCCGGCCGACCTGCGGAGCACCTCGTCGTCAGCGAGCCGGTGGTCACCAGTGGATGTCGTCCAGGAGGATGCGTACGGGCTTGCCGTGAGTGGTGATCTGTAGGCCGACGGCGTGCACCGAAGCAACCGGCGGGACGGTCCAGTCGAGGGTGGTCCAGCCGGGGTGGCAGGGCAGCGGGCGTTCGGCGGCGGCCGGGTGGGCGGTGAAGCCGGCGTCCTGGACCAAGGGCTGAACGGCTCCCGTACCGCACTGTCCGTCGCTCCAGAGATGGAAGACGACGGTGCTTCCCGGGTGCAGGCTGCGAGCCCCGTCCGGTGTGCCCACCGCGCTGTAGGTCTTGCGGCCCGTCGCGGTCACGGCCAGGGCGTGCCGCCCGTCGAGGGCGTGCCGGGTGGTGACACCGACCGCGATGTCGCCCCACAGCGGGCTCCATCCGTCGTCGCTGCCGCCCCCGGTGTCGAAGCTGTCCTTCGGCGGGGTGGTGACGGTCGTGGCGGGCGCCCGGCCGTCCGCCGCGAGCGAGGCGGGCACCGAGGGCGCCCGGGTGCCGGCGCGGGTGCAGCGCACCGACAGGGCGCCCGCAGCGACGTTGTCCCGGGTGGGGCCGCGGTCGGACAGCCGTACCGACAACTGTCCGTCGCTCAGGGGGAAGCGGCCCGCCTCGACCCACTGGCCGTGGTGGCGCACCTGGTCGACGGTGAACGCGCCGACCACCCTGGCACCGGCTCCTGACCGGACCGTGTAGTACGCGGGATGGCCGCCGACGTACCAGGTGTCGCCCTGGGGTATGTGCAGCCGCACCGAGCAGCTGCCGCTGCGCAGGTGCTCGGGCCGGAACCACCAGATGAAGCCGTCGTGTCCCGGCAGGTCGTCTCCGCTGGCCGCGGTGTAGCGGTAGTCGCCCCGGCAGCCGCTTCCGGTCCAGTCGCCGCCGACGGCCAGCGTCCAGCCGCTGCCCCCGTCGGCGCCGCCTTGGTTCATCGTCACTCCGCGGGTGGCGTCGTGCGGGCAGTCGTCCCCGGCTGTCGCCGTCCAGGCCGCCGGTGCGGGAGCGGGCGCCGCGGCCAGCAGTACCGCCGCGGTCACGGCGGCCGCGGCCATGACGGCGGCCAGGAGGCGGTGCCGGCGCCGAGGGGAGATGGGCCGTCTTCGCGTCTGCGGCTGGTCGGCCCGTTCGGGCGGGGTCGATGAGACCGGCGCTGTGGCCTCGGGGATGCCGGTCTTCGCGCCCCGCGGTGCGGCGGAGAGGTTCGCTGCCGTTCCGGTCCGGCTCTTGAGGGCCGCCAACTCCGCTGTGGTCGCGGCCCACTTGGCTGCCCACTCCTCGACGTCCCCACCGCAGGCGGCCACGAAGGCCAGCGTCACCTCACGCGTCGGCAGGGCCTTTCCGCTCGCGGCGGTGGACAGCGCGGAGGCCGAGTAGTGGGCGCGTGCGGCCAGTTGGCGGTATCCCGGCGCACCGGCGGCGGCCCGCAGCTGCCGCAACTCCCAGGCGAAGCGTTCCACCGGCCCGGCCGTCGGATCGATCGCGATCTCGCGTCGGCTCACCTTCGCTCCCTCCCGCGACCATGACCGGTCGACTCGGTGCCGGGGTCTATCTCATCGCCCATGGCATACGGATTGTCCAGACACCTTTACGCCGTCCGCACCGCCGGTCGGCTCGGACAGCCGCATGGGGGCGGGGCCGCGCGGCCGGCGCAGCGCACGGCTCGCCGCAGCCGAGACGTATCCGCAGGTGACAGGCGGGTGGGCGAGGGCCCGGCAGGGTGTTCGCATGTGCCGGTCGTTGGTCGGGAGTTGATTGATTGATGAGGTCCGCCCGTCCGGCATTGCCCCGTCTCCCGGCACCGCCACAGGCTGCTCGGCATCCGGCCGGCCCGCCGCACGCACCATGCCGCGGGCCGCTCACCTCAACGCGATGGGAAGCACCCGATGCAGCTGAAGTTCTGCAAGTCCCTGCTCGCCTGCCTGTCCTTGGCAGGAGCACTCTTCGCCGCCACCACCGCCCCGGCGTCCGCGGACATCCTCTCCCCCACCGGTGCCAACCTGCACAACTACAACTCGGGCCGGTGCATAGGGATCTCCGGCGGTTACGCCGGTGACTGGACCTGCACCGGCAACCCCGACCAGCTGTGGCACGTCGGTTCGGCCAACTCGGCCGGCTGGCACCAGGTGATCAACGGGAACGGCGAGTGCCTGGCCGTCAGCGGCGGAAGCACGTCCCAGGGCGCGCTGGTGCGCACCTGGGCGTGCAACGGCGGGGCCGACCAGTACTGGGCGTCATCCCAGTACAGCGGGGACTTGTACTACCTGGTCAACTACAAGTCGGGGCTCATCGTCGGCGTCCAGGGCGGCTCGACGGCCAACGGCGCCCGCCTGGTCCTGTGGGAGGCGCAGGCACACGCCGACCAGCTCTGGTACTGAACCTCACGGCACCGATTCCCACAGGTGGGCGTGGCGGGCCAGTTCCACCCGGGAGCCGATGCCGAGTTTCCGGAAGATGTTGCGCAGGTGGTAGTTGACGGTGTGCGGGGAGCGGCGCAGCCGCAGGGCGACCTGCTGGTTGGTCAGACCCTCGCCGACCAGACGGGCCACCGTGCGTTCCACCTCGCTCAGCGCGTCGGACTGCGCCTCGGCGGAGGCCGGCTCCGCCGAGGCGGGGGCCGGCAGCGGGCGGCGGGAACGGGCATCCAGCAGCGTGGTCAGGTCTTCGGCGGCGGTGGTCCTGGCCCAGTGGTGACCGTGTTCCGTCGCCGCCCGCACCAGACCGTCCGGATCGCCCTCCAGCAGACTCCTCGCGTGCAGCGCGGCGGTCGCGAGCGTGGGCACGCCGGGATTGCGTTCGGCCAGCCGTCGGGCGGTGTCGGCCGCGACCGCGGGCCAGTGCGCGTCGCCGGCCGCCAGCGCGGTCCGTACGAACCAGGCGGCGGCGCCCGGCTGGCGTATGAACAGCGCGGTGCGCCGGTCGGTGGCGGTGTAGTGGTAGTTCATCCGCTCCAGCGCGACCCGCGGTCCGGAGCGGGCGGCGGTGACCTGAAGGTCGACCCAGTCGTAGGCGGTCGAGGGGAAGCGTCCGCCCGTCTCGGCGAGGGCCTCCCGGCAGCCGCGGACGTAGTCGGCGGCACCGTCGACGTCGCCGAACCGCAGGGCGAGCTGGCCGAGCGCGGCCAGCAGCGGCGGGACATAGAGCCGGGCACCGCGGCCCACGGCGGCCGCCAGGGCCTGCTGGGCCTCGTCACGGGCCTCGGCCAGCCGGCCCTGGTAGCCGAGCAGCCGGGTGCGCAGCCGGGCGAAGACGATGTCCATGCCGCCGGTCGTCTCGCCGATGCCCGTCCGGGCGGCTCCGATCACGCGTTCGGCTTCCTCGCAGGCGCCCGCGTCGACGAGCCGCTCGGCGAGCACCAGGCGGAGGTAGGCCCGCCAGACCGGGGAGGGCATCGCGGAGGCCGAGGCCACGGCCTCCCGGGCCAGCCGCACTGCTTCCACCAGGCGTCCCTCGGACAGGACGGCGTCCGACATCACCGCCGACGCGGCCAGCACCTCGGCCTCGCCGACGACTCGTCCGCCGTGGGCGCGCAGGACGGTCTCGGCCTCCCGCCTGCCCTGGGCGGGGTCCTGGAAGTAGCGGGCGAACATGCGGCTGGCGGCCACGGCGTCGCGCACCGAGGCGGGTGTCTCGCCGCCGTCCCGGAGGATGCCGTCGGCCAGGGCGAGCGCGTCCGGCACCTCGCCGCCGGCCATCCGTAACTCGGCCAGCAGACACCGTAGTCGAGCGCTCAACTCCGCGGACAGCCCGAGGGTGAGAGCCGCCTCGACGAGTCCCACCGCCCGGTCGACGGAGCCGACCGAGGCCAGCGTCCGGGCCAACCCCAAGGGCTCGTTCACCATGGCACGCAGCAAGGCGGCGATCTGGTCGACGCTGCCTTGCGAGGCGAGCAGAGACGCGGAACTCAGGAGTGTCGAGTCCTCGTTCTTCACTGCAATGGACAATGGGTTCACACCGCTTTCTCGCGCTGGTTCACCATGTCGTCCGGAGCGGATTCGGGCCCCGGCCACGCCGGGATCTTAACCGGGTTCACCCATTGCATTGTGAACGAGGCATGAAACGGCGGCACTCGGCCTTTTCGGCCGAATGCCGTGGGTGCGATTTGCTTTCGGCGCCGGGTTATGCGATATGGGGCCTCCTGCGTTCGGCCAGTGCGCTGACGACGGTGAGCAGCAGCGTGAGTGCGGCGCCGCTGAGGACGGCCACCGCGGGTTCCGCGTGCGCGAGGACCACCGCGGCCAGGGAGGCGGTGAGGCTGTAACCGACGCCCTGGACGGCGTACATGAGGGAGTAGCCCGCCGCGAGCATGTCCGCCGGGACGCGTTCGCGCAGCGACAGGTTGCGGGTGACCATGACCCCAGACTTGAAGACGCCGGCGAGCAGCAGCGCCACGGCGATGCCCGCGAGTCCGGGCAGTACGGCGGTCAGCGCCACGAACGCCGCCATCAAAACCAGCAGGACCAGGCTCTGCGCCCGCGCCCCGCCCGGCCAGCTCCGCGCCCCGTACAGCAGCCCGCCCAGAACGCTGGCCAGGGAGAACACGGTCAGCAGCGGTCCCGACCACTCGACGGGCAGCGCGCGGTATTCCAGCAGCGCCGGCAGCACCAGTTCGGCCGTGGCCAGCAGGGCCATCGCCGCGGCGCTGGTGAGGTAGACCGGCCAGCCCGCGATCAGGGCCCGGGCGCGTGAGGGCTTGCGCCCCCCGGTGTCCACCGCTGCCGCGGCGGCGTTCGGCCCGGTCTGCGGCAGGGTGCGGACGCCGACCGCCGCCAGGGCCGCGCAGCAGCCGGCGAGGAACAGCGGGGCGCCGGGGGCCGCGCCCAGGGCGAGGAACGCCACGATGGCCGGGGCGGCGGCCCAAATGCCCTGGGTCAGCGTGGTCTCGACGCTCAGCGCCCGGGGCACGGTCTCCTCCGGCACGGCGTCGACCAGCAGGGCGCGCAGCCCGCCCGCGTGCGCGGCCGGCGCGGCACCGGCGAGGAAGGCCAGCGCGAGCGCCAGCGGACGCGGCGCGGTGTGGCAGAAGCCGAGCCCCGTGAAGGCGGCCGCGCCCGTCGCCAGCCCGAGGGCGAGTTCCCGGCGCAGCCGGGCGCCCGTCAGCCGGGCGCCCAGCAGCGGGGCGCCGACGACCTCGCCGACGACGTACGCCCCGCCGAGCACCGCTCCCAGCGTGTAGCCGCCCGGTGCCTGCCGCACCAGGAAGACCAGGGCCAACGGCGCCATCGCCACGGGCAGTTTCGCCGCGAGGGTGACCAGCAGCCAGGGCCGCACCCCCGGGCGGGCGAGCAGGGCCCGGTAGCTCAGCGCGGCCTGCGTCCGCTCCGGTTGCTTCGTGTGTTCGCTCACCGCCGCTCCCGCACACTCGTCGTCACTCACTGGCCCCTCCGAACAGGGCGTCCACTTCCTCTTCCCATGCCCGGGCCGCGGCCTCGTCTTCCGCGATGAGGCAGCTTCCGCCGAATCCGCCGGTACGGCCGTTGTCGTGGACGGTGACCACCACGCCGGTACGGCGTTCGGGGTCGTAGGCGAGGCCGGCGGCCGTGAGCTTGTCCAGGGTCGTGCGGAAGTCGGGGAAGGCGACCCGGCGCTTTTCGATCAGGACCCGCTCGGATGGGTAGTGCGCGCCCACGAGTTCCTCACCGATGCGGTGGATGTGCGCCGAGCCGACCACGCGTCCGTTGATCTCGTTGACGAGGACGCGCTCGTCGGGAGTGACGATCGCGTCGACGCTCAGGCTGCCCCGGTAGCCGATCCTGCGCAGCGTCTCCGACAGCCGCCGCGAGTCGTCGAGGAACCCGGCGAAGGCCGCCAGCCGCTGCGAAGGGGCGGGCACGATCAGCCCGTTGATCACCGGCTTCATCCGCATCTCGCCGTGGCCGACGAGCCGTACGCCGTCGTCCGTGACGAGCAACTCCGCGTAGATGGCCGGGGATTCGGGGGTGTAGTGCTCCAGCACCACCCGGCCCCGGTGCGGGCCGGTGTAGTGCGCCCAGCGCCGGTCGAGGTGGGCGGCGAGCGCGGAGCGTTCCGTGATCACCTCGGCGCCCGTGGCGCCGATCGGGCGGATGCCCGGCACCGGGGTGATGATCTCGTTGCCGATGCCTCCGACGTGGAAGTCCTGCTTGACGATGACCGGCTGTCCCTGACCGAGCGCCGCCCACAGGAACTCCTCGGCCTCCGACCGGTCGTCGGTCACCGTGCCGTACGGCACCGGTATGCCGTGGCCGACGGCGAACGCCCTGAAGACCGCCTTGCTGTTGAGCAGGGCGGTACCGCTCTGGGCGGCGAAGGGGAAGCCCGGCGTGTGCGCGTCGAGGCCGAGGGCGCGGGCCAGCCGGACGCTGACCCGGTCGAAGTGGAAGGGCAGGATGGTGGAGACGCCGTGCGCGCGTACGGCCGCGCGCAGCCGGGAGACGAACTCCGGGTGCTCCAGCCGGTCCCGGGAGAGCACGTCCTCGCCCAGGCGGCCCACCGGCGGGACGACGACGGTCCAGGAGTCGCGGTCGATGCCCTTGAGCGCGGCGACGTAGGCGAGGAACTCCTCGTCCAGTGCGACGGGGAGGACGAACACGTCACCGGGGCCGGCGAGCCAGATCATGCGCTGCGCCTGGCCGGCGACGTACCGCCGGTACTCGGGGGGCAGGGTGCCCAGGTCACCGATCATCTCGTCGGTGCGCTGGTTGCTGACGATGAGTTTCGGCATGGGAGCCTCCGGTCGGATCAGGCGCTGTGCGCGACGGCGGGCACGGTGAGCAGTGCGGTCACCGACTCGCGCAGGACGTCGAAGCCGTGGGTGCTGAGCACGGACTCGGGGTGGAACTGCAGGGAGTGGAAGTACGGGCCGCGCAGCGCGTGCACCTCGTGCGTGACGGCATCCCGGCTGACCTCGACGATCCCCGCCCCCGGTACCGGCGCGCCGAAGCGGTCCCGGCGGGCGAGGGCGGCGAAGCTGTTGTAGAAGCCGACGCGCCGGCGCCGGCCGAACACGTCGATCACGCGCTGGCGGCCCTGATGGGGCACGGGTTTGCGGATCAGTTCCAGGCCGAGCTCGGCGGCCAGGACCTGGTGGCCGAGGCAGACGGAGAGGAAGGGTCGGCCCGCGGCGAGGAGGTCGCGGGTGAGCGCGCGCAGGGCGGCGATCTTCGCGTCGGCCGCATCTCGCGGGTCGCCCGGACCTGGGCCGACGACCACGAGGTCGTGGCCGTCCGCCCGGTCGTCCCGCGTCAGCTGGTCCCAGCGGCGGATGCGCGGGGTCAGGCCGAGCGCGGTCAGCTGGTGGCCGAGCATCGCGGTGAACGTGTCCTCCGCGTCGACGAGCAGCACACGGCCGCGCACGGCCGGCGGCCGGTCGTCGCGCCGCCGCAGCCAGAACGGGGCGAGGGAGGTGTTGCGGTCCGCCAGCGCGGCACGCACCCCGCGGTCGGCGGTCCAGTCGGCGGCTGCGGGCGTCGCCGTGCCGTGCGCGCCCGGATCGCCGTCGCTGCCGTGCGGGTCCGCACCGCCCTGGATCGCGGCCATCAGACCGGCCACCTTGGCGTGGGTCTCGGCGACCTCGGCTTGCGGATCGGAGTGGCGTACGAGGGTGGCGCCGACGCCGATGCGCACCGCGCCCGACGCGTCGATACGCGCGGTGCGGATGAGGATCGCCGAGTCGAGCCGTCGCTCGCCCGCCGCGTCCCGCCCCACCAGGGCGAGGACGCCGCTGTAGTAGCCGCGGCCGGCCGGTTCGTAGCGGCTGATCACCTCGCAGGCGCTCTCCAGGGGGCTGCCGGTGACGGTTGGGGCGAAGAGGGTCTCGCGCAGGATGTCCGGCACCGGACGGGTGCTGCGCCCCTTGATCAGGTACTCGGTGTGGGCCAGCCGTGCCATCGGCTTCAGGTACGGGCCGACGACGCGTCCGCCCCGCTCGCAGATCCGGCCCATCATCTTCAGTTCCTCGTCCACCACCATGAGCAGTTCGTCGGCCTCCTTGCGGTCGGCGAGGAAGGACAGCAGTCCGGACACGGACGGCCCGCCGGGCGGATAGCGGTAGGTGCCGCTGATGGGGTTCATCACGACCTCCCCGCCCACCGCGCTGACGTGCCGTTCCGGAGAGGCGCCGACGAACGTGCTCTCCCCGGCCCGGACCAGGAACGTCCAGTACGTGCCGCGTTCCTGCAGCAGCAGCCGGCGGAAGACGGACAGCGCCGCCCGCGGCCCGTAGTCCTCGATGCGGGCCAGGAACGGGCGCTCGATGACGAAGTTGGCGCCGCGGCCCCGGCCGATCTCCTCGCTCAGCACGGTGCGCACCAGCTCGGCGTAGGCCGCGTCGTCCACGGCGAAGCCCGCCTCGGCGACGGTGAGCCGGTCGTCCGGCAGCAGCCGCAGCGCCTCGTCCAGCGGCACCGAGTCCTGGGCGCTCACGCGCAACGCCAGCAGCGGGGCGCCGTCGTCCGGTGCGGCGAACCCGCGCTCGGCGAGCTGGCGGAACGGCACGACCGTCAGCAGTTCGTGCCGGGCGGGACCGGGCCGGGCCGGACCCGGTTCGTCGTCGAGCGGCAGGTCGGCCAGGGATGCCGGCTCGGTCATCTCGCCCACGAGTACCTCGATGCGGTCGGGCGCTTCGCTTTCCGGCCGGTGCAACAGCGCGTAGGCGGGGGGTTCACCGCCTGGTGAGAGCAGCGTGCCGAGCAGGCCGGTCATGGCACCTCCTGGAAATGCGCGGGGAAATCCCCGGCGGCGGACGGAACGGGAAAAGCAAAGGGCGTGCCGACGGCACGCGAGCGGAAGAGGGGAAAGCGCCGGAAGGAAGACACCGACAAGCCTTCCGCGCGGCCCGTGCCCTCTACAACTACTCGATCGCGTGGGCCTGTCGCGTCGCCGCGGCAGGACGGTACGGAGAGATCGTCACAGGGGTCTGGACCCACTCGGTCGAGTAGTTCCGCGGGGCTTGCGACGGCGGCTAGCGTCGAACGCGATCACCCGCTCCCCGACGAAGGGATGCCCGTGTCGGTCGTACATCAGGCCCGCGCCGAACGGATCGGCGAGGCCGAGATATTCCAGGCCCATCTGGGCGGCAAACTGAGCACGCACGTCCCCCTGACGCCCCTGGACACCCGCACGCTGTCCGCCATCTCCACACCCGGGGTCGCGCGGGTCAGCCGCGCCATCGCCGAGGACGGCCGGCTGGCCGCCCGCTACACCTGGGCGCACCGGCTGGTGGCCGTCGTCAGCGACGGCACCGCCGTGCTGGGGCTGGGCGACGTCGGTCCGGCGGCCGCCCTGCCGGTGATGGAAGGAAAGGCCGCGCTGTTCAAGGCGCTGGGCGGTCTGGACTCCATTCCGCTGGTGCTGCGCACTCAGGACGTCGACGAGATCGTGGAGACCCTGACCCGGCTGCGCCCGTCCTTCGGCGCGGTCAATCTGGAGGACGTCTCCGCGCCCCGCTGCTTCACGCTGGAACAGCGGCTGGTGGAGGCGCTGGACTGCCCGGTGATGCACAACGACCAGCACGGCACCGCCGTCGTGGTGCTGGCGGCGCTGCGCAGCGCCGCCGACCTCCTGGGCAGGCGGCTGGAGTCGATGCGGATCGTGGTCTCCGGCGCCGGGGCGGCCGGCACCGCCTGCGCCCGCATGCTGGTGACCGCGGGAGCCGGCCAGGTGACGGTGCTGGACTCGCAGGGCGTCGTGCACCGGGACCGGCCGGGGCTGACCCCGGCGAAGGCACGGCTGGCGGAGCTGACCGACCGGGGCACGGCGCGCGGCGGACTGGCCGACGTACTGCCGGGCGCCGACGTGTTCATCGGGGTGTCGTCGGCGACCGTACCGGAGGAGCTGATCGCCTCGATGGCACCCGGCGCGGTGGTCTTCGCCCTGTCCAACCCCACCCCGGAGATCGATCCCGAACGAGCGGCCCGGCACGCGGCGGTCGTCGCCACCGGACGCAGCGACCACCCCAACCAGATCAGCAACCTGCTGGCCTGCCCCGGCATCTTCCGTGGCGCGCTGGACGCGGGCGCGTCCCGCATCACCGACACCATGATGCTGGCCGCCGCCGACGCCATCGCCGCCCTGGCCGCGGAGGAGCTGGCCCCGGACCGGGTCGTCCCGCACGTTCTCGACCCCCGGGTGGCCCCGGCGGTGGCGACCGCCGTGGCGGCGGCCGCCGCGCCGGACGCCGCCACTCCGGCGCCCGCATCCGGCAGCGCCGGCGGACAGCGCCCAGGCCCCGGCAGCGAACCCGGAATCGCCCCGCTCGCTCCCTCGGAGGTTCCGCAGTGATCAGCCCTACCGGTAGCCTCACCGCACCCGACCTGTTCCGCTCACCGCCCACCGAAGAGCAGGTGGCCCGCTACCGCAGTCTGAGCGCCGGGCAGCAGCCGGACTGGGGAGACCCCTGGCTCGTCGCGGAGGTACGCGCGGACCTGGCCGCCCTGCCCCCACTCGTCGCCTGGGAGGAGGTACGGCAGTTACACGCGCTGCTCGCCGAGGCGGCGGCCGGACGACTGCTGGTCGTTCAGGCCGGTGACTGCGCGGAGGACCCCGCCGACTGCACCCCCGAGGTCATCGACCGCAAGGTGGGCCTGCTGGACGCGCTCGCCGGAGCCCTGCGCCTGCGCACGGGGCTGCCGGTGCTGCGCGTGGGCCGGATCGCCGGCCAGTTCGCCAAGCCGCGCTCCCGCCCCACCGAACTGGTCGACGGCGTGGAACTGCCCGTCTTCCGCGGCCTGGTGGTCAACGGCGTCGAACCGGATCCGATGGCCCGCCGCCCCGACCCGCTGCGGCTGGTCACCGGCTACCGTGCCGCCGCGGCGGCGATGCAGCGCTTGCGCCGGCAGGCCGGAACCTGGACCCCGCTGCCCGATCCGGCGGTCTGGACGAGCCACGAGGCACTGCTGCTGGACTACGAACTGCCCCTGCTGCGCCGCTCGGACGACGACCGGCTGCTGCTGGCCTCGACCCACTGGCCCTGGATCGGCGAGCGCACCCGCGATCCGGCCGGCGCCCATGTGCGGCTGCTGGCGGACGTGGCCAACCCGGTCGCCTGCAAGGTCGGCCCCGACTGCACCCCCGCCCAGCTGCTCGAGCTGTGCGACACGCTCGACCCGGACCGCGAACCGGGCCGGCTCACCCTGATCGCCCGCTTCGGCGCGGGCCGGCCCACCGACCGACTGGCCGGCCTGGTGGCGGCCGTACGCGAGGCGGGGCATCCGGTGATCTGGCTGTGCGATCCCATGCACGGCAACACCGTGACCGCGCCCGACGGCCTCAAGACGCGGCTGGTGACGGCGATCACACAGGAGGTCGAGGAGTTCCTGACGGCGGTGCGCCGCGGCGGCGGAGTCGCCGGCGGTCTCCACCTGGAGGCCACGCACGAACCGGTCGCCGAATGCGTCGCCGACGCACACTCCCTGGCCGGCATCGGCCGCGGCCGCCCCTACACCAGCCTGTGCGACCCCCGGCTCGATCCGGGCCAGGCCCTGGCGGTCGCGATGGCCTGGCACTCCTGACGCCGCCCGCACCCCATCCCCCGCCCGCCCTCTGCCTGCGAGGTTCCCGTGAGCATCACCCCCATCTCCCCCTACCCCATGCCCACCGCACGCGACCTGCCGGAGAACCGGGTCACGTGGCTGCCGGACCCCGGCCGTGCCGTCCTGCTCGTCCACGACATGCAGGAGTACTTCCTACGACCCTTCGCGCCCGGCCACTCCCCGGCCACCGAACTCCTGCACAACTGCCGCCTGCTGCGCGCCCGTTGCGCCGACCTGGGCGTACCCGTCGTCTACACGGCCCAGCCGGGCGACATGAGCGACGCACAGCGCGGCCTGCTCAAGGACTTCTGGGGTCCGGGCATGCGCGCCGCGCCCGAGGACCGGCGCATCGTCGAGGCCCTGGCCCCGCGCGCCGACGACCGGGTCTTCACCAAGTGGCGCTACAGCGCCCTGTTCCGCTCCGGTCTGCTGGAGCTGCTGCGCGAGCGCGGCAGGGACCAGCTGATCCTGTGCGGGGTGTACGCCCACGTGGGCGTGCTGATGACGGCGGTGGACGCCTTCTCGCACGACGTGCAGCCGTTCCTGGTGGCCGACGCGGTCGCCGACTTCTCCCTCGACCAGCACCGTCTGGCCCTGACCTACGCCGCCCACAACTGCGCGGCCGTCACCACCACCCGCAGCGCCCTCCTCGCCCTCGGCGCGGCCGGCGAGCGCGGTGAGACGGCACGGCAGGCGTCCCTGTCCGCCCCCTGACCCTGTCGGACCGCCCGCGGTCGACTACGCGGTTCGGGCGAGGCCGGGGTCTCGTGGACCCGTGCGGCCGAGCAGGCGGCCGCACGGGTCTCCACGTTCAGGGGGTCCTTTCCTCGAAGGCCCCGCCGTGAGTCGCATGGTGCGACCGAGGACGGAGCGGTTTACCAGTAGTGGCGCCGGCCGGCGACCGCGTGACCGGTGGATCCCATGATCCACAGGACCGCACCGACCACCGTCAGGATGATCCCGAGGGTCCACAGGATCGACACGCCGGTGAGGAAACCGATCAGAAGCAGGATGATGCCGATGGCAAGCATGAAATGCCTCCTGGTGGAGTCTGACTGTTATCTCGCGGATGCCCCGCAACGGCGAGATCACCCCCGTCCGCTGAACCGGCCGACGAGGCAGGCATCGGCGCGATCCGGTACGCGCCCCCTGCGACCGCGGGTCCGTCGGACAGGTCGCCGGCTCAGCCCCGCCGCACGGGACGCGGAGATCCCGCACCACGCTCGGCTCCCCGCGCCCGAGCGGCCCCGCGTGGGCGCGCGGGTGCGGGCCGCAGGCGGACACGGGCATCGAGGCCGGTGCCGGGAGCGGGGTGGAGGGTGACGCTGCCGCCGGAGGCGTCGGTGAGGTGGCGGACGATGGGCAGGCCGAGGCCGGTGCCGTCGTGGTGGGCGTCGGAGGACCGCCAGAACCGGTCGAAGGCCCGCTCGCGGTCGGCGTCGCTCATGCCGGGGCCCTGGTCGACGATGTGGAGTTCGGTGCCGGGGACGCGGTGGAGGGTGATGGTGGTGCCGGGCGGGGAGACGCGCAGGGCGTTGGCGAGGAGGTTGTCGACGATCTGCTCCAGTGCGCCGGGAATGGCCCATACCCGGCCCACGGGCGGCCCGGTGATGTCGAGGGCGACGTACTGCTCGGCCGCCAGGGGCTCCCACATGGCGGCCCGGTCGGCCAGTACGGCGTCCAGGTCGACGGGTTCGGGGGTGGTCGCGGTGTTCTCCAGGCGGGCCAGGGCGAGCAGGCCCTGCACCATGCGGCCGAGGCGTTCGACCTCGCCGACCGCCTCGTCCAGGCTGCCGTGCGCACGCGGGTCGAGGTAGGGCTCGAAGTTCTCCAGTCGCAGCCGCAGCCCGGTCAGCGGGGTCTTGAGCTGGTGGGAGGCTTCGGAGGCGAACGCCTGCTGGGCCTGGAGCAGGTGCTGGAGCCGGGTGGCGGTGCGGGTGAACGACGTGGCCAGGCGCCGTAGTTCGGGCGGACCGGTGGTGGCGTCGGGCGGCTGGGTCAGGTGCCCGTCGGCGAGCTGGGCGGTGGCGGCTTCGAGGGTGCGCAGGGGACGGGTGATCCACCGGGCCAGGCTGAAGGCGACGAGGGCGACGAGGGCGAGGATGCCGGCCCCGGCCAGCGCGAGGGCGCCCCAGACGCGGTGCACGCGGGCGCCGACCCGGTCCAGGGGGTAGGTCAGGCGCAGGGTGCCCCGGATGGTGGTGCCCGAGGAGCCGGGGACGGTCGCGGACAGGACGTCGCGTCCGGCGCCGTCGGTCGTGGCGGTGACGGTGGGCCGGTTGTTCAGGGCGCGGGCGATGTCGGGCTGGGCGGCGAGGTTGACGCCGGTGCGGCCGGCGGGGTCGGAGTCGGCCAGGACGGTGCCGCGGGCGTCGGTGACGACGACGTGGCCGCCGGTGCGCCGGGCGTAGTCGCCGACCACGTCCGGCAGGGCGTCGAACTGGCCTTTCTCGATGTTCTCCTCGGTGACCTCGGCGAGCATGGAGGCGTCACGTTCCACGCTCTGGGAGATGCGGGAGGTCTCGCCGCGGGCATAGAGGTAGCCCAGCGGGATCTCCAGGCCGGCCAGTACCAGCAGGGCCAGCAGAAGGTAGCTGAGCAGCAGGCGCCTGGTCATCCGGCGTTCCCGGAGGCGGTGGGGTCGCCGGGGACGGTCAGGCGGAAGCCGACGCCGCGCGCGGTGGTGATCCAGCCCGGGTCTCCGAGCTTGCGGGCAGGGCGGCCACGTGGGCGTCGAGGGTCTTGGTGGGGCCGAAGAAGTGCGGGTCCCAGACCGTGTCCATGATCTGCTGCCGGGAGCACACCGATCCCGGGTCCTGCGCGAGGAAGGCGAGCAGGTCGAACTCCCTGGGCGTCAGGGCGATGTGGCGGCCGTCGAGGTGGACCTCGCGGGTGCGGCGGTTCACGGCCAGCGGCCCCATCAGCTGGGCGGCGGGGGCCGACCGGTGCGGTTCGGGTGTGTGCGCGGGGCCGGCCGGCGTGTAGGCGGGGGCTCCGGCGCGGCGGGTGACGGCACGGATGCGGGCGATCAGTTCGCGGACCCCGAACGGCTTGGCGAGGTAGTCGTCCGCGCCGAGTTCCAGGCCGACGATGCGGTCGGTCTCCTCTCCCCGCGCGGTGATCATGATGATGGGGACGGCGGAGCGGGCGCGCAGACTGCGGCACACGTCCAGGCCGTCCATGTCGGGCAGGCCGAGGTCCAGCAGGACCAGGTCCGGTGCGGCGGCGCCGTCGGCGAGTCCGGCGGCGCCGGTGCGGACGTGGTCCACGGTGAACCCGTAGCGTCCCAGGCCCTCGGTGAGGGGGCCGGCGATCCGGTCGTCGTCTTCGATGAGCAGCAGCCGCATGGCGCCAGGCTCGCACAGCCGTGCCGGGGGAGTCGGAAGGTTCACGGGAAGCCGCCAGGGATCACAGGGGACGTACGGGACGACAGACGTACGGGACGACAGTGGACAAGCGGGTGCCACCCGGCCGACGTGGGTGAGCGGACGGCGTCGGCCGGGGAGTCAGTCGCCGGCGTGGCCGGGCGACTCGGGGGTGATCCGTGCCTCCGGCGAAAGCGGCTGCGCGGTCGGCGACTTGGGCGCGGACACCTCGGAGCGGGGTCCGCTGAGACGGTGTCGCCGACCGCGCACAGAGCGATCCCGCATCCGGCGAGCACCACCGACGCGGCGGCGCGCGGGACAAGCGAAGGCGTCCTGGGCGAAGCGCTCCCCGCAGTCGCCCGGCGTGGACGTGCCGGACGCCGGCTGCCGGATCGCTGTCTCAGCCGGCGTCCTCGGTCTCCTCGGTGCCTTCCTTCTTGGTGTCCGTGACCTTGAAGGACTTGTCGAGGTACACCTCGATCGAGGTGCCGTCGGACTGCTTCACCTCCACCGCGTACATGCCCGGCTTCTCCGCGTCCTCCTCGGACTTCACCACCGTTCCCGGGTAGGCGGCGACCGCGGCGGCCTCGGCCTTCTGCTTGACGTCACCGGTCAGCGGCGGTTCGGTCTTGTCGTAGGCGTCACCGGCGTCCTGGGCCTGCTGGGTGTCCGCGCTCTTCGCGTTGTCGGAGCCGGAGTCGGATCCACCGCACGCGACCAGCGCGAACGCCAGCACGGCGACGGGAGCGGCCAGCAGGGCACGACGGGGCAGGGCACGCATCAGGGAGTCTCCAAACAGGGGTCGTGTCTTGGGAGTTCGAAGATCCGTGGGATCGGATCTCCGGGGGACGACGACGACCCTAGGAAGCGGCTGTATAGCGGCAGACCAGCAGACCGAGAGAGACAGGCCGGCACTTCACCAATCTTTCGCCGCCGGGGCCGGCGCACCGCGTGGTGTCGCTCGCAACGTCCACCACGTCTCGTCCCGTAGGATGTCTACAGGCCTGTAGTCGACAGTGGTCTGCGGGCATCCGACTGCCGGCCCGCCCGGAAGGACCCCCCATGAGCGCACCGAGCCACCTCGCCTCGCAGCTCGCCGTCAACGTACTGGACGCACACTCGCTGCTGGCGGCCTTCGGCGTGCTGGGCGTCGGGGTGGTGATGTTCGCCGAGACGGGGCTGCTCATCGGGTTCTTCCTGCCCGGTGACTCGCTGCTGTTCACGGCCGGTCTGCTGTGCACGGGCTCGGCCGAGGGAAGTGTGCCCCTGTCCCTGGGACCGCTGCTGGTCGCGGCGGCGGCCGGGGCGCTGGCCGGGGCACAGTGCGGATATCTGCTGGGCCGCAAAGCCGGCGGCGCACTGCTGGCCAGAAGCAGCTCACGGCGTCTGCACGAGGGTGCCGAGCGGGCTGAGGAACTGCTGCAGCGCTACGGCTACGCGAAGGCCGTCGTGCTGGCCCGCTTCGTTCCGGTGGTGCGCACGGTGCTCAACCCGATGGCGGGCGCCCTGGAGGTGCCGGTGCGGACGTTCACGCTGTGGCAGGTCGCCGGCGGTCTCGTCTGGAGCCTCGGTCTCACCCTCGCCGGTTACGCGCTGGGCTCGTCCATCCCGAACGTCGACCGTTACCTGCTGCCGCTGGTCGCGTTGATCGTCGTCGTGTCGCTGATCCCGCTGCTCGCCGAGATGTACCGGGCCCGCCGGGGCGCGAGGACCGAAGCGGGGCGCTAGATGATCACCTTGTGGTCGGCCGACGGGCGGGCACGGCTCGCTCGCCGCCGCCCGTGCCCGCCGCCGGCGGCCTCGTGAACCGGCGCGACGCCGCGGACCTGGCCGGCACCGTCGGCCTCGGCGCCTGGATGGCGTTCGGCGTCCTGACCTTGGTGGTGAAGGGCCACGGAGGTGCCCCGCTGTGGGCGGACGAGGGCCTTGCGACCTGGGCGACGGGCCACCGGCCGGCCGTCGCCGTGGCACTGGCCCGCGGCGTGACCGACACCGGCAGCGGCCCCCTGCCCTACGTCCTCGCCGCACTCGCCGGTGTGGTCGCCGCACGCACGGCGCGTCACCGGGTGTGGATGGCCGCGCTCGCCCTGGTCTGCCTGGGGCTCGGACAGATGACGCGCCACGGGGTGATGGAGGCCGTCCACCGCCGGCGCCCGGCGCACGCCGACTGGGCGGCCCAGGCGGGCGGTTGGGCGTTCCCCTCGGGACACACCACCACGGCGGCCGTCACCGCGGGGCTGCTCATTCTCGCGGTCTCCCTGCGCGCCCCGCGCGGCGGCGCCTCGCTGCGCGTCGTGATCGGATGCTGGGGACTCCTCGTGGGTCTGTCCCGGGTCTATCTCGGAGTGCACTGGCCGACCGACGTCATCGGCGGCTGGCTGTTCGCCACCGGGTGGCTCGGCGTGGGCGTGTGCGCGATGGCCCGCTGGCTGCCCGCCTCATTCGTCCCGGACACACGCCCTGCGCAGGAAGAGCCCACGGAGGACCATGCACCACAAGATCCTGGTCGTCGAGGACGATCACGCCCTGCGTGACGTGCTGCGCCGCGGCCTGCTGGACGAGGACTTCACGCCCGTACTCGCCGCCGACGGCGCCACCGCGCTGCGGCTGGCCGGGGAGGACGTCGCCGCGGCCGTCCTGGACATCGGGCTGCCCGACGCGGACGGCCGGGACGTCTGCCAGGCGATGCGCGCCAACGGATTCGCCGCCCCGATCATCTTCCTGACGGCCCGCCACCACCTCACCGACCGGCTGGCCGGATTCTCCGCGGGCGGCGACGACTACCTGACCAAGCCGTTCCATCTCGCCGAGCTCCTGGCCAGACTGCGCGCCGCACTCCGCCGCGCCGCGCCCCCGGCCCTGTCCACGGCCGGAGACCTGGTCCTGGACGCGACCCGGCACCGGGCGCGCGTCGGCGAGAGGCACATCGACCTCTCCCCCACCGAGTTCCGCCTGCTGGCCACCCTCGTCGCCGCGGCGGGCGCCCTGGTGCCCCGCCGCGACCTGGTCCGGGCCGCCTGGCCGGACGGCGCCCAGGTCAGCGACAACACCCTCGACCAGTATCTGAGCCGGCTGCGCCGCAAACTGCGCGACGCCGGCAGCGGCCTGTGCCTCACCACGACGCGCGGCGTGGGACACCGGCTGTCGTGAACCGTCTCCTGCGCCGCCTGACACCCCCGACCCTGCGCGGCCGGCTCTCCCTCGTGGCGCTCACCACTGCCGCGCTGCTGATGACCGTCCTGACCGTGGCGTTCACCACCGCCATGGACCGGCACCTGCAGCACCAGGCGGACGACGAACTGCGCGACCGCGCCGCCGCCGTCGCCACCACCGTCGACACCAGCGGCCCCCGGGTACGGGTCCTGGAAACCGTCAACGACCGTCTCCTCGACGCGAACGTGTGGATCTACGCCGGGCGGCATCTGCTGGAGAAGCCGCCGTCCACGCCGGCCGGCAGCCCCCTGACCCGGGCCGCCGGCCGGCTCGCCACCGACGGCGCACGGCTCTGCACCACCGTACGCGGCGAAGACCCGCACTTCATACGCCTGTGCGCCCGGCCCGTGTCCGGCCGGCGCGCCACCGTCGTCACGGCCCTGGACCTCGCCCCCTACCGCAACTCCGCGGACACCCTGCTGCTGGGCTCGCTCATCCTGGATGCCGTCATGCTCGCGTGCACCTACGCGCTGACGCGGCTGGCCGTCGGACGGGCGCTGCGTCCCGTGCGCACCATGACCGACCAGGCCACGCAGTGGAGCGCCGTCGGCTCCGACGAACGCTTCGGCGCCGCCGGCCACCCCGCCGAACTCGCCCGCCTGGGCGCCTCCCTGGACGCGCTGCTGGACCGCATCCGCACCGTGCTGCGCCACGAACGGCAGCTGACCGGCGAGCTCTCCCACGAACTGCGCACCCCGCTCACCCGGATCGTCGTCGAACTCGACTGGTGGCGCGCCCGCCCCCGCACGGCCGCCGAGACCCGGGCCGCCCACGAGGTGATGGCGCAGGCCGCGCAATCCATGCGCACCATCTGCGACACGCTGCTGGACGACGCCCGCGAAAGCAGCCACGGCAGCGGTACGGCCGTCGGTGCCACCGCCGTCGCGCCCGTACTGCGCCGGCTGGCCGGGCAACTGGCCGCACCGGGGCGGGCGAAGACCGTCGTCGACGTCCCCGACCCGCTACTCCAGGCGGGCGTCGCACCCGCTGTGCTCGAACGGATCGTCAGCCCGCTGCTGAGCAACGCGCTGCGCTACGCCCGCGCCACGGTGACCGTGTCCGCGCGGCGGCGGCCCGGCGGTGTCCGCATCGACGTGACCGACGACGGCCCCGGCGTGCCGGAGACGTTCCTCGGCGACCTCTTCCAGCCCGGCCGCCGCGCCGACGCCGGTGACGGACACGACGGCGCGGGCCTCGGACTGCCGCTCGCGCGGCGGCTGGCCCGCGCCGTCGACGGCGAGGTCTCCCACGACCCCGCCCACGCGCCGGGAGCGCGGTTCGTGGTCGATCTGCCCGCCGGGTGACGACCGGACTCAGCCGGCCTGCCGGGTCACCGGCTCCCGCTCCACGGGCCGCGCGGCGGCGGTCCTGCGTTCCTGGACCTGCGCGTGGGCCATCAGGCCGACCAGCGCGGCCAGCAGCACGGCCGAGGAACCCGCCGTGCCGAGAGCCAGGCCGCCCTTGACGACCGGCTTGGTCAGGAAGTCACCCGCGGTGGCGCCCAGCGGGCGGGTGAGGACGAAGGCGATCCAGAACAGCAGCACGTTCGGCACCACGGGCACCTTCATCAGGGCCACGAGGACGGCGAGGGCACCCGTCACGAGCAGCGCGCCGCCCGCGTAGCCGAGCCCCGAGCTGTCGGAGAGGAAGTCGCCCATGGAGGTGCCCAGCGTGTTGGAGACCAGGATCGCCGACCAGAACAGGGCCTCCGCGCGGAAGGTGACGATGTCACGGATGACGAACGTCGTCCCGGTCAGCTTCCAGACGGCGAAGACGACGACCAGGACCGAGATCAGGATCGCGGCGCCCACCGGGTAGCCGAGGCCCAGGCCCTGCGGTCCCCAGCCGAGCGAAGTGGCGCCGCCCGAGAGGTACTTGGCGCTGGCGTCGCGGTTCATGAAGTCCGACATCGTGGTGCCGGCCATGCTGGTCGACAGGATCACCGTCCAGTAGGAGAACGGATGGTGGCGGCGGAAGGCGAGCTGGAGGACCAGCGTCAGCACGAAGACCGCGAACAGCGCGATCGTGGTGAGGAAGTAGCCGAGCCCGAGCGTCTGCGCGAAGAGGTCTCCGGCCGTCTCGCCGAGGGTCGTGGCGGCGATCTTCATGATCCAGAACGCCAGTGTGACTTCCGGGAGCTTCTTCGTCACCGGCCCGGTCGTGCGCGCGAGGGCGCGGTCGGTGAGGAGTTCCGCTTGTTCCAAGGTGGGGGGCTCCTTGTACGGTCGTACGGCAGGGCGCCCGCCCCGCGTCGGGGACGAGCGCCCGGTGCCAAGAGGTGGCCGGGAGGGCGGCCATCCGAACCGACCTTGCCGGCATCCGCCTGAAAACATCCTGAACGCCTACAAGGCGGCCACCGTGTGCCTCACAACGCCGAGCGGCGTGCCAGCACGGCCAGCACCAGCAGGCCGGGAGCCATCGGCAGCCAGCCGGTCAGCAGGCGGTAGCCGAGAACCGCCGAGACCGCCTCCGGTCCCGGCGCGCCGGCGGCGGTGAGCGCGAGGACGAGCGCCGCGTCCAGCGATCCCAGACCGCCCGGCGTCGGCAGCAGCGCCGCGGCACCGCTGGCGACCAGATAGGCCATCACCACCTGGATCGTGGGCAGTTGCAGGCCGAGGGCATGCACCAGAGCGACGACCACCCCCGCGTGCAGCAGGGCGAAGGCGAGCGAGCCGCCCCACAGCGCACCGGCCCGCGCCGGGTCCCGGTGCACCTCCCGCACGTCGGCCAAGGCCCTGGTGACCGTCCCTCTGAGGCGGCCGCTGGCCACGACCGCCAGGACGGCGGCCGCGACCGCCACCGGCAGCAGGAGCAGTACATGAGGCAGGTGCGCCGAAAGGCCGAGCGCACCGGGCGAGGCGACCAGCAAAGCCACGCCCAGCACACACCGCACGATCCCGCCCACGGCCGCCTTGACCGCCAGCGCGGTCGCCGAGCGCCTGACGGACAGTCCACACCGCGTCAGAAAGCGCAGGTTGACCATGGTCGCTCCGGCCCCGGCCGGGAGGATGTGGTTGGCGGCGCAGGCCGCGAACTGGGCCGCCACCAGCCGTCCCCTGGGCAGCCGCGCCGCCACCGCCCCCTGCTGTGCCACGGCCGCGCACACCCAGGTGGCCATGGCGGCGAGGCAGGCCAGCAGCAGCCACTCGCCGTCGGCCGTGGCCAGCCGGTCGGTGCCGCTGTCCAGCGTGGCCCGGTGCGCGAGCAGCATCCCGCCGGCGGCGGCCAGCACCACCAGGGAGACGCCCACCTGCCCGTAGGGACGCCGGCCCGCGGCGACCGGCAGCGACTCGGTCGCGCCCACGCCGCTCACCATCCCCGTCCGGTGTCGGGCGCCACATACGCCCACAGCGCGCCGACCCGTTCCTCGGCCCAGGCGCGCGCGTACGCCGGCGGACGGCCGCCCGGTGCGGTGAGCACGGCCACGGCCCTGCGGTGAACGGCCCGCGTCAGCTCGGCCGTGGTGGTGCTCGCGTCGTGGCCTGCGGTCTGGGCCGAACCGCAGCCGGCGTAGAAGGCGACCGGGACGGCCTGGTCCCCGCTGAGCAGGCACGGCGGCCGAACGCCGAGCGCGCGCAGGTCGGACGCGGTGCGGGCCCAGCCCTCGCGGCTGACGGCCGAACGGTGCACGGTGTGGTCCAGGACGACGTACTGCACGGCCAGATGGGCCGCGAGGCAGACCGCCACCAGCCCGGCGGCGAGGGTGCGGGCGGTGGCGCGGGGGACGGTGACCAGGTGGACCAGGCCGTGGGCGACCGCGAGCGCGAGCAGGGCGTAGGCGGGCAGCAGGAAGCGGGGGGCCGCATAACCGATGAGGAACAGGTAGGGGACGGCCGCCGTGACCGCGCAGGCCGACGGGAGCAGGACGGGCAGCGCGCGCCGGGCGCGTACGGCGACCACCGCGCCGAAGGCGGCCAGCAGCGGCAGCGCCAGCCACCACAAGACGACCACCGGGTGGGAGACGGCCCCGGTGCAGGGCCGGCACAGCGTGCGCCCGCCCAGGCTGCGCAGCTGGTCGACGACGGCCAGGTGCCAGCCGAGGCCGCCCTGGATGCGGGAGGCGTCGGAGATGCGGTGCCCGAGGCCGCCGTAGCGCACGTAGGCCTCGATCACCCACTCGCCGGAGCCCGCCAGCAGCCCGGCGACCGACACCAGCAGCAGCCGCGGGCGGCGCACCGACAGGGCGAGCAGGGGCAGCATGACGTACACGGCGTCCATCGGGCGCATCCACGCCATCAGCGCCGCACCCGCGCCCACACCCCACCACGCCGCCCGGTCCCCGGTGTCGGCCCATACGCGCACGAAGCAGCCGACGCAGGCCAGGGCGCCGACGGCGACCCAGTAGTTGGGCATGGCCTGCGGGCCGTAGAACAGCGTCACCCACAACGAGGCGAACAGGGCGCCCGCCAGCGCCAGGACGCCCGGCCTGACGTGGCCTCGCCAGACGCGCAGCGCGAAGTAGAGGGCCAGGCCGGACAGGACGGCCAGGTAGACCCGCAGCAGGGCGGTCGAGTGCGACCACGTCGCGACGGGAGCGGTGAGCAGGGAGATGCCGCGGGCGCGGGGGGCGCTGAAGAAGGCGGCCGGCGCCTGGCCGCTGACCTGGCTGACGTAGACGGTCTCGTCCCATCCCAGGCCGAGTGTGGGCCGTACGAGCAGGAGCTGGGCGAGTGTGAAGGCGGCTGCGACGGCCGCGAGCCAGGGCTCGTGCGCCGCCCTCGCAGGCGGCACGACGGGCGTGGCGGCGCCGGTGCGAGAAGTGCCGCTCTTCGTGGCATGGGAGCCGTCGGCCATCTCGCCCCTCTCGCGGTCGTGCACGGTCGAACCCTGTCCTCCTACAGCATGTAGGAGGACATCCCACACTACGGTTCACAGGGTGAGAGGCGAGTGAGAAAACGTCCTGCCTCCTGTGTGCACGGTGACCCGCACAGCGGGTGCCCGCCAGAGCAGCGGGCCCGAACGGCGTATTCCGGCGCCCTCGTCGTCCGCAAACGGGCGCTTCAGCCGCCGGGGCGGGCGAGGCCCAGGTCGTAGGCGAAGATCACGGCCTGGATGCGGTCACGGGCACCGATCTTGGCCAGGACACGGCCGACGTGCGTCTTCACGGTGGACTCGGACACGACGAAGCGGGCGGCGATCTCGCCGTTGGTCCAGCCCTTGCCGATGGCGACGAGGATCTCGCGCTCACGGTCGGTGAGGGACGCCAGCCGCGGGTCCTCGCCCGCGCCGGCCCGGTCGGCGGGCACGTGCCGGGCGTACTCGTCCAGGATGCGGCGGGTGAGCGCCGGCGCGATCACGGCGTCGCCCGCGGCGACCGCGCGGATGCCGGCGAGGAGTTCCTCGGGCCGGGCGTCCTTCAGCAGGAAGCCGCTGGCTCCGGCCCGCAGCGCGGCGTGCACGTATTCGTCGAGGTCGAAGGTGGTCAGCACGAGGACACGGGAACGGCCGCCAGCCGCGGTGATCCGCCGGGTGGCCTCGATGCCGTCCATGCCCGGCATCCGTACATCCATCAGGACCACGTCGGGGCGCAGTTCGGCGCTCTTGCGCACGGCCTCGGCGCCGTGCGCTGCCTCCCCCACCACCTCCGTCTCGGGCATGGAGTCGAGCAGCACGCGGAAGCCGTAGCGCTGCAGCGGCTGGTCGTCCACGACGAGCACGGTGGTCATCGCGCGCCCGCCCGGGGTGTGCGGCCGAGGGTGGCCTCGACGCTCCAGCCGCCGCCTCGCGCCGGTCCGGCGCTGACGTCGCCTCCGAAGAGCGCCGCTCGTTCACGCATGCCCACCAGTCCGTGCCCTTCCTCGTGCCCCGGCCCGCGCCCTCCGGCCGGGCCGTTGTCCCGGACCCGGATGACCAGGCGGGTGTCCTCGACGATGAGCGACAGTGTCGCCCGGGTGCCGGCGCCCGCGTGCTTCAGGGTGTTGGTCAGGGCCTCCTGGACGATGCGGTAGACCGCCAGCTGCATCCCGCCGTCCAGGGCGTCGACATCGCCGACGGTCCGGTAGACGACCTCCAGACCGGCGGTGCGCACCCCGTCGCACAGCGCCTCGATGTCCGCGACGCCGGGCTGCGGGCTGAGTTCCAGCCCGGTTGCGGGGGCGTCGGACGCCTCGCGCAGCACGCCGAGGACGCGCCGCAGCTCGCTCAGGGCCGTCCGGCCGGTGTCGCCGATGAGCCGCAGGGCCTCCTTGCCGCGTTCGGGGGCGGTGTCGGTGGCGTACAGGCCGGCGTCGGCGAGGGTGATCATGACGGACAGGTTGTGGCCGACGATGTCGTGCATCTCGCGGGCCACCCGGGCGCGTTCGGTCGCGGCGGCGAGCCGGCTGCGCTGGTCGCGCTCGATCTCCAGGCGGGCGGCCCGCTCCCGCAGACCGGCCAGCTGGGCCCGCCGGATGCGCACCATCATGCCCAGCGCCAGGGCCGCGGTCGCCGTGCTGAGCAGGAAGAACAGCGCGTCCCAGACGGACACGGCCGCCGAGACCCGCACCGCGACCAGGACCACCGCGCCCACCATGACGGCGCAGGCCCACGGCAGCCGGCGCAGCCGGCCGTGGAGGGTGAGGCTGTACAGGGCGATGAACAGGGCCACGTCCGCACGCAACGCGGCGCCCAGCGACCACTGCACCACGAACACGGCCGCGATGACGGCGAAGGCCGCCATGGGCCTGCGCCGCCGCCACAGCAGCGGCAGCACCAGTCCGGTCTGCACGAGCAGCTTGGCGGCCGTCGGCAGCGTGGTGAAGGCGACCCGCACCCGGCGCGGACCGTCCCCGTCCCCGGCACCGTGGTGCACCAGGTCCGGCAGGCAGAACAGCAGGAAGACCAGCACCACCACCGCGGTGTCCAGCACCCAGGGGCGCGCCCGGTCCGCCTGCCGCAGCCGCTGGCCGCCCCGGGCGATCCGGGCGACCAGCGGCCCCATCCCGCCGAACTCGCCGGCGGAGGTGGTCATCGTCAACGTCGTCACCCACCCATCGTGCAGGCGCTCAGACGTCGCTGCGCACCAGCCGGTACGCCGCGCCCGCCAGCGCGAGCGCCGTCCAGCCGAGGAAGACCAGCAGCCCGGCCGCGGGCGACAGGGTGGTGCTGTCGTGGGTCAGGGCGAACATCGACTCGCCGGCGTTGCTGGGCAGGTAGGGGCTGATGTCGTCCTGCCACGAGCTGGGCAGCAAGGAGATCAGTCCCGGGATCAGCATCAGTACGGCGACCAGCACCGAGATGCCCCCGGCCACCGACCGCAGCAGAGCGCCCAGCGCGGTGCCGATCACGCCGACCAGGCCGAGGTAGAGTCCGGCACCCAGCAGGCTGCGGACCACTCCCGCGTGCGTCAGGCTCATCGCGGCCGGAGTGCCGGAAACGATGCCGCTGCCGAACGCGAAGGCGACGAACGCGCCCAGCGTGGCGATCACCAGCGCGACCAGCCCGAACACGGCCGCCTTGGACCACAGCACCGGCAGCCGGCGCGGTACGGCCGCCAGGGTCGAGCGGATCATGCCGGTGGAGTACTCCCCCGCCGTGACCAGCACGCCGAGCACACCGAGGGCGAGCTGCGCGAAGTTGGTGCCGAACAGTGACAGGCTCACGGCCGTCGACTGGGCGAAGTCGCCGTCCATACGGCCCGAGCCGTAGCCGGACTTGTAGCGGCTCGCGGCGATCAGCCCGAAGGCGACGAGGAAGAGCAGGCCGAGGCCCAGAGTGATCCACGTCGACCGCAGCGACCACAGCTTGGCCCACTCCGAGGCCACGACGCGCCGTCCCGTCACCCGGTAGGCGGGACGGTCGGGGACGGCGGCCGGCGCCCCCACGGTCCCGGTCTCGACGACGGTGCTCATGCCGCGCTCCCGTCCGCCGCGAGGGCCTCGACGCCGGTCGTGCCGTGGTACTCCACGGCATCCCTGGTCAGGTTCATGAACGCTTCCTCCAACGACACCGACCGCGAGGTCAGTTCGAACAGTGCGATTCCGTGCTCGGCCGCCTTCAGGCCGATCTCGCGGGCGCTCAGGCCGGTCACCTGAAGCTCCTCCGAACCGGCGCGGCCCGTGATGTCGACGCCGGGTCCGGTCAGCACCTCGCGCAGCCGTGCCGGGTCCTGCGTGGCCACCTGCACGGTGTCGCCGCCCGCCTCGCGGACCAGTTCCGCCACGGTGGTGTCCGCCAGCAGCCGCCCCTGGCCGACGATGATCAGGTGGTCGGCGACCAGGGCCATCTCGCTCATGAGGTGGGAGGACACGAACACGGTCCGTCCCTCGTCGGCCAGGGCCTTGAGCAGGTTGCGGATCCACAGCACGCCCTCGGGGTCGAGCCCGTTGACCGGCTCGTCCAGCATCACCGTCTGCGGGTCGCCCAGCAGGGCCGCCGCGATGCCCAGGCGCTGTCCCATGCCGAGGGAGAACGCGCCGGCCCGCTTCTTCGCCACACTGCCCAGACCCGCGAGGTCGATGACCTCGTCGACCCGGCGCCGCGGGATGCCGTGGGTGAGCGCGAGCGCGTTGAGGTGGTGGTAGGCGGAGCGTCCGGGGTGGATCGACTTCGCCTCCAGCAGGGCGCCGACCTCCTGCAGCGGGGCCCGGTGCTCGGCGTAGTGGCGGCCGTTGACCCGCACCGAGCCGCCGGTCGGGGCGTCGAGCCCGACGATCATGCGCATGGTGGTGGACTTGCCCGCCCCGTTGGGGCCCAGGAAGCCGGTCACGGTGCCCGGTTCGACGGTGAAGTCCAGCCCGTCGACGGCCGTCTTCTCTCCGTACCTCTTGGTCAGCTGCTGTGCGTCGATCATTGATGTGTCTTCCTGTCGGACTCCGGCGCCTGTCCACGACCCCTGACGCCTCACCGCCCACGCTAAGAGCCGCGACCCCGCGATGCGGTGGTACCGCGGGCTGATCCGCACCGGCCGCGTCGTACCGCGGTACTACGCGCCGCCGCTGCCCGGCCCGGCGTTCAGGTCGCGTTCAGGTCCGCGATGCCAGGGTGCCGATCATGACCGCAGAGCACGTCCTCGACGACCGTCCCCGTGTCCCCGTACGCCAGTCGGCGAACAAGGTCCCGGAGGTGAGCGTCTCCTTCTGGATCGTCAAGGTGCTGACGACCGGCATGGGCGAGACGGCGTCGGACCTGCTGGCCAAGACCCTCGGGCCGATTCCCGCGGTGGCGCTCGGCGGTCTCGCCCTGGTGGCCTCCCTGGCCGTCCAGTTCTTCCTGCGCCGCTACGTCGCCTGGGTGTACTGGACGGCCGTGGTCATGGTCAGCGTGTTCGGCACGATGGCCGCCGACGTCCTGCACGTCGGCCTCGGCGTGCCGTACGCCGTGTCGACGCCGGCCTTTCTCACCGTCCTGACCGCGGTCTTCGTCCTCTGGTACGCCGGCGAGGGCACCCTCTCCATCCACAGCGTCCGCACCCGCCGCCGTGAGGCGTTCTACTGGGCGGCGGTCCTGGCGACCTTCGCCCTCGGCACCGCCACGGGCGACCTCACCGCCACCGCCGGCCTCGGCTA
Source organism: Streptomyces sp. 7R007 (assembly GCF_054850255.1). Lineage (NCBI taxonomy): Bacteria > Bacillati > Actinomycetota > Actinomycetes > Kitasatosporales > Streptomycetaceae > Streptomyces > Streptomyces sp. 7R007. The sequence continues at coordinate 198,258 of NZ_JBTWMV010000007.1, read as the reverse complement.
CCTGGGCTCGGTCGCCCTCTTCGCCGCCGGCATCTGCCTGCCCGCGCTCGCCCACCGCTTCGGCGTCCTGGGCGCGGTGACCGCCTTCTGGACCGCGTACGTCATCACCCGCCCCCTCGGCGCCTCCCTCGCCGACTGGATGGCGCTGGGCCACAGCCGCGGCGGCCTCGGGCTCGGGCTCTCGCCGGTGACCCTCGCGTGGACGGCGGCGATCGTCGGCTGCGTCGGCTACCTGGCCGCGTCCCAGCGCGAGGGGCGGCCGGTCACAGCTTTCCGGTCGGGCTCGTCGGCGACCGGGTCTCCTCGCTGAGGCGGAGGGCGGCGCGCGCGTGGGGGACGCCGACGGCCACCGGCCGGTGGAGGCCGCGGGCAGTGATCACGAGCGTGCCGTGCGCGGACTGACCTCTGGGAAGGCGACTCGTCCGTGAGGGCGCGACCCGGACCCCGGTCCACCGCCTGCGCCCTGTCGGCCACCATGAACGGCCTCCTCGCGCTGACCTGGCGAGCCGACCGGCGCCGCGTCGCCCCGCAGGACATGGGCCCCGTGATCGACGCCATCGTCACCGTGCTCACGCGCGGCCTGGACGCCGGAGCCTGGGGCACGAAAGCGCGCTGGGCCCGCCGAACAGAGGTCAGGCCGGATGGCGTGCCGTGTAGACGGTCGCGGTCATCGGCGCCGAGACGGAGCCCGTGCCGAGGCGGTCGGTCATTCCCTGGATCACGGCGGCCCGCAGGGCCGGTGCGTCCGCGTGGGTCTCAAGGGCGGCGCTCACCGGCGTACCGGTGAGGAGTCCGGTGGCGACGGAGGCGGCCGACGGGGCGACGCCCTCCAGGGTGAGTTCCTGCGCGGAGGCCAGGGCCAGTCCGGCGGCCGCCAGGTCCGCGGCGACCACCGCGGAATCGGTGTAGCCGTGCGGCACGTCCCTCAGGAACGACGGCGCCCGGCCGGGCATGCACTCTTCCAGGGCCGCCTGGAAAGCGGCCCCGAAGCCGTGCGCGGCCAGCGGGCCCCAGCTGCTGAACAGGAACCGCCCCCGCGGAGTCAGAACCCTGCGCACTTCGGCGTACGCGGCGGCCCGGTCCGGGAAGAACATCACCCCGAACTGGCACACCACGACATCGAAACCGCCGTCTTCGAAAGGCAGTTCCTGCGCGTCCGCCTGCCGCCACCGGGCGCGCGGCTCCCGCGCCGATCCGGCGGTGACCATCGCCTCGTTGAGGTCGGTCGCCACCACCGAGGCCGCGGGGAGCGCGGTGAGCAGGGCCGAGGTCAACGCGCCCGTGCCGGCGGCGAGTTCCAGGACCCTGCGGGGCCGCATCGCCGCCGCCCTGGCGGCCAGGTCGGTGGCGAAGGGGCGGAAGAAGACCGGCACCAGGTGGCGTTCGTAGGCCTCGGGCATGGACCGTGTCCAGCGCCGGTTCGCATCGCTCGCGCTCATCCGGCCGACCCTAGCCCGGTTGCGGCACTCTGGGGGGCGTCCGCTCAGTTCGGCGCGGCGAGCACGCCTCGGTGGCTGCGCACCACGTCGGCGTAGACCTGTGCGCTCGGCTTCGGGCGGCGCTGGAACGTCGCGCGGTCCACCTCGTACAGGCCCAGCTGGGCGTCGTAGCCGAAGATCCACTCGAAGTTGTCCAGGAGCGTCCAGTGGCAGTAGCCGAGGACCGGTGTGCCCGCGGCGGCCTCGGCGACCAGTTCCCGGACGGCGGCGGGGACGAAGGCGGCGCGTTGTGCGTCGTTGGAGGTCTGGATGCCGTGTTCGGTGACCAGCACCGGCACGCCCGACACCTCGTGGGCGTAGCGCACGGATCCGGCGAGGGAGCCGGGGGCAATCGCCGTTCCCATGCCGTTGAGCTCGCCGTCGACGGCGACCTCCCCGTCGGGGCCGTGGACGATGCGCTCGTAGTTCTGTACGCCGATGAAGTCGTCGTGGCGTGCCTCGCGCAGCCAGTGCTCGTAGACGGCGGCGCGCTTGGCGTCGCGGCGTTCCTCGCCGCCGGGGATCGCCACCTCGTCGGCGACGGCGATGGAGACCCCCACGGGGACATCGCCGCGGCGTGCCTTGATCGCCGCGCGGGCGGCGCGGTGGGCCTGGGTGAACGCCGCCTGGAACTCGTCCTGGCGGTGCGCGGGGATGACGTTGGCGCTGGCGTAGGTCCGGCATCCGGCGGCCTGCGCGGCGGCGGCGAGCATCCGGTTCTTCACGGCCTCCGCCTGGGGCGGCAACTTCCCGCCGGCCTGCAGGAGTTGTTCGAGGTTGGGTTCGTTGAGGGTGACGGCGTAGGCGATGCGGTCGCCGAAGCGGGCCATGACCCGGTCGCACTGTGCGGCGAAGCGGTCCGGGGCGTCGGCGGCGGTCCAGGAGCCGGCCGCGGCGAACCAGTGCGGCGCGGTGAAGTGGCTGAACGTCACCACGGGAGCGAGGCCGCGCTCCAGGCAGCCGTCGACGAGGCGTTCGTAGTGGTCCAGGGCCTCGGTGCGGACGGCACCGGGTTCGGGCTCGACGCGCGCCCACTCGACGGAGAAGCGGAAGGCGTTGAGGCCGAGGCCGGCGGCGAGGTCGAGGTCGGTCTCCCACAGGTCGTAGGACCGGCAGGCCGGTCCGCTGGGCTCCCGGAAGAGTGAGGGGGAGGTGTGTTCCAGGAACCAGGTGTCGCCGGCGTCGTTGTCGCCCTCGGTCTGGTGGCCCGAGGTGGCGACGCCCCACAGGAAGGTGTCGGGCAGGCTGGAGTGGTGGCTCATGGGAGATCCTCGCAACGGTGGATGGGGGGATGGGGGCGCGGCCCGTCACGCCGTGGGCAGGGGGCCTCGGAAGGAGTGCCGGCCGGGGCCGACCTCCGTGGGCGGGGTGTCCGGAAGGTCGACCAGTGCGGTGACGCCGGGCGGCACGAGGAGGTCGACGGCGAGTGAGGTCCCCTCCACGCGCCATCCGGTCTCGACCCGGCCGTACGGTGTGTCGTGCGCGGCCCTGGCCCAGGTGAGGCCGCCTCCGGGGCGGGGCCGGATCAGCAGCCGCCGGTAGCCGGGTGCGGCCGGCGCGAGACCGGCGATGGTGCGGTGCATCCAGTCGGCGACCGCGCCGAGGGCGTAGTGGTTGAAGGAGGTCATCTCGCCGGGATGGACGCTGCCGTCGGGGAGCATGCTGTCCCAGCGTTCCCAGACGGTGGTCGCGCCCATGTCGACCTGGTAGAGCCAGGAGGGGCAGGTGCGCTGCGTCAGCAGGCGGTAGGCGGTGTCGACGTGCCCGGTGTCGGTCAGCGCGTCGCACACCAGGGGCGTGCCGAGGAAGCCGGTGCCGATGCGGTGGCCGGCGCCGGCCACCAGGTCGGCCAGTCGGCGCCCGGCCTCGTGGCGTTCGGCGCCGTCCGTCAGCAGGCGGAAGCACAGGGCGAGGGCGTAGGCGGTCTGCGTCTCCTCGGCCAGACGTCCGCCGCCGAGGTGGAAGCGGGCCAGGAAGGCGTCGCGGACCGCGTCGGCCAGATCGTCGTAGTGCGCGGCGTCCTCCTTCTCGTCCAGCACCTGCGCCGCTCGTGCCAGCAGGCGTGCGGAGTGCGCGAAGTACGCCGTGGCGACCAGGGCGCCGGAGGTCATGGCGCGGCCGGGGTCGTCGGCCGGGGCGGCCGGGTCGAGCCAGTCGCCGAACTGGAAGCCCTCCCCCCACACGCGCTCCGGCCCGGCGATCCGGTCGACGGCGTCGACCCAGTCCCGCATCGAGGCGTACTGGGCGCGCAGTACCTCGGTGTCGCCGTAGCGCTCGTGGAGGACCCAGGGGACGATGACGGCCGCGTCGCACCAGCCGGCCATGGGCGGGTTGCCGGCCGGCAGCGCAACCGGCGTGATGACCGGGATGTCCGGGCTGAACACCGGCGGGACGCGCCGTTCGTCGTCCGCCTGGTCGGCGGCGAGGTCGCGCAGCCAGGAGCGCAGGAAGTCACGGACGTCGTAGAGGTAGGCGGCGGTGGGCGCGAAGACCTGGACGTCGCCGGTCCAGCCGAGGCGTTCGTCGCGCTGGGGGCAGTCGGTGGGGACGTCGAGGAAGTTGCCGCGCATGCCCCACACCACGTTCTCGTGGAGGCGTTCGAGGGAGGCGTCGGAACAGGAGAACCAGCCCGTGCGGCGCAGATCGCTGTGCAGGACCACGGCGGTGACGTCGGCCGGGTCCAGGTCGCCGGGCCAGCCCTCGATGTCGGCGTAGCGGAAGCCGTGGAAGGTGAAGCGGGGTTCCCACTCCTCGCCGGCCGGGTCGCCGCGCAGGACGTAGCGGTCGGTCGCGGTGGCGTGCCGCAGCGGCCGGGTGCACAGGTCGCCGTTCTGGAGGACCTCGGCATGGCGGAGGGTGATCGTGCGTCCGGCCTCGCCGCGCACGCGGATGCGCAGCCGTCCGACGAGGTTCTGGCCGAAGTCCACGAGAGTGCGGCCCGTGGGCGAGGTGTGAACGGCGGCGGGCGCGAGGTGTTCGGTACGGCGGACGGGAGGGCTGTCGGCCGGGAAGAGGACGCCGGTGTCGAAGTCGAGCGTGTCGGCGTGCCGCCATGCCGTGTCGTCGAAGCCGGGCCTGCTGAAGCCGGCCTGCTCGCGGCGGGCGTCGTACTCCTCGCCTTCGTACAGGCCAGCGGCGAGGATCGGGCCCGGGCTCCAGCGCCAGCCGTCCCCGGTCGCCACGGTCTCGGTGGTGCCGTCGGCGTACTCCAGCCGGAGTTCCGCCAGCAGTCCGGTGCGGGGGCCGTAGATGTCCCGGGTGCCGCCGTTGAATCCGAGCAGGCCCCGGTACCAGCCGTCGGCCAGGTGGGCGCCCCAGGCGTTGCGCCCCTCGGTGACGAGGGCGGTGACGTCGAAGGACTGGTAGCGATGGCGGTGGTGGTAACTCGTCCACCCCGGAGCCAGCACGTGGTCTCCCACCACGGTGCCGTTGATCTCCATCTCGTACACGCCCAGAGCCGTGACCCGGAGCCGGGCAGACCGCACGGCGGTGTGCGCGGTGAACTCGGAGCGCAGCAGGACGGCCGGGCGGGCCCCCTGCGCGGTGGGGAGGGTGCCGGGGGGAGGACTGACCACACGTGCGGCCCAGTTGTGGTGCATGACGGCCTTTCTCAGCGCCGGAGGTGAGCAGGCTTGATCATGCGACCAATACCTAGTGATTACTAGGTGTTCGAGTGGGTGACATGAGACACACACCCGGACATCGCATGGGCGCGGACTGCCGCATACATGACAACAGCACCGCACGACTCCCCCGCCCGGCCGGGGCGCGGAAACCGCCTCTACAGGCCCTGTCCGTCGGTCGAGATGGACCGCATCAGGCGGTCGAGGTGGCCGCGCATGACGGCCACGAGGTCGAAGGTGCGCCCCGCGGCCAGCCACTGCTGCTGGAGTCCGGCGTCCATGGCCACACACTCCCGGGCGATGCCGTCGCAGTCCAGGCCGGGCCGCAGTTCACCGCCGCGGATGCCCGCCCGCAGCCGGTCGGCCAGCTCCCGGACGCCCTTCTCCTGCCAGCCGGTGAAGTGGCCGTGAGCCGGGTGGTCGGCGGCGGTGGCCTCCGCGCCGAGGACGACGGCCAGTTCCACCATGCCGGGCATGGCGAGGGTCTCGGCCGTGTCCTCCAGGTGACAGCGGAAGGCGTCCCGCACCGAGTCCGAGACCCGCTCCCACCGCACGTCCATGCGCTCGTGCCAGTACTCCACGACCGCGAGCAGCAACTGCTGCTTGTCGCGGAAGTGGTGCAGCAGACCGGCGTCGGTGATCTCGGCGTCGCGGGCGACGCGAGCGAGGGAGGTCTTGCGGTAGCCGTCCTGCCCGAAGCGCAGCAGCGCCGCGTCCAGGATCTGGGTGCGCCGCGCCCGGCCGGCCGTGTAGTGCCCCCGCGGGCCCCTGGGTGTCGCCATGCAAGAACAGTACTGAGCAGGTGTACGGCCCCGGCGACCCACCCGGCACCGCGAAAGCGAGTGAGGTGGGTCACACCTTCAACACCTAGCGAACACTAGGTATTGGGTTCATCATCGACGTCACGCCGACGGATTGCCGTGCTGTCACGTCCCTGTGAACGACGTGTTGAGCCGGGCCCCCGCGTCCCACCACCCCCCCGCGCCTCCTACCCTCCCCTTGGCACCTCCGTGAAAGGAGGGCTGGCATGACGCCGATGTCATCAAGCCCCTCGCTCGACCAGGAAGCACCCACCGATCAGGACGGACGGTGGAATCCCCGACTCGTCCTGCTGCTGGTCGCGCTCGCGTGGCCGACCCAGCTGCTGGCCGCGGGCGGCATCCTCGGCGCCAACGCCACCGCCGGAGTCGCGCAGGCCTTCCACACCACGCAGGTGGTGTGGTTCGGACTGACGCTGACGCTGGTGTCCACCCTGCTCACGCCCTTCGTGATCAAGCTGGGAGACCTGTACGGCAAGCGGCGCGTCATGCTCGCCATGACCGCCCTGGGCGCCGCCGGAGAGATGCTGGCGGCCCTCGCCGGGGCGTTCTGGCTGGTCCTGGCGGGCCGGGCGATCGCCGGGTTCTACGGTCCCTTCGGCGCCCTGTCCTTCGCCGCCGTGCGGGACACCTTCCCGCCCCGGCTCGTCAAGCAGGCCAGCGGCATCATGGGCAGCAGCGTCGGCCTGGTGGCGCTCGTCTCCCCCTTCCTGGCGGGCTGGCTGGTCGACCACTGGGGCTACCGCGGGGCCCTGTGGTTCCTGGCCGCCGCCACCGCCTTCGCCTTCGCGCTGATCGCGGCACTGGTGCCGGAGACGCCGCGGCACGCCTTCGACTCCGGCTTCGACTGGCTGGGCGGCCTCGTGCTCGGCGGCGGTCTGACGGCCGTGGTCTACGCCGTGGGGCAGGGGCAGAGCTGGGGCTGGTCCGACGCGCGCACCCTGGGCTGGCTGGCGGCGGGCTGCGTCGCCCTCGCCGTCTTCCTGCTCGTCGAGCGCCGCAGCCCGCACCCCATCCTGGACCTGAAGGTGCTCAGCCGCCGCCCGGTCGCCCTCGCGCTCACCGCCGGCGGTCTCGCCCAGACGGTCGCCTTCACCATGCCGGGCCTCGCCATCCTGCTCGCCCTCTACCCGCACATCCCCGGCGTCTCGGCGGGCCTGGGGTGGACGGCCCACCACAACGCCGTCGTCAGCGTGAGCTGGAACCTGGTGATGTTCGGCACCGGGCTGCTCGTCAGCCGCTGCCTGCGGCGCTTCGACGCCCGCCGGATCTGGTGCGCCGGTCTGGTGGTGATGGCCGCCGGCTACGCCCTCGTCGGCCTCTACCACGGCAACGAGCTGCAGCTCATCCTGACCTCCTGCGTCGCCAACGTCGGCGCAGGCGTGGTGGTGGCGGGCGCGCCGACCCTCGTGGTCGGCGTGGTCTCCCGCGACGAGCAGGGCCTGGGCAGCGGCATGCTCAACATGCTCGTCAGCCTGTTCGGCGCGATCGTCACCGCCGGTGCCTACGCCGTCCTGGCCGCGGACAGCACGGTCGTCGACGGCACCGCCTTCTACCTGGACACCGGCTACACGTGGATCTTCTGGCTCGGCGCCCTGGTCACGCTCGTCGCCCTGGCCTGCTCGCTGTTCCTGCCGCCGCTGCACGACCCGGCCGACGAGGAGCGGCAACCCGCCTGACCCGGCACGGCACCCGTGTCCCGGCCCCGGCCCCGTCGACGCTACGGCGACGGGGCCGGGGCACACGCGCATCTCCCCGTCGGCTTGTCGAGGCCGGTGGAGGTGTCGGGAGTGCACGTGCGGCAGGACGTCGGCGAGGTCGGTCATGGGGACGGCCAGGGGTTCGAGAAGCGCCGGGCGCTCCTGCCCTCGAAGCCCTCGTGACCGCGGTCGACCGGCCGGTCTGGAACAGGGCGGTATCGATGAAGAGCTCGAAGCGGTCGCCGCCGGTGCGCTCGATGAAGTCGCGGCGGCCGTGCGACCGGGTGCTCGATGAAGGTGGGGCTGTGAATCCCGGGGCGGGAGACGATGTCGAGATCGTCGGACTGGGCCGGTTCGACGCCAGGACACCACCCCACACGACCGCGTCCAGTCCATCAAGTCCGGCGACACCGCGACCACGCGGGCGAGCAGGCCAAGAAGGCCGTCGCCGAAGCGGGAGCCGCGCTGGGCATCCCCCTGGGCGACTCCCCCGTCCTGCTCCCCGCGGGCAGCTCACCGCACTACCAGGGCACCACGCCCTTGGGACCGGCCGACGACGGCACCGGCGTCTGCGACACCCACAGCCGCGTCTGGACCATCGCGGCGGCTTCCGGGGCGGTGTCCGAGGGGAGGGACCCCGCTACGACGACCGGGGGCCCGCCGCGCGGCGGAGGCGGTTGGCGATGGCGAGGCCCAGGCCCTCCTCCTCCGGCAGGGAGGCGACGATCCGGTCACAGCCCCGCTGGTCGAGCTCGCGCAGGAACCCGTACAGCTCGCGCGCATAGGCGGCCCCGGACTCGGGAACCGTCACCACCGCGTGCGCCCTGACCGGAGCGCCGGCGTAGGCGGACGGAAGCAGGACACCCACCCGGTGGCCCACTTCCTGCGCGAGTTCCGCCTCGTGGACGACCTTCTCCGGTTCGACCAGGACGACCTGCGCGCGCGGTGCGTAGTGGGAGGGGTGCTGGCCAGGCACCCGTACATGGCTGGTGGCGGGCACTCCGACCGGGTGCCCCAGGACCGCTTCGAGATCCTCGCGGGTCACACCGCCGGGCCGCAGGATGCTCGGAGTCTCGCCGGTGACGTCGACGATGGTCGACTCCACGCCGACCTGGCAGGGACCGCCGTCCAGGACGAAGTCGACGGCGTCGCCGAGCTCCGCGCGCACGTGGTCGGCCGTCGTCGGGCTGACCGAGCCGAAGCGGTTGGCGGACGGGGCCGTCACGCCGCCGCCGAAGGCGGACAGCAGGGCGAGCGCGAGGGGGTGATCGGGCACCCGCACGGCCACCGTCTCCAGGCCACCGGTGGCTTCGAGGGGCACGCGCCGGCCACGGCGCAGGACCAGGGTCAGCGGCCCCGGCCAGAAGTGCTCGGCCAACAGGCGCGCGGTCGCGGGCACTTCCTCGACCCAGTCGTCCAGCTGGTCCGCGGCGCCGATGTGGACGATCAGCGGGTGGGTGGGCGGACGGCCCTTGACCTGGAAGATGCGTGCGACGGCGGCGGGGTCTTCGGCGTTCGCGCCCAGACCGTAGACGGTCTCGGTCGGGAGGGCCACCAAGCCTCCGGCGCGCAGCACCTGGGCCGCTTTCTCGATGTCACTGGTTGTTGCCATCACCTCGCCATCCTCTCATTGCCCCGCACCTGCTCCGGCCTTGTCGCCTGACCACCGGGCACCCTGAGGTCCAACCGCCCCGAGCCCCACCCAGCCGCCACGGCGGCGCCGCACGCGGCCGACTGATCACCTCACCTGGCCCTGAGATGTTCCGTCAGCCGTGACAGCAAGGGCAGCGCCGCCGCCAGCGTCTGCCGCTCCTCGGCACTGAGTACGTCGTTGATCGCGCCGCCGAGCCAGTCCGCACGCCTGCGGCGCTCCTCGTCCAGGCGCCCGCGCCCCGCCGGTGTGAGGTGGAGCAGGAGTTTGCGTCCGTCGCCGGGGTGCGGCTCGGCCGTCACCAGCTCCTGCGTGAGGAGTTCTTTGACCGCCTTGGCGATCGACTGGTGGCTCACGCCCCGCCGCTGCGCGATGTCGGCGGTGGTGAGCGGGCCGACACGGTCCAGATAGCCCAGGACCGCGGCCTCGGCCGGGGGCATCGTGTCGGCGGTGCGCACGGTGCGCACCAGGTGTCCGACGGTCTGGCGGAGTTCTTCGGCGAGCCGGTGGTCGTCCATGGGGACCAGCCTAGCCGCGGCCTGCAACCGAGTTCCACACCTTAGGTATACAGTTTGGTTGTAGAAATGATCCGTCACCGGAGAGGATGCCCCCGTGCAGCTCACCAAGCACGCCCACGCCTGCGTCACCCTGGAGAAGGACGGCACCCGGCTGGTCATCGACCCCGGCACCTTCACGCCCGACGCGGCAGAGGCCGTCTCTCGCGCCCACGCCGTTCTGATCACGCACGAACACTTCGACCACTTCGACGACAAGCTCGTCACCGCCGCGCTCGACGCCCAGCCGGACCTGCACGTCTACGGCACCTCCGCCGTGGCGGACGCCCTCGGCGGCCACGAGGGCCGCGTCCACACGGTGGCCGCGGGCGACGCCTTCACCGTGGGCTCCCTGAGCGTCTCCGTCCACGGTCACCGGCACGCGCCGATCCACGCCGACATCCCGTGCCCCGACAACGTCGGCTACCTCGTCGACGAGGGCACCCTCTACCACCCCGGCGACGCCTACTTCGCGCCCGGCACTCCCGTGCGCACCCTGCTGCTGCCGACCAGCGGGCCCTGGACCAAGCTCGGCGAAGCCGCCGACTACGTCCGTGCCGTCAAGCCCGAGCGGGTCATCCAGATCCACGAACTGATGCTCAGCGACCTCGGCCAGCAGTCCACCGCCCGCCTCCTCGGCGAGCAGGGCCTGACCGGCACCGCCATCGACCGTCTCGACGCCGGCACCACCGTCCAGCTGTAGCACACCGACCCCGGGGAGCGGGCATGCGTTTCGCCACCATCCGTACCGGCAACACCCTCAGCGCGGCCCGCATCGAGGGCGACCGCGCCGTCCTGGTCGACGCCGCCGACGCCGTCGACGCCTGGCTCCACCGCGACCGCCTGAGGGACGTCGGCGAAGTGGATGCCCGCACCGCCCACTACGCCCGCGTCTCACCGGCCCCCGCACACATTCTGTGCGTCGGCCTGAACTACCGGAGCCACATCGAGGAGCTGGGGCGCCCCACGCCCACGTATCCCACGCTCTTCGCCAAGTTCCCCTCCACCCTGACCGGACCTCGCGACACGATCACGCTGCCCCGCATCAGCGACCACGTCGACGGTGAGGTGGAACTGGCCGTCATCGTCGGACGGCGCCTGCGCCGGGCCGGCGTGCGGGAGGCGCAGCACGCCATCGCCGGGTACTGCGTGGCCAACGACCTGTCCCTGCGTGACTGGCAGCACCGCACCACCGAAGCCCTCCAGGGCAAGGTCTTCGACCGCTCGACCCCGCTCGGGCCGCTGCTGGTCACCCCGGACGAGGTCGACGACGCCCGCGATCTGACCGTCACCTTCACCGTCGACGGCGTCGAGTGGCAACGCGGCTCCACCCGTGACCTGCTCTTCACACCCGCCGAACTTCTCTCCTACTGCAGCACCTTCCTGACCCTCGCACCCGGTGACGTCATCCTCACCGGCACACCCGGAAAGACCGCGCTCGCCGGTCCGGCCCTCACTCCGGGGCACCACCTGGTCACCGCCGTCGAAGGGCTCGGCGCCGCGGTCAACCCGACCGCGGCGGACACCCTGCCGGACACACGTGCCGACTGGCGCCACCCCGTCTCCTCTTCCAAGGCACCCTCGGCTCCGGCCACCTCACCGACACCGGTACGAGCGTGGCCGTGCCCTCCCCCGACTGCATCGCCTTCCGCGTCCGCAGCCGTGCATCAGGCTCCCCGCGCCGGTAACCGGACCTGCGGGTGAACGTCCGCCGCTCACCCGCAGGTTGGGCGGTCACGGCGTGCGCCGGGCCGTCGGCGCCTCCCGGGTCCGCGCCCACTCCGTGGCCCACGACCACAGCCCGGTGCCGCCCGCGGTGCCCGTGCCGCCGACGCCGCCGACGCCGCCGACCCAGGTTCCGGACGCACCGGCGGCCACCGGCCGGTGATCGCGGTCCGTGCGGTGGAAGCCGACCGTGTAGGTCCGGGTGACCGCGCCGTTGGCCGAGGTCACCGTGATGGTGCGGGTGGTGAACCGGGAGGTGGTGGACGAGACGGTGGAGCTGCCGTTGGTGACCTTCACCCGCGCCCCGGAGGCGGCCGGGACGGCGGAGACGGCCGGAATCCCGGCGTTCTTCGGCCAGTCGACGACGTAGGTGGACACCTGCGGATCGAATCCGTCGATCGCCACGCCGCCCACGGTGATCCGGCTCGCGTCGGCGACGCTGGCCCGGGTGGCGTCCGAGAAGTTCGTCACCGTGACCGACCCGTCGGCGTTCACGACCACGTGTGCCGCCATCGCCGCCGCCAGGTTGATGCGCTGCCAGCTCGCTTCGCCGTCCGCGGTGAGGTCGAGGGGGTATCCGGAGTCCGTCGCGGTCTGCTCCAGGATCTCGGCGCGCTGTTCGGTGGTGAGGTCGGGGAAGGCCGTGATCAGCAGCGCCGCCGCGTCGGTCGGCACCGTGAGGGCCTGCCCGGCCTTGCCGGTCCGGGAGAACCCGTAGGTCAGGCGCCGCGTGTACAGGTCGACGTCCTGCGCCGTGCTCAGCCCGTCGTAGGCGTCGCCCTCGCAGGCCGTGAGCGTGTCGCCGTACCCCTCCTCCCGGCACTGGGCGAGCAGGACGTTCTCGATCTCGGTGTGGGCCTGGGTGAGCAGCGCGGCGAAGTCGGGGTCGGCCCACCGGTGGGCGACGGTGGCCTGCCCGGTGATGCGGCCGCCCATGACGTCGAGCGGGTAGTGGAAGCCGAGGACGATGCGGTTGTCGCCGTACTCCGAGGTGCGCGCGAGGATCGACGGTGCCAGCTCCGGCAGCAGGGTGGCGAGGATCGTCCCGGCCTCGTAGCCGCCGTAGGTGTGGCCGCTCGGGTAGGAGCCGCTGGTGGCCAGGCTGCTGTACGAGCCGTCCTGCGACTCGTACACGTAGCCGCCGTCGCCGACGAAGCCCAGCCGCACGTACGGCCGCAGGTAGCCGTAGTGGTTCTTCGCCGCGTCGTGGGTGTCGATGCCTTGCGTGACGCGGGAGAACAGCGCGCTCGTCTTGGGCAGTTGGCCGCTGTTCAGGGCGTCGAGGTAGAGCTGCCCGAGCCGGGAGCCGAGGCCGTCCGCCATCGTCACGGTGGCGCTGTTGCCGGCGTCGACCTCGGCCCGGTCGACCTGCTGCTGGGTCGCCGCGTTGTTGATACGCACGGCGATCTCGTCGTTCTGCGCGGTGAGCGGGCTGCCCTCCGTCAGCTTGGTGTTGGCGCCGAGGACGTCGTGGCCGAGGTCGTCGATGCCGCTGAGGAGGTCGTTGAAGTAGTCGCTTCCGTCGTCGGTGGCCGGCCACTCGTCCGACGCGTACGACGCCTTCAGCGTGTCGTCCGGGAAGGGGGTCGGCGTGTACGTCGACGGGTCGGACGCCTCGGTCGAGGTGGTGGTGTCCGTGGCGTCGTCCGAGGTGCCGGCCAGGGTGACGGCGGTGACCGTGGCCGTGTGCGCCTTGGCCGCCCTCGCGGTCGTGAGCAGCGTCGTGCGCGCGGTGGCGGGCACGTGCACGGTCGTCCCGCCGTCCAGCGTCACGGCGTAACCGACGACCGGGAAGCCTCCGTCGGCCGCGGGGCGCCAGGTCACCCGGACCTGCTTGCCGTCGGTGAGCACACCGGTCACGGTCGGCGCCTGCGGCGTGCCGTCGCCGGTGACCGCGGGTGCCGTGGCGGCGCTGGAGTCCGAGGCGCCGACGGAGTTCAGCGCGCGCACGCGTGCCGTGTAGGACGTGCCGGCCGGCAACCAGGTGAAGGTCGTGCTCCGGCTGCCCGGATCGTCGATCTCCACCTGGTGGCCGCCGTCGAGGGTGATCTCGTAGCCGGTGACCGGGGAGCCGCCATCGTCCTCGGGTGCGGACCAGGCGACGGTCACGCTCGTGCCGGAGGCGGTCGCCGACACCGCGTCGGGCGCCGCCGGCACCGTCCTGGGCTTCGTGGTGAGGCCGGACAGGGCCTTGGCGAGGGCGTCATGGCGTGCGGTGAGGGTGTCGTCCGTCGCGGCGTCGTCCGCGACCGCGGTCTTCGCCGCGGCGAGCGCGTCGGTGAACGCCGACCAGGAGGCGTCGGTGTAGCGCGCCTTGTCGAGCGCGGACGCGGTCGCGACCAGGTCCTCCAGCCGCAGTCTGGGCAGCGGGACGAGCTGCTTGGCGGCGAGGGTCAGGCTGCGGGTCTGCGCGTCCACGTCGAGCTGGGTCGCGTCGCCGGCCTCCACCAGGGCCCGGGCGGCGGCCAGTTCGCGCTGGAAGACACCGAAGTCGACGGTGTCGTAGCGCTGCGCGTCGCCGGCCAGCGGCGCGTACTGGTCGATCGCCTTGCGCAGGGCGGAGGTGTCCGTGGTGGTGGGCGTGTCGGTGTGGCTGAAGGTGATCCGGCCCAGATTGGCGACGTACGGGTGGGAGGAGTCCGCGGTCGTCGTCAGGCGCAGGTGGACGGTGTGCGTGCCGGTGAGCGCCGTCGGCAGGGTCAGGCTGGTCGTCCCCCCGGACGACCACGAGGCTCCCGTCACGGGCAGCGGGACGGTCGCGTACGGCGCGCCCGGGTTGGCCGCGTCGAAGGAGTCCAGGTAGATCTGCACGGCCGAACCGGTGCCGCAACGGGCGGAGTTGTTGGCGTAGGTGAGGGTGACGGTGTTCTTCGGGGAGTCGCCGAAGTCGATGTCCCCGTAGCTCATCCAGGCGCCGTCGTAGGTGCCGCCCAGGTCGGTGGCCGACCCCGCGCCGCTCCAGGTGGCCGTCTCGCTCTTGAGGCCGCCGCCACTGCTGGAGTCGAACGACGTGGCGTCGAAGGCCACCGGGGCGTCGGCCTGCCGGGTCAGGGTCAGTGAGTAGACGTTGGCCACGTAGGGCTGGGTGTCGGACTGCGTGCTGGAGACGAAGTCGGCGTACACGTCCTGGACGCCGGTGAAGACGCTCGGGTCGAGGGGCACGGTGGTGGTGGCGACGGTGCCCCAACCCGATCCGGTGTAGCCGAGCGGGATGTCGACGCTGGTCGCGCCGTCCTTCGAGCCGAGGTGCAGTGCGATGTGCGAGTCCGACGCCGCGCGCGACTGGGGCTTGTCGTAGCTGACGGTGACGGTGTCCGCGCCGTCGCCCAGGTCGGTGCCCCGCCACGCGGCCCAGGCGCCGTTGGTCACGTTCTCGAAGATGCCGTTGGAGAGCTTCAGCGGGAGCGAACCGGCGCCGGTCGTGGTGGTGTTCGCGGCCGTCAGCGTGGCGAGCGTGGTCGTGGCGGACGACGTGACCGGGTACGGCGAGAACTGGTACCAGTCGAAGTTCGACACCCACTGCTGCCCGGAGGGGGCGTGGAAGACGAACGTCGCGCTCGACGACTGCAGCAGCGCTTCCGGGTCGGTGACGGTGGCCTGGACCGTGGTGTAGTACTGCCAGCCGCCGGTGCCGGGGAGCGAGACGGTGGCGACCACGGGGCCGTCGGCGGCACCGGCGTGGATGTCGACGCTGCTCGGTTTCGCCGTGGTCGCCTGCGAGTTGGCGTAGCGGACCGAGATGCTGCGCGGGGCGACGCCGCCGAAGTCGAGCTTGGTGAACCGCTCCCAGGAGCCCTCGGTGACGCCGCCGAGGTCGCCGTCGGAGTAGTACGCCTCGCTGACCAGGCTGGGGCCGTCCTTCTGGTCGGGGCTCTCGGCCTGGAGGACGGCGTAGCCGCCCTCGTCGAGGGTGAGCGCGTCGATGGCGGACTCCAGCGCGTCGTGCGCGGCCATGAGGGTGCCGGTCGCGGCGGACGTGTCCGCGAGGACGGTGCGGGCGTGTTCGAGGGCTGAGCGGAACAGGCTGAAGGAGCCGTCGGAGTAGTTGCCGCTGCGCACCAGGGACGCCTGGTCGACGAGGTCGACGAGGGCCGCGCGCTGCACCGCGGCGGCCGAGATGACCAGCGGGTCGGTCGGGGACACCCCGGTGCCGGTCACCGTCGAGGCCGACGCTCCGTGGGCGAAGGCCGCGTCCTGGAAGGTGATGCCGAACCGCGCGTCGGTCTCGGTGCTGCCGGTGAGGGTCAGTGTCACGTTGCGCGAGCCGGTGACGCGGAGGTCGGCGGTGACGCCGTCGGGGAGCCCGGTGAGCGTGGCCGCCCCCGTCCTGGTGAGGCTCGTGCCCTTGCGGGCGGCGAACGTCGCCCGGCCGGACAGGGTGAGCTTCACACGCTCGTCCACGGTGCCGTCGGCGGCGGTGTCGACCGTGTCCGGCGCGGCGGAGACGGTGGTGCCGCCCGTCGTGGCCGTGCCGGTGTCACCGGAGTCGGTGTCTAGCGAGTACGCGGCCTTGGTGGCGGAGCCCCAGGAGGAGGGCTTGGCGCCCATGGTGAACTTCAGGGTGCCGCCGGAGACGATCTGCGAGTAGTCCAGCCACGTGTTGGCGAACCGCTTGCCGTTCAACGTGGCGCCCTGGACGTAGTAGTCGCTCGCCGACACGCCGTCGGCCCGCACCGTGAACCGGCTGCCGTTGGCGTAGGTGATCGTCGTGGAGTCGAAGAACGGGCTGCCGATCTGGAACTGGCTGGAGCCGGCCGTCACCGGGAACAGGCCCAGGGCGGCGGCGACGAACATGGTCGACATGGTGCCGGCGTCGTTGTCCATGGTCGGCAGGAAGCCGTGCGGGGAGAGCTTGTACACCTGCGTCTTGACCGGCGGGGTGAACTCGCCGCCGGAGGAGGGGGCTTCGTTGGTGGAGCCGGTCGCGATGTAGCGGTTCCAGGTCTCGCCCGTGTAGATGGCGCGCACCCACTTCTGCGTCAGGCTCGGCTCGCCGACGTAGTTGAAGAGGTAGGGGGCCTGGAGGTCGATCTCGTTGGCGTTGGAGTGTAGCATGGTCGAGCCGTCGTCGGCGTCGGAGTCCTCGCCGAACATGTGCTCGATCGCGGCCCGGCCGGCCTTCTCGCCGCCCATGGCCTTGATGAGGCCGCCCATGTCGTAGGCGTCGTACCAGTGGTACTGCCACAGGGTGCCCTGGTAGAGGCTCGCCGCCTCGAACTTCTCGTAGTCGGCGCTCTGCCAGTCGCCGCCCGCGGCGCGCGGGGTGAGCAGACCGACCTCGGTGCCGTCGGCGGCGGTCCAGGCACCGGACCTGACCAGGTGGTCGATCGCCATGGTCGACTGGGTGCGCAGTTTCTTCGCGTCCGCGTCCTTGCCCAGCGCGGAGGCGATGACCGACAGCGCCCACTGGTCGTAGCCGCGCTGCACGGTCGTACCGGGGTCACCGGCGATGTAGCCCTGCCGCAGCTGCGTGCCCGTGTAGTAGCCGGTGTACGACCTCAGCGCCGGGTACGCCTCGTCGAGCCGGTCGAAGTCGTGGTAGCCCTTCGACAGCGCGTCGGCGATCACCACGGCCGACCGCTCCCAGCGCACCGTCGGCACCGAGTGGGTGAGGCTGCCGAGGCTCTTGCCCGCGGTGTGCGCGTCGGCGAACAGCTCGATGAGCGACTGCACGAGGTCCCGGTAGGTGACCGGGTCGATGTAGGCCTCGACGGAGTACTTGCGGAAGTCGTCCCAGGTGGACCAGCCGTCGTAGTAGGTGAAGCCGTTCGTCTTGTGCACCGCTCCGTCGACGCCTCGGTACGTGCCGCTGGTGCTGGTGGCGTTCACCGGCAGCGCGTACATGCGGTACAGGTGCGTGTAGAACTCCTTGGTGAGCGTCGCGCCGGGGTCGGACTTCGCGGACGCCTGCACGGCCACGGCGCCGAGCGTGCTGTTCCAGTCCGCCTTCGTCCGCGCGCGTGCCTGGTCGAAGGTGAGGTCGCCGACCTCGTTGCGCTGGTCGGTCGCGGCCTGCTCGGCGCTGATCGGCGACACCGTGACGCGCAGCTCGATGTCCTTGCCGGCGGACTCGTCGAACCCGAGGACGGCTCCGGTGTCGGTGCCGTCCTGCGTGGTGGCGTCGCCGAGCTTGCCGTCGCTGCCCCAGCTCTTCAGCGAGGTCACCGGGACGTTGGTGGTGGCGTAGTAGTACAGCCGGTAGGAGGCGCCGTTGAACGACCCCGCGACCAGGCCGCTGATGGCGGTGGTGCCGTCCGCGAGCGTGGTGGCGTCCAGGGTGGCACGGCTGCGGCTGGTGTAGTTGTTGGCGAGGTCCAGGACGAGTTCGGGGTGCGCCCCGGAGGGGAAGCTGTAGCGCTCCAGTGCCGTGCGCGTCGTCGCGGTCATCTCGGCGCCGATGGTCCCGGAGTCCTGCGTCACCGAGGTCCCGGTCCCGGAAACGGCCCCCAGCCGCACCTGGTAGGAGCCGGGCGTCGCGCTCTCGTCGTCGTGGCTGTAGGAGTGCGCGTAGGTGCCCGTGGCCGGGCGGGCGGAGTACTGCACGGACGTCGGCACGACCAGCAGGTCGCCGCCGCCGCCCGAACCGCCGACGCCGTCGAGGTTGGTGGCGGTGAACCCGGCGATGTGGTCCTCGTCGTAGTCGTACCCGGAGTGGTTGCGGCCCGGCGTGGTCATCGGGTTGACCTTGGCCAGGCTGTGCGGCGCCTCGGCTCCCGGCAGGTCGTTGCCGTCGTCGCCGGCGGTGGACACGAACGGGTCGACCAGCGCGGTGTAGTCCGTGCCGCCGGAACCTCCCGTGGAGGACGCGGACTGCGCCGACGCGGACGCGGCGGGCAGTGCCGCGGCGGTGCCGCCGCCCGCCAGTGCGGCGAGACCGAGCGCTCCGGCGAGCACGGCGGCGAGCGTCGCGCGCAGGGGCCTGCGGCGCCGGCCGCCGGTTCTCGCAGGGGTCACGCGGGGGGTCGGGGCGTGAGGTCTACGGGGCACGGAACCTCTCCAGCATCGCGGTGGACGGGCACGGTCGGTCCGGTCGAGACAACGTTGTCAGCCTGATCGCCCGCAGCACGCACGCACTTGGGGCGGGACGGCAGTGAACACCGCGGACTCACACCCGCCGTGTTCACGACCGTCACTCATCTCACACGGGAAAGTCATACAGGAGGCGAACAAGATCCGTACAGATGCTTGCGTGCGGCCTCCTGCGACGAGCCGGGCGCAGGGCTGACGAGGCGTCAGCGAGCGAACGACTCACCTGGCTTGACCAGGACCGCACTACTGGGCGGTCAGGAACTCGTTCGTGGACAAGGGGCGGTTCACGATGCGGATGTCGCCGATGTTGCCGTGGAAGACGATGTCGATCTCGCCCGCGTACTCGTGGCCGCCCACCAGCCAGGGCAGGCCCAGCGACGTCAGGCCGCGCGACTCGCGGTCGGGGTTGTCGACCACCGGGGCGCCCTCGACGTACAGCCGCGTGCGACGGCCGTCGTTGACCACCGCGAGATGCCACCACTTGAGCTCCACCAGACCGTGGCCCCAGTTGGTGGTCGGGTAGCTGTTGTTCAGCGGGTAGTGGTTGAACTGCGGCTCACGGCCGTTGTTGGAGATGGAGAGTTGGAGCACGGGCTCGCCCGGGTCGGTGTTCCTGCCGTGCTTGCCGGCGTCTCCTGCCGAGCCCCGCCGGCTGAGTACGGCCGCCCAGCCGTTGGCGCCGGCGTCCCACTCCAGCGGCATCATCACGAACGTCTCGATGGTGTACCCGGACGTGAACGTCTCCGCGTTCAGCGGAGCGTCGGCCGCGGTGGTGAGATACGTGCCGTGCAGGGGGTTCCTGCCGCCGGCGAACTTCAGGCTGGCGTGGCCGGGTTGGTCGGGGTGGTGGTCGGCGGACCAGGTCAGCGCGTCGGTGGCCGTGCCCGGCACGGCGGCCACCGTCAGGTGGTTGCCCCTGCCGGACAGGTCGCGGACCCTCTGGCCCGCGGTGAGTGAGGTGCCGGGGGCGCCCTGCCCGTCGAAACGCCAGTAGGCGAGCGTGCCCTTGACGAGTTCCCGGGCGGCCGGACGGGCGGGCCTGACCGGGACGGGAGCGAAACCGGAGAAGCGCTTGCCGAAGTCGATCGGGATCGAGAAGGTGTCGACCGGGCCGGTGATCCTGGCGTGCTCGGCCGCCAGTCGGGTGCGCTCTTCCGGGGCCTGGGCCAGAATCCACGGGTTGATCGTCTCGACGTCGATCGTGTCGCGGGCCAGGTCGAAGTGGTAGAGCCGGATCATGCCGCCCCCGCCGAAGTAGCGGTTCTGGTAGTTCGTGATGTGCATGTGCACGTCGTTGCCGGCGGCGTTCTTCCTGGTCGTACGTCCTGACGGCCAGTAGTGGCCGTTGAGGGTGAGGAAGATCTGGTCGTTGTCGTTGACCAGCTTGTCCCAGATCGCCTGTCCGTGGTCGGAGAGCGCGGCGTTGTCCTCGGGATCTCCGGACTCGTAGGGGAAAACGTTGTCATCGTAGGTGGAGTAGACGATGTCGTGGGCGGTGAGGATGACCGGCAGCTTGGGGTGTGCCTTGATGACGTCGTTGGCCCAGGCGAAGCCCTGGTCGGTGGTCCGCCAGTCCAGGGCGAGCACCAGCCAGGAGCGGCCGGCGGCCTGGAAGACGTGCGCGGTGTTGTAGCCGGTGGGGTCGGCCCCGGCGAACGTCTTCGAGCGCCTGAACCGCTGCGGGCCCAGGGTGCGCAGGTACGGCGTGTCGCCGCGGCTGTCGTCGCCGGAGACGTCGTGGTTGCCGGCCACGACGCTGTAGGCGGCGCCGTGCGCGTCCAGCAGGGCGAACGCCTTGTCGACCTGCTGGAACGACGAGGTGTCGGCGTCCTGGGTCAGGTCGCCGAGGTGTGCCATGAAGACGATGTTGTCGTTGGCGTCACCGCTGTTGTTGATGATGTAGCGGAACGACTCCTCCTGCGGTGTCCGGTTGACGCTGTCCTGACTGCCCCAGTACAGGAACTGCGTGTCCGGCATGACCGCAAGGGTGAACCGCGGTGCGGTCGGATCCGGTCTCCACGGGCCGGTCCTCCCCCGCGTGCCGGCGTCCGCGGCGACGGCGGACGCCGGGGCGAGCGCGGACGTACCGATGCCCAGGGCCGCCGCTCCGGCGCCGGCCAGTGCGGCATCGCGCAGAAAGCCGCGCCGGCTCCAGCCGGTCGATTCCTCTGACGGAGTGTCAGCACACGTGCACACAAGGCCCTCCCGAGCTGATGGGGGTTCGTCGTGGGACGGCGACGACGCTACTCAGGAGTCGCACAGGCCGGGCGGACGGCAGATGACGAACGGAGATCGGCGGTTTCCCGGAACGGAACGCCCGGTTCAGACAGCGGACAGCGGCTGATCCCACGATGAACTCGAAGTGAGCGGAAACCGCCGCGCCCGGGCGGTACGAGCCTCAGTTCCCGATGCCATGGGCGAGGAGGCTTTCGGCGGTTTCGGCGATGGTGTCCTCGATGGAACGCGCCTTCCAGCCCAGGAGCCGCTCCGCCTTCGCGCTGGTGGCGTCCAGGTCGCGGCCCAACTGGTGCCGGAGCAGACGCAGTTCGGGGCTGGCGAGGCTCAACGCGCGGGCCAGCCAGACCGGCAGCTCACGGGTCGGGACCTTTCCGGCGCGCTCCCCCAGGCTCTCGCGCAGAACGCGCGCGAGCTCGACGACCCGCAGGCTCCGCCCTGCGATGGCGAGGAAGCGCTCACCGGCCGCGGCCGGATCGGTCATCGCGCGCAGGTGCAGGTCCGCGACGTCGCGCACGTCCACGAAGCCCATCCCGAGGGGAGGGCACGCGGGCACGCGTCCCTCCAGCATTCTGCGCACCAGACGCAGCGAGGGCGGATCGTCGGGGCCGAGCAGCGGTCCGAGGACGCCGACGGGATGAACCGCCGCCAGTTCCAGACCACCGCCTTCCTCCTCGACGAACTGCCAGGCGGCGCGCTCGGCGAGGGTCTTGGACCGCTGGTAGGGCGGGATGCCGGCGTGGACATCGGTCCAGTCCCGCTCGGTGAACGGGGTCGAGCGCGGTGGGTGTCCCACCCCGATGGCGCCAAAGGCGCTCGTCAGGACGACCCGTCGGCCCCCCGCGTCGCGCGCAGCACCCGCACGACGCCCTCCCGCGCCGGAACGACCAGGTCGTCGTCGTTGGCCGGGGTACGGCGCAGGGTCGGGGAGGCGACGTGCAGGGCGAAGTCGCAGTCGGCGGCGGCGTCGTCCCAGCCGTCGGCGTGTTCGAGGTCGGCGGCTACGACCGTCAGACGGTCGTCGCCGAACGGCGCGGCCGCTTGGAGCCAGGAGCGCAGCGCGGGCTCGCGTCGCGGGTCGCGGACGGTGGTGCGAACGGTGTGCCCGGCGTCGAGCAGGGTCCGGACGCACCAGCTGCCGATGAATCCGGACCCTCCGGTGACCAGTACGTGTGCCATCGGTCTCTCCTCAGCTCGCGGGGTGCGCGTCGAGCGGCACCGGCGGGCGCGTCGCACGACGTGGTCGGGTGGCGGCCACGCTGCTTCCGAGGAGGGCGTGGCCGATCATGATCGGGTAGATGACGGCGCGTTCGAACATGCCGACGTTCCACATCCAGCCGGTGAACACGTCCGTCAGGAGAAGGGGGAACGCGACGAGTCCGGCGGTGCCGAGGGCGATGCTCGCGGTCGAGCGGGCCCTGGAGAGGCCAATACGGCTTCCGGCGGCTCCGACGGCGATCGCCATGAGGTTGCCGGCGAGCATCACGCCCTGGGCGCCGAAGGTGTGGAACACGATCAGGCCGTTGTCCGTGTTGGCGACGGACCCCTGGACGATGCCGACCAGCGAGACCCCGACGCCGGCGAGGACGGCGAGGCCCGTGATGACGGCCGGCCGGGCGCCTTTGCGCGGGTCGAACAGGAGCGACGCGCCGGCGATCAGGAGGATGCCGTAGCTCACCCAGCCGGTGTCCATGACGGCGCCGAGGGGGGAGTTCGCGGCCTGACCGAACGCTGTCTGCGGCGGGCCGGTCAGACCGAGGTGGCTGACCCAGTTGTACAGGGGGAGTACGGCGGGTCCTGCCACGCTGCGGCGGTGACGAACTCGGCGAGCCAGGAGATGAGCGGGCCGAGGAGGATCAGGAGTGCGCCGGCGCGGGCCGCAGCGCCGGCGCGGACAATGGGGTTCACGAGAGGGCCATTCCGGGCACGCGTTGCCGGATGGCTTCCATCTCGGCCTCGTCGGAGACGCCCTGCCAGTCGTATCGAGGGGTGTACGGGGCCTCCAGGGCACGCACCTCCTCGTCGGTGAGGTCGATGGCGAGGGAGGCCACGGCCTCGTCGATCTGGCGGATCGAGCCGGCGCCCACCAGCGGTGCGGTGACGACCGGCTGCCGGCGCAGCCAGGCGAGCGCGACCTGCGCACGGCTGACGCCGCGGGCGTGGGCGACCTGTCCGACCGCGTCGATGATCGCGCGGTTGGACGCCTCCTGTGCGGGCGAGTAGAGCAGGTCCGCGTAGGCTCCGTCCGTCTCGGAGCGCGCCGTCGCGCGGGCGTCGTCCCAGCCCCGGGCGAGCCGGCCGCGGGCCAGCGGCGA
Organism: Streptomyces sp. 7R007; assembly: GCF_054850255.1. Taxonomy (NCBI): domain Bacteria; kingdom Bacillati; phylum Actinomycetota; class Actinomycetes; order Kitasatosporales; family Streptomycetaceae; genus Streptomyces; species Streptomyces sp. 7R007. The sequence continues at coordinate 175,130 of NZ_JBTWMV010000007.1, read as the reverse complement.
CCAGATGACCGTGCCGACACCCTCGTCCAGACACAGCGGGATCATCTCCCGCTCCTCCTCGCGGGCGAGCAGGTTGTAGTGGTTCTGCAGGGAGACGAACCGCGCCCAGCCGTGCTGTTTCTGCAGGTGCAGCGCCTTCGCGAACTCCCAGGCGTGCATGGACGAGGCACCCAGGTAGCGGACCTTGCCGGCCTTCACCAGATCGCTGAGCGCCTCCAGCGTCTCCTCCCAGGGGGTGGCGTGGTCGTTGCGGTGGATCTGGTACAGGTCGATGTAGTCGGTCTGGAGGCGGCGCAGGGAGTGGTCGACCTCGGTCATGATCGCCTTGCGGGACAGTCCCCGTCCGTTCGGCCCCAGCCGCATCGGATGGCGCAGCTTCGTGGCGATCACCACGGCGTCGCGGTCGGCGAAGTCCCTGAGCGCGCGGCCGAGGATCTCCTCGCTGGAGCCGTTGGAGTACATGTTCGCGGTGTCGAAGAAGTTGATCCCCGCCTCAAGGGCGTGCTTGATGAGCGGGCGCGCGTCCTCCTCGCCCTTCGACCACACGGGGTGCCCGCGGTCGGGCTCGCCGTAGGTCATCGCGCCGATGGCGATCGGTGACACGTCCAGGCCGGTGGTGCCGAGCTTGATGTACTGCATGATGCCCCTCTAAAGTAGGTGGAGAGCTCTCCGATTATCGTAGTGGAGAGTTCTCCACTTAGCAAGAGGAGATCTTTTGGTCCGCTCAGACGCTCGCGAGAACCGGGCTCGCATCCTCGCGGCCGCCCGGAAGGCGCTCACCGAGGACGGCAGTACATCGATGAACCAGATCGCGCAACGCGCCGGCGTCGGCGCGGGCACGCTGTACCGGAACTTCCCCACCCGCGAGGCACTGGTGCTGGCCGTCTACCAGGACGAGGTCGACCGCATCTCCGGCGCCGTGTCCGACCTGCTGGCCCGGATGGCTCCGCTGGAGGCGCTGCGTCACTGGACCACCGACCTCGTCGAGGCCATGCGCCGGAAGCACGGCCTCGGGGACGCCCTCAGCCCGAGCGCCCACCAGGCGATCAGCAAGCAGAGCTACGCTCCGGTCATCACCGCGATCACCGAGATCCTCGACGCGGGCAAGAAGGACGGAAGCATCCGCACGGACGCCGATCCCGGCGACTTCCTCCAGCTCACCGGCGCACTCTGGCGCGCCGCGGCCGCCCCCGAGGACCGGGCTCCCCGCATGCTGGCACTCATCCTCGACGGACTGCGTACGCACTGACAGGCGCCGCGCACCGGTCAGGACGTACGCAGGGGGAAGCTTGAACCAAGGTCACGGCCTCCGGGCGACGACCGCCAGAAGGCCGCGAGCGTGGATCGGCGTGGTCGTGAGGCCGTACGGCCGCTGCACGACCGCGTGAGGCGGGGCACTTGTCCAGCGGCACGACACCCTGCCGCGTGGGCGTCGAGACGGCCGCCGTCACGTCCCTCGGCGTCTCAGGGCTTGCGGGCGACGCCGGCGTAGAACAAGTCCGTGGGACCTGTGGTGGTCGGGGTCGCAGCGGGGTCGGGCCGCCACTGGACGCCGGGGACCAGGCCCGGTTCGATCATTTCCAGCCCGGTGAAGAACCGGCTGATCTCGGCGTGGCTGCGGACGGTGAGGAAGACCCCGTGGTCGCGGTAGACCTGGAGCGCGCGGGCCGTGCTGTCCGGGTCGAAGTCGGCGGTGGTGTGGGACAGGACGAGGTGGCTGCCGGGTGCGAGGGCCCGAAGGAGCCCGCTGACGCTGTCGTAGGCATCGTCGTCGGGCAGGAAGTGCAGCAGGGCGATCAGGGACAGCCCGACGGGCCGGGACAGGTCCAGGGTGCGGGCGGCCGCCTCGACGATGGCGTCAGGGTCGCGGGCGTCGGCCTGGACGTAGTCGGTGCAACCCTCGGGGGTGCTGCGCAGCAGGGCCTGGGCATGGGTGAGGACGATGGGGTCGTTGTCGACGTAGACCACCCGAGCCGCGGGGTCGGTGCTCTGCGCGACCTCGTGCAGGTTCGGGCTGGTGGGGATGCCCGTGCCGACGTCGAGGAACTGCCGCACTCCGGCCTCCTGGGCCAGGAAGCGGACGGCGCGGTGCATGAACGCCCGGTTGGCGAGGGCGGGGCCGCGGCCGTGCGGGAGGCCCTTCAGGACGAGTTCGGCGGCCTCCGCGTCGACCGGGTAGTTGTCCTTGCCGCCCAGGTAGTAGTCGTACATCCGGGCCGGGTGCGGCTTGGACGTGTCGATCTCGAATGCCGGCCCGTGGGTGTCGTGAGTCATGACGGCCTCGTCGCTCCAGAACGTGGGTAGCGGGGAGAGCGAATGTATCTCTCCTTGTCGGCACGGCAGTTGGCACGCCGTCGGCGGCACGAAGAGGCAGAGCCGGTCGCCCCGAAGGTGCGCTTCTGGGCCCTGCCGTCTGCCCGAAGGGCTCTTGAGGAGTCCTTCTTCCGCCGCTTAGCGTCAGATCTTCATGCTCCGGCCAACTGCCGTACGCCCGGGCATGGTCACGTCGTCGGCACGAGAGGAACGGTCGCTGTGCAGGTGCGCGAGGGGCGGGAACAGGCCGAGGCAGCCGGACACCTGGTCAGGCCGGCTCCGCACAGCGAACCGGAGCGCCGCTTCACACCGGGCAACGGCCCGATGACCCCGTCCCAGGCACTCGCCCTCCAGCGCACCGCGGGCAACGCGGCGGTGAGCCGGATCCTCGGGCAGGGCACCTCGGCAGGGCCCAAGGTCCCCTGGGCCGCGCCGAGTACCGGCACCAAACGCACCCAGGAAGAGTCCGGCGTCGAGCGGGGCGACAGTCCGCCGCGGGGCCAGCAGCGTGTCGAGGCGGGCAAGCAGGCGACCAGGACCACCCGCAGCGGAAGAGCCGGGACGTCGGTCAAGGGCAAGGAGGCGCAGGAGCCGGAGGAGATCGGCAATCCCACCCTCCAGTTCACCTCCCGCTACGTCGGTCCCCGCAACCAGTCGCTCGCCGGCAACCAGGAGATCGGCTTCGACCAGGTCGCGACGCTGCGGCGCGCGGACGGAATGACGACGCGGGCGGAGGACGCCTACGACTTCTGGCAGGAAGTCACCGACGAGAACCGGCAGATCGCGCCCGACGCCGCGAACTACCGCCCCAAGAGGTCCAAGCGGCCGTGGGCGGTGGACGGCCCCTTCCGCCCGCCCTACAACACCGAGGACGGCACCATCACCAACGAGGCCGAGCGGATCTCCTTCCACGACAGCCCCGGATTCTCGGGCAACATGCGGATGACCAACGGCTACTGGCTCTGCTCCTACGAGGTCAAGTTCCGCTGGAAGGTCCGCCGCAAGCTGGGCGGCCGGTTCACCAAGAACGAACCCTTCTGGACGAGCGACGAAATGGTCCACCGGATGGAGTCGGTGTTCGACCCCGACAACCCGGAGGCACCGGCCCCCATCACCGCCACCGCGGCGGGCAACCGCACCTGGAACGTCGAACTGCCCAACTGACAACCGCGCCCGGTGCGCCGCCGTGCGCGCGTACTCCTCGCCCCGGGAGACTGAAGTCCGCCGTCTCACACCCGAGTTCGAGTGTGGCCGGGAACGTTGTCGATAGGTTGTCGCACAACGCGAGAATGTGGACTTCCAGTGAAGAGAATCCGCGCGGGGAGTGTGGGCATCATGGTGGAACTGCGCCTTCTCGGTCCCGTGGAGCTCTTCGTGCGCGGCCGCGCCGCCGAGGTGGGACCGCCCCAGCGCCGGACGGTGCTGGCCGCTCTCGCGGTGGACTCCGACCGCCCCGTCCCGGCCGACGTACTGATCAGACGGGTCTGGGGCACCGACCCGCCCGACGGGGCACGGCGCGCTCTGCACGCCCACATCGCCCGGCTCCGCCGGCTCTGCGAGCAGACCGAGAACTCGGGGCATTCCCGGCTACACCTGGCGCGCCGCTCGGGCGGATACCTGCTGGAGGCCCGGCCCGACCAGGTCGACATCCATCTCTTCCGGCAGTCGGTCGGCCAGGCCCGCGAGCCGGGACGCACGGACGAAGCGCGGGCGGCCCTGCTGCGCGAGGCGCTCGGGCTGTGGCGCGGGGAGCCGCTGGCCGGACTCGGCGGGCAGTGGGTGGCACAGGTACGCGAGGCGTGGCGGCGCCAGCACGTGGAGGCAGCCGTCGCCTGGTCCCATGTCGAGTCGCGCGTCAGCGACCCCGGCGCCGTCATCGGCCCGCTGACCGAACTGCTGGACGCCTACCCGCTGGTGGAACCGCTGACCGAGGCGCTGATGCGAGCGCTGAACGCCGCCGGGCGCAGCGCGGAGGCCCTGGACTGCTACGCCGCGCTGCGCAAGCGGCTGGCCGAGGAGTTGGGCGCCGATCCCGGTCCGCAGTTGCAGAAGGCGCACGAGGCGGTCCTCCGCGGCGGGCTGCCCCGGCCCGCCTCCCCGCCCTCGGCTCCGGCCCCGACGACTCGCCCGCCTCGCCCGGTGGCCGCGGCGAACCCGTGGCCGGACCCGGCACCCGTGCAACTCCCCATGGGCGTACGGGGGTTCACCGGCCGCCACGGCGAACTCGCCCGCCTAGACGAGATCCTCGCCTCCGCCGCCGACCCACCGTCGGCCGCGGTGATCGCGGCCGTGTCGGGCACCGCCGGAGTGGGCAAGACCGCACTCGCCGTGCACTGGGCACGACGAGCCCAACACGCTTTCCCCGACGGCCAGTTGTACGTGAACCTGCGCGGGTTCGCGCCGGGCGGGCCGGTGTTGAGCCCCGCGGAGGCGGTGCGAGGCTTCCTGGACGCGCTGGGAGTGCCACCGGCCCGCATCCCGGTCGGCCTGGAGGCACAGGTCGGGCTCTACCGCACTCTCCTGGCCGGGCGCCGGGTCCTGGTGGTGCTGGACAACGCCCGCGACGCCGACCAGGTCCGACCGCTGCTGCCCGGGGCACCCGGCTGCCTGGCCCTCGTCACCAGCCGGGAGTCGCTGACCGGCCTGGCCGCGACCGAGGGGGCACAGCTGCTGACGGTCGGTCTGCTCACCACGAGTGAGGCACGGCAGTTGCTGAGCGGCAGGCTCGGTGCGGCGCGGGTCGCGGCGGAACCCGATGCCGTACAGGACATCACCGGCCGGTGCGCCGGCCTTCCGCTCGCCCTGGCGATCGTCGCCGCCAGGGCCGCAGCCCAGCCCGACCTGCCGCTGGCGGCGCTGGCGGGGGAACTGCGCGAGGCCGGCGGACGCCTCGACGCCTTGGACAGCGGCGAGGCCAGCAGCGAGATGCGGGCCGTGTTCTCCTGGTCGTACCGGACCCTCACCCCGCAGGCCGCCCGCCTCTTCCGGTTACTGGGCCTGCACCCCGGCCCCGACACCGCGCTCCCCGCCGTCGCCGCCCTGGCCGGCCTCACCACCGCCCGCACCCGCGCGCTGCTCGCCGACCTGGTGCGCGGACACCTGCTCAGCGAACATCCCACCGGCCGGTACGCCTTCCACGACCTGCTCCGCGCCTACGCCGCCGAAATGGTCGTTCGGTACGACAGCACCGGCGACCGGCAGGCCGCGACGCACCGCCTCTTCGACCACTACCTGCACACCGCCCACCAGGCGGACGCCCTCCTCACACCCCGGCCCAGCCCGGCGCCGCTGCCACCCGCCCAGCCCGGTGCGCTGCCCGAGGAACTGCCCGATCACCGGCAGGCACGCGCCTGGTTCACCGCCGAGCGTCCGGTCCTGATCGCCGTCGTGGAACGCGCGCCGACCGCCGGCCTGCACAGCCATTCCTGGCGGCTCGCCTCGGCGCTGACCACGTACCTCGACCGCCACGGCTACTGGAGAGCACTGATCGCCGTGCACACCACGGCGCTGGACGCCGCCCGGCGGGCAGCGGACGCCGCCGGACAGGCCGAGGCGCACCGGGGTCTCGGGCTCGCCGAGGACCGGTTCAACCGGCCCGACGCGGCACGCGCCCACTACCTGCGCGCGCTGGACCTGTTCGGCGAGGTCGGCAGCCACGCCGGGCAGGCCCGCATCCATCAGCACCTGTCTCGTATGTGCGAGGCCCAGGGACGCCACGAGCAGGCACTGCGACACGCCCATGACAGCCTCACCCACCACCGGGCCGCCCACGATAGGGCCGGACAGTCCGCCGCCCTGAACCACATCGGCTGGATCCTCGCCCAACTCGGCGACCACCAGCAGGCCCTGACGCACTGCCGGCAGGCCCTCGCCCTGGCCGAGGAGACCGGAGACCTCAACGGCCAGGCCCACATCCAGGACAGCCTCGGCTATATCCACCACCAGTTCGGCGAGGACTCCCAGGCGGCCGGCCACTACCGGCAGGCCGTCGACCTGTTCCAGCAGACCGGCGACCGCCACAGCGAAGCCGCCGGTCTCGCCCGCCTGGGCGACCTCCTCGACACCACCGGCCGGCGGGATCCGGCCCGCACCGCGTGGGCCCGGGCGCTGGCCGTCACCGACGAACTCGCCCTGCCGGACACCGATCCCCTGCGCGCCCGGCTCCTCGAACACCTCGGCCCCGGACCGACCGGGACCTCCCCCGGACCCCGGCCGCGCCCGGCACCGACCTGATCCGAGCGGCAGCGGGACGTCAGGCTTCGCGGACGAGGAGACTGCGGGCGCTTTCCCGGAAGTGGGCGAGGAGCGGATTGGCGTCGCCGGTGCGGGTGGCGACCACCACCTGGCAGGGCTCGACCCCCTCGACCGGGACGGTGGCGAGGTCGTCGCGCAGTGTGCAGCGCCGGTCGTCGGCCGGCACGAGGGCGACGGCGCGGCCGTCGGCGACCACTTCGAGCTTGTCCTCGAAGGTGTCGACGAACAGGGGTCCGAGCGGAGCCACGCTGCCGTCCGGGCGGGGATCGAGCCGCCAGAACCCAGTCCACGCCGCGGCCATCCCGGCACAGGCGACGAGGGGTTCGTCGGCGAAGTCGTCGGGGGTGACGGACGCCTTGCCCGCGAGACGGTGGGAGGCGGGCACGAGGAGCGAGCGGGGTTCGTCGTACAGGACCGTCACGTCCAGGCCGTCGCCCGGGATCGGCAGGGGCGTACGGACCACGAGCGCGTCGACCCGGCCCTCGGGCAGGGCGCGGGCCTCGTCCCAGTCCAGGTGACGGGTGCGCACGTGGGCTGCCGGGTGACGGCGGCGCAGGTCCCTTACCGCGGAGGTGACGGTGAGGTCCTCGACGTATCCGACGGTGATGGTGCGCGGCGGGGCGGCGGCACGTGCGCTGAGCACCGCCTGGTCCGCCGTGTGCAGAAGCGTCTGCGCCTGCGGGAGGAAGGCCGCGCCGGCCGGGGTCAGGCGGCTGCCCTGGCTGGTGCGCTCCAGCAGGCGCACCCCGAGGGCGTCCTCCAGCCGCTGGATCTGACGGCTGAGGGAGGGCTGGGCGACGTGCAGGGCCGCGGCCGCCCGGGCGAAGTTCAGATGCTCCGCTACGACCGTGAAGTACCGCACCAGTCGCAGATCGAGGTCGGGGCCGGTGCGGAGCGCCGTGGCGGGCGGGGCTTCGTCGGGCATACCCGCACCCTATCGTGATGCGGTTCGTGCATGACGACGTGCAGAACTGGTCTTGGACGCCCGGGTCGGGGCGGCTGTTGACTCGGTGGTGTCCGGCCGAAGCGGCAAGGCGACGAATCGGTGCGGCATTCAGCCGATGAAGCGACGAAGCGCGGACGCGACGAGTCGGACGACATCCCCAGCCGTTTGCACAGATGGAGTGTGTCCGCAATGGGCCAGTACGAGGGCAAGCACGCGGTGATCACCGGAGGCAGCAGCGGATTCGGCCTGGCCACCGCTCAATTGCTCGTGGACGAAGGCGCGCGCGTGCTGATCACCGGGCGCAACCAGGACACCCTGGACGCCGCCCGCGACCGACTCGGTGAGAACGCGATCGCGGTACGCAGTGACGCCGCCTCGCTGCCCGACATCGAGGCGCTGGCCGACCGGGTGAAGGCAGAGTTCGGCACGGTCGACGCCCTCTTCGCCAACGCGGGCGTCAACGGTTTCGCGCCCTTCGAGGCGACGACCGAAGCGCTCTTCGACCAGTTGCTGGCCATCAACGCCAAGGGCCCCTACTTCACGGTGCAGAGGCTCGCTCCGCTGCTGGCCGAGGGCAGCGGGGTGGTCCTCACCACGTCCGTGGCGAACGTGCTGGGGCTTCCCATGCTCAGCGCGTACGCGGCCGGTAAGGCGGCGGTGCGCTCGATGACCCGCAGCCTGGCCCGGGAACTGCTGCCGCGCGGAATCCGCGTCAACGCGGTCAGCCCCGGCCCGATCGACTCCGGAATTCTGGAGAAGTCGATGCCCGAGGAGGCGGCCGAACAGACCAAGGCGCAGATGGCGGCCGACAACCCCATGCTGCGTCTGGGCACCCCCGCGGAAGTCGCGAGGGCGGTGCTGTTCCTCGCCTTCGACGCCACCTACACCACCGGAGCCGAACTCGTCGTGGACGGCGGAGGCTCCCAGCTCTGAGTCCCGGCCGGTCCGTGTCCGCTGCCGCGGGTCCCGGACCAAGGGCCCGCGGCAGCGAGGGAACTCACAGGTCTGCGTGTCCGAAGGCAGGGCACCAGAACTTCTGTCTCATCCCCCACGGACCAGGAGTTGCGGTGACTGCGAAGGACTTCACCCCCAAGTACACGGTGCCGGGTATCGAGCGCGAGGCGGCCGGTCGGCTCATCGACGTCCTGCGACTGCGGCTGCACGCGCTCAACGACCTCCACCTCACGCTCAAGCACGTGCACTGGAACGTCGTGGGCCCCCACTTCATCGCCGTGCACCAGATGATCGACCCCCAGGTCGACCGGGTGCGCGACCTGGCCGACGACACCGCCGAACGCATCGCCGCGCTCGGCGGTGTCGCGCAGGGCACGCCCGGCTCCCTGGTGCGGGAACGGACCTGGGAGGACTACTCCATCGGACGCGCCGACGCCATCGCCCATCTCGGCGCGCTGGACATCGTCTACACGGGTCTGATCGAGGACGTCCGCGCCGCGATCAAGGTCGCCGGGGAGATCGATCCGGCGACGGAGGACCTGCTCATCGAACAGCTGCGGGCTCTGGAGCAGTTCCAGTGGTTCGTCCGCGCCCACCTCGAGAACGCCGGCGGCACCCTGAGCACCGCCCGGGCCGAGACGGAGGAGGACGCCGCCCGGGCTGCCACGTCGTAAACGCGCGGAGTCCGCGCCCCCGGCGGCGTCGGCGAGCAGGACGGCGCCGGGGCCGCCTTGCCGGGCGGCATCGCGCCCGCCCTGGTGCCGGTCGGTCTGGCCTGCCTCGTCCTCCCTGCCGGCCGGCATCCCTCGCCTGGTCCGCCGCCGGTAGCGGCCCGCCAGCGTGGCGGTGACGCTGGTACGGGGGCCGCAGAACGAGGCGAAGAGGACTTTCCCATGAAGATGTCGCTCGGCATTCTGGCCGGGGCACTGACCGTGTCCGTCTGTTCCACCGCAGCTGCCACACAGGCCGCTGCCGCAAGCTCGGTGGTGCACAGGCCCGCCGACGTCTCCGCGTCCGAGTGCATCAGGGGCGGCGGCGTGATCATCATCAACGCCTCAGGGGACGGCCCCTACCTCACGTACTGCGAGGGCGGGACCCACGACGGCGAGACCATCTCCTGAAAGGGAGCTGCTGACCGGGCCGTTCACGTCTACTTGTCCTTGGCAGCACCGTTCTTGCCCTTGGCCTTCTCCGCCCGGCCCGGTGGGACGCCGGGAGAGTTCACCTTGCCCTTGCCGACGGCTGCGACTCCCCGCGTGGCGTCGCTCGTGCGGGCACCGGGGCCCGGGTGCCCGGAAGGCGGGTGAACAGCGCTGCTGTCTGCCGCAGCCTCGCCCAGCGAGCGGGCCGAGGCGGACTGGGTGGGCGAGGGCGGGGCCGCCGACGCGGAGGGCGACGCGGAGGGCACGGTCCGATCGCTGGTGGACGGGGCCGCTTCACCGCCGGCGCTGTGCTGCGAGAGGTTGTCGGTGACGACGAGACCGGCTGCGACCGCGGCGGCCAGTGCGGCCGCCGATCCATACCTGACGAGGCGCCCGCGGGCGGAAGCCGCCCGGGAGTGGCGGGCCGTCGCGGCCGGGAACGGGTGCGGGCCGGGCAGCGGGGTGCGGTGGTGCGTGCCGTCGTCGTCGGCGTACCCGGCTGCTTGGGATACGGCGCCGGGTACGCCCTGCGTCTCGGCCGCAGCGCCGATCGCGGTGGCCGCCGCCAGGTCGGACAGCGCGCGGGCGCAGTCGCGTGCCGTGGGGCGGGCCGCTTCGTCCAGGTCGGTCATCCGGCGCAGCAGCGCGGCGAACGCGTCGGGCAGGAACTCCGGGAGGACGGGCGGCCGGTGCACGCGTGCTATGGCCGCTTCCAAGGGACCGCCGTCGTATTCGAGCCTGCCGGTGAGGCACTCGAGAAGGACCAGGCCGAGGGCGTAGACGTCGGCGGGGCGGCCGACGGGACGGCCCAGGACCTGCTCGGGGGACAGATAGGCCGCCGTGCCGATGAGGGTGCCGGTGGCGGTGCGGGTGGTGGCGTCCAGCAGACGGGAGATGCCGAAGTCGGTCAGGTGGGGGCGGTCGGAGGCGTCCAGGAGGATGTTGGACGGTTTGACGTCCCGGTGAATGATGCCCGCCTCGTGGGCGTGGGCGAGGGCGTCCGCGAGGCCGGCGCCCAGTGCGGCGGTGGCCTCGCACGTCAAGGGCCCTTCGGCGATACGGGTTTTCAGGGTGGGGCCGTCGATGAGCTGCATCACCAGGTAGGCGTCGCCGTCGTGGCGACCGGCGTCATACGCGGTCACCAACCCGGGATGCTGCAACCTGCCCAGGATGACCGCCTCGCGGCGGAAGTCCTCCTCGGTGTCGAAGCCGGTGCCGGCCCGGAAGACCTTCACGGCCACCGGCCGCCGCATCCGCAGGTCGACCCCGCGGTGCACGTCCGCCGCGCCGCCCGAACCGATCAGCGCGTCCAGTCGGTAACGGCCCGCGAGAATCCGTTCCGAGCTCCGCGAAGCCCGCACCTCTTGCCCCTCACACAACGCCAACTCCATCTCCCCCTGCTTCACAGGACGGCACCGGCAGGCACCCGCCGTCGACAGGCTGTCGAACGCAGGTACCCATCCAGCCACCGCTTGCACGGGAGCGGACCCAACTTCTGCGTGGGCGAAGGGTGGGGGAAGCGGCGGAGCGCTGTCCGAGGGCGGTGAGCAGAGGGGCGCGGCGTCAGACGTCGTCCGCCCTCGACAGGGCCTCGCTGATCAGGCGGGTCGCGAAGTCGCGGTCGTCGGTGAGGCGGTTGATGTGCTCGGCGAGCAGGAAGGCCGTGGCTTCCAGGGGGTTCATCTCGTCCCTGGTCCAGTCCCCGTACTGCGCGCGCCACAGGCTGGGACTCAGCCCGGTGCCCGCGGCGACGAGCAGTCCGGCCATGGTGGGGATCGCCTCGGGCCGCACGCTCTTGGGCATCATGCGCATCGAGGCCACCAGGTTGGGCACCACGATCTCGACGACGTCCTTGCCGTGGTCCTCGTAGACCATGCGCAGCCACTGCATGAACATGTAGATGACCGTGCACGCACCGTCCACCAGGTCATCGGCTCCACCCGGACCCAGCGACGCGACGAACTGGTCCGTCAGGGCCTCCTGTTCGGGGTCGCTCTGCGTCCGGTCGTCGTAGATGGCCTTGAGCCGGGAGTCGATCATCAGGAGCGCCGCGCCCACGTCTCCGGCGCGCGCGTACTGGGGGTCGCAGGGCGATGACACGGCAATTCCCCCTCAGGGTGACCATGAGCAGTGCAGCACGCACTGACAGTAGCCCGCCGACCCTGCGCCGGTCGCCGATTCGCGGCTGCGGGCATCCAACGGGGCTCGTGAGGCATCCGTCCGAACGGACGACAGAAGCCGGTACGGGCCGGTAGGCGTTAAGGCCGTCCATTCCGTAAGCCCCTCGGGTCCCCGCACCGGGTCGTTCGGCCCTGTCCCGGCCCCACTCCCCCGGCCTACCGTGAAAACGTCAATGAAACGTTTCATAAGGGAGTCCCCGAACCATGCCGACGACGACCCCCCTCCCCGACCTCGACGGCCTGCTCTCCGGCATGGGCGCGGCGGGCAGCCGGATCAGTGACATCGACGCCGGCGAGGCGGCGGCCGGCAACATCTCGGTGTACGTCGGCTGGGACCTCGACCTGGCCGACGCGTTCCCGCGCAGCGACGACATCGCCCTGCCCCTGCCCGCCCCGGCACTGGCCGGGCGGACCCTCCTGGTGACCGGTTCCGGGCGCCGCCTGCGCCAGCTCGCGCAGGACCCCCTGGCCGGGATCGGCGCGGTCCGCATTCATCAGGACGGCCGGTCGGCCACCCTGCACACCTCACCGCGCCGCCGGTTCTCCACCCTGACCAGCGAGTTCAACTCTCATCTCGCGGTCCACCAGGACCAGGTGGCGCGGCGCGGCATCACGTTCCAGGCCGTCGTCCACGCACAGCCCCCGCACCTGACCTATCTCAGCCACATCCCCGCCTACCGCGGCACGGCACGCCTCAACTCCCGCATCCTGCGCTGGGAACCGGAGGCGATCGTCAGCCTGCCCGAAGGGGTCGCGGTCCTCGACTTCATGGTCCCCGGCTCCGCTGAGCTCATGTCGGCCAATATCGCGGCACTGCGCGACTCCCAGGTGGTGCTGTGGAGCAAGCACGGGGTGATGGCCCGCTCCGACGTGTCGGTGACCCATGCGGTCGACCGCGTCGAGTATGCCGAGACCGGTGCCCGCTACGAGTACATGGACATGGTCGCCGGGAGCCGGGCGGAGGGGCTGACCGCGCAGGAGATCAAGCGTGTGGCCACCGCTTTCGACGTCATCTCGCCCTGGGCGTGAGTCCCCGCGTCGCGTCGATGGCGTACGTGCCCTGCCCGGAAGGGGAGTTCCGGGCAGGGCACCGGCGGGCGGCTATTGATAGGTGAGGGTCACAGGGCCGTGGACGGTGTGGCGGGGAAGGGTGATCGTGAGTGTGCCGGTGGAGCTGTCCCAGTGGTAGGCGTGTGCGGTCAGCCGTACACCGGTCGCGGTGACCTTGGTGGGGGCGTGGGTCGTTCCCAGGAGGGAGAGGGTCCACCGGCGGTTCTGCACCTGGCCGGGGAACCTGCCCTGGACCGGGGCGATCGACACGGTGTGGCGTGAGCCGTCGCGCTCGTATCGGACGGTCGTCGTGGCGCTGTGTCCCTTCCTCGTCGTGGTGGTGCCGTCGTCCTCGTACAGGTGGTACGAGCCCGAGGTGCCGGAGGCGACGGTCAGGGTGACGTCGGTGAGGGGGTTGCGGTCGTTGTCGGTGACGTCGTGGGTGCGGGTCGCCAGGATGCCGCCGGACTTGAGGAACACCGGCATGGTGTCCAGATTCGTGGTGATGTCCTGCGTGGTGCCGCCCTGGTAGGTCTTGCCGGTGAAGTAGTCGGTCCACTGGCCGGGCGGGAACCACACCGATGTCGTCGCCGTCGTCCCGGGCTTCGTCACCGGCGCGACCAGGACGTCGGAGCCGTAGAAGTACTCGCTGCCGGACGTGGCGTACGCCTGCTCCTCGTCCGGGTACTCCAGGTAGGTGGGACGGACGATCGGGACGCCGGTGCGGTTGGCCTCCTCCGCCAGCCCGTACGTGTACGGCACCAGGTTCTCGCGGAGGTTGAGGAACGCGTCGGCCGACCGGCGCGCCTGCGTGCCGTACTGCCAGGGCAGCCGGTCGCTGTGGTTGCTGTGCAGCCGGTCGATGGGCTGGAAGGTGCCGAACTGCACCCAGCGCGCGTACAGGTCGTCGGGGAGTTTGTGCGTGGTGCGGGTCTGTCCGCCGTCGGTGTACGTCTCCGAACCGGTCAGGCCCGTCGTGTCGTTGTGTCCGCCGATGTCGTGGGTGACGGCCGCCATGCCGGTCGCCGCCGACTCCCCCGGTGTGTAGCCGACTTCGAACTTCAGCGTGCCCCAGGTGGAGGCGGTGTCACCGGTGAAGTGCACGGTGCTGCGCTTGTCCGCCCACGGTCCGGTCGGCAGCGCCTGCTGGCCGCTGTAGCCGCCGGCCTGGAGGGAGCCGTAGGCGCGCGAGAGGACGAAGCCGCGGCCGAGGGTTTCCCCGGTGAGGGTGGCGTACTGCTGGTTGATCCAGGCGTCCGGGGTGACGCCCTGGAGCGAGGACTGCGAGGAGTCGCAGCACCAGTCGAGCCACCAGAAGTCGTTGCCCTGTTCGTCCATCGTGCGGTGCAGGTCCAGATACGCCTTGAGCTGGTCGGGGTCGCCGAAGTCGAAGGTGTAGCAGTTGTCCTCAACGGAGGCGGCCGAGGCGCAACCGCCCTTGGTCAGCTTGCCCTTGGCGGTGGCCTGCGCCTGCGCGAACTGGGGGTCGGAGGCGAGGATGCTCGGGTGCACGTTGAGCGTGTTGTGCAGCCCCTGGTCGGCCGACCAGTCGAAGAACCCCTTCGGGTCGGGGAAGCGGCCGGTGTCCATCTCCCAACCGCTCCAGTTGTTCACGGCCTTGAAGTCCGTGTCGGTCACGAGCACGTCCAGCGGCACGTGTTCGGACCGGAACGCCGGGAGGATGGTGTTCTCGTAGTCCGCCGCGGTGCGGTCGATGTACTCCGAGTACCACACGCCGTACGCCCACTGCGGCAGCAGTTGGGGCGGTCCGGTCAGGGTGGCCAGGTCCGTCAACGCCTGTTTGTAGTCGTGTCCGTAGCCGAAGACGTAGCCGTCCTGGTAGGGCGCGCCGCCGTGGGAGGGGCGTGGGGTGACCTTCCGCGTCGCGGTGTCGTAGAGCGCCGAGGGGGTGTCGTCCAGCAGGTACCAGCCGTCCCGGTGGAGCAGGCCGGGGGTGGTGACCGGGGCACGGTCGTCGCCGTTCACGCCGTCCAGGCCCCGGCGGTAGCCGCCGAGGGCGAGGTGCGGAGGCGGTGCGGCCTCGTCCGGGGCGGTGACGGAGACGGTGTCAAGGTTGACGTGGCAGCTCGCCGCTTCAGGGCAGCCGAGGGTGATGTCGTTCTCGCCCGCCTTCAGGGCGAGGGGGACGGACGCGGTCTGCCAGGTGTCCCAGTCGTCGGTCGGCGGCAGCGTCAGGGTGGCGGTCGCGCCGCCTGCGGAGACGGCGGCGGTACGGGTCTGGTGGAGGCCGTCGCTGCCGGTGCCGTTGGCGTAGCGCACGCGCAGGGTGTACGTGCCGTCGGCCGGGACGCCGACCAGGTGGGTGGTCAGGCCCGACCCCTTGTTCAGCTCGGCGACGAAGCCGGTGCCCGCGTATCCCGCGTGGTCGGTGGCGCTGGTCGCGCTGCCGCCGATCCGCCCGGCCTCCGCCTCGCAGCTGGTGCCGAGCGGGCAGTCGGTGATCGCGGTGGTGCTGACGGGCGGGTAGGCGTCGCCGGGACGGACCAGGGCGACGCTGTCGACGTTGACGTCGCCGCTGTCGGAGGCGGTCCGGGTCAGGGCGATGGTGTGGTGGCCGGCGCTCAGGTCGAGGCGTGCGGTGGCCACGCTCCAGGTGTCCCAGTCGGCCGTGGTCGGCAGGGTGACCGTCTGCGGGGAGCCGCCGTCCACGGTGAGGGTCAGGGTGCGGGTGCGGGTCTGGCCGTCTCCGCCACGGGAGTTGGCGTAGCGCAGGTCGAACTCGTAGGCGCCGCCCGCTTTGACATCGATGTCAGCGGATGCCGAGCTGCCGGTGCCCTCGAATCCCGCGGCGAAGCCGGTGCCGGTGTGGCCGGCGTGGTCGGAAGCGGTGGACAGGCCGCTCAGTTGGAGGCTCTCCGCCTCGCACAGCGCGCCGACCTCGCAGGTCAGGCGTTGCCAGGGGGCGGCGGTCACCGCGGTGGCGCCGGCCGTCAGGCGCACCGAGAGGTTGCGGGCGTCGAAGGGGCCGGAACCGACCTGGTAGCGCAGGGTCAGCGCGCTCGTCCTGATGGTCAGCCAGCCGTCGGATGTGGTGGCCTTGTAGGCGGCCGGAGTGAAGCCGGTGCGGCCGATCGCGTTGAACGTCGGGGCATCCGTGAAATCGCCGTCGCCCGCGTACTCGGTGCGGATGAGCGTCGGCGAGAGGATCTCGAAGCGCGCCTCCCCGGACTTGACGGTGGGAATGCGGTGGCCCTGCGAGGCGCCGGCCGACGCCGGTCCGGCGCCCGCCAGCGTCATGGCGGCGGCGACGGCCAGCGCCGCGGCCGCGCCGATCTGTCGCCGTAGTGATCTGAGCCGTCGTCTCTTCGATGCGGCCGTCATGTCAACTCCGTCTCTCTTCGCGTCCTATGCCGTGTCCCTGCTGGCATTGCTCCCAACGCGGCGTGGGGCTCCCGTCGTTGCGAGCGGTGCGAGTGGCGTGAGAGTACGTCGTGAACTGCGGTGCCGATAAGAGGGCGTACGACGTCGTCACTGCGCAGTGGTGCCGAATCCCGCGGCCGGCTCGCCGTCGACGGTGATGCCGAGCCGGCCGGCGACGGCGGAGAGCGCCGCTCCCAGCGAGAGCCCGATCCGGGCGGCGGCGTACCGGTCACCGCGGGTCACGTCGCGGTTGACGATCAGCACCGGCTTCCCGGACTGCGCGGCCTGACGCACGAACCGCAGCCCCGACATGACCGTCAGCGAGGAGCCGAGGACGAGCAACGCGTGCGCCGCGTCGACGAGTTCACGGCACCGCTCGACCCGGCGAGGGGACACGGCCTCCCCGAAGAACACCACGTCCGGTTTGAGGACGCCACCGCAGCGCGCGCAGGGCACCACCCGGAAGTCCCCGACCTGGTCGTCGCCGAGATCGGCGTCACCGTCCGGGTTGACACCGGCCGCCACCGGCGCGAACGCCGGGTTGGCCTCGGTCAGCCGGGCCGCGAGGTCGCGGCGCGGGCTGACGTCGCCGCACCCGAGGCACACCACCCGCGCCAGGCTCCCGTGCAGTTCGACGACGTCCTCGCTGCCGGCGGCCTGGTGCAGCCCGTCCACGTTCTGCGTGATCACGCCGGACAGCAGCCCCTGCCGCTCGAACGCGGCCACCGCACGATGCCCCGCGTTGGGCCGGGCCCGGCCGAAGGTCCGCCAGCCGAGGTGGCTGCGCGCCCAGTACCGGCGTCGCGCCTGGGCGCTGCCGGTGAAGTCCTGGTAGAGCATCGGCGTGTGCCGGCTGAGGCTGCCGCCCTCACCGCGGTAGTCGGGGATGCCGGACTCCGTGGAGATGCCGGCGCCGCTGAGCACCAGCACACCGCCGGCCGCCAGCGCGTCAGCGACGGGCCGCAGATCGGTGGTGCCCGGCGGCAGGTCCTCGGTGGGGGTCCAGCTCAGGGTGGGGCGCATGCGCATAGCGCCAGGGTACGGAAGTCGGCGACGGCCACGGCCGGAGGTCAGCAGGGGCGCATGAGCGCGACGGGCGGGCGGGCTGTCTCGTGCGGTCGCGGGACCGGAGGGGTTTCGGCTCGTGCCGCCGGTGTAAGGGCGTATCGAATGAGCCGGCGCCACTGGCGGCGGCCGGCGAGAATACCGGCGGCAGTGCCGCAGAGATCGACCCGCCGTAGGTTGCGGGCCCAGACAGCGGTCACCGCCACCGTCGCCGCGGCGACATGCCCCGCCCAGGAGTGCCCTGCCCGGTGCAGCCCCATCAGCGTGGCCGCTGCCCCGCCGCACAGGGCTGCGATCGCGGGGAGTGAGCTGGGTGGTCCCCGGGGCCGGTCACTTCGTCGCCCTGGAACGGCCCGATGTACTGGCCGACCTGCTGAACGCCGTGGTCTGACCGCGCTCTGGTCGGAGCGCCTACTTCGCGTGGGTCACCGCGTCCCTCTGCAGTTCCACCGCCGCCAGCAGGCTCAGCCCCGGCACCGCCTGGCGCAGTGCCTTCACCGCGGCCACCGAATCCACGGCGCCCGTGAAACCGGCGTCCGACAGCCGGGCGCGGACCCAGTCGGCGCGCAGGCGGCCCTCGCTGTCCGCGGTCGCCGCCGCGATGACGGCGGCCGCGCGTTCCAGGCCCGGCCGCTGTTCGGGCGAGGCGTCCGCCAGCGCCTCGCGTATCGCCGACGCGATCACGTCCGCGTCCCGCACCAGCACCACGGCGGTGTGCTTGTCGCTTAGTCTCCCGAAGCCCTTCATGCCGATCATCGTGGCCTCACCTTCCGCCGCTACCAAGGGACTTGAGGAAACTCAGAGCCACCGCTCCTTCGGCGGCCAGGCAACGGTGTACGTGTGGGTGCCGGGTGCGGCGCGTGTGGGGTCGGCTCCGGGGGGGATGTCCGCCTCCGTGCCGGGCGGGACGTCCACGGTCAGGGTGAGGGCGTCGGCGCCGCGCCGCCAGTCGCTGGTGATGGTGCCGTGCGGGCAGTCGTGGCGGGCCGAGGCCGAGGTCAGGCCGCCGCCGGGGCGGGGGGCGATGACGAAGCGCCGGTAACCGGCGGCGGTGGCGTCCGGTGTCGGATGCGGTCGGATGCCGGCGGTGTACTGGTGCAGGAAGGAGACGACCGCTCCCTTGCCGTTCGGGCAGATCCCGCCACGGCGCACCCGTGCGCAGCCGCCACAGCACCCCGTTGACCACCTGCCGATGGTCCCTCCACGGCCGCCCGCACCCATCAGCCCGAGGAAGCAGCGGCTCTATCCGCCCCCACGCCGCATCCGTCAACTCTCCAGTCCCGCCATGACATGCATCACCCCGGACGGCGACATGGGCGCCGCCGCAGAGCCCCGAAGATCATTCGTCAGATGCGGCCGAGGACCGATAGAGACATCCCCGGGGCCTTTGTTCAGCGGTGGCTATGAGCGGGAGGCGCGGGCTGGCCGAGGGTCGCTTGCGACTCGTCGACGAGTCCGGTCAGGCGCGCGACCTCGGTCTCGGTCAACTGTTCGGCAACCTCGGAAGCTTCGATGTTGGACCGGAGATGGTCGGTACTGCTCGTGCCGGGGATGACGACTATGGAGGGCGAACGGCGCAGCAGCCAGGCCAGTGCGATCTGGGCAGGTGTGGCACCCAGGCGCTCTGCCGGGCCGGTTAGCTCCTGGTGGTCGCTCAGCAGCCCGGCGGCCAGCGGGAAGTAGGGGATGAAGAGGATGCCCTGGGTCTCGCAGTCGGCGAGGACCTGGACGCCACTGCGGTCAAGCAGGTTGAAGCGGTTCTGCACCGCCGCGATGGGGGTGATCTGCTGGGCGCGGGCCAGCATCTGCGGGGACGCGCCGGACAGGCCGATGCGTCGGATCAGTCCCTGGTCTCGTAGCTCGACGAGTGCGCCGAGGGACTCCTCCAGCGGTACGTCCTGGTGCGCGCCGGGGGTGTCGCCGACGAGGCGGAGGTAGGTCAGCTCGCTCACGTCCGTTCCCATGTCGATAAGGGCCTCGTGGACCTGCCGCCGGATCGTCTCCGGGCGGCCGTCGACGACCCAGGACTTGTCCGGGCCGCGCTCTGCGCCGACCTTGTTGCCTACGACCACACCGTCGGGGATCGGTCTCAATGCCTGCCCGATCAGCTGGTTCACCGTTCGCGGCCCGTAGGCATTCGCGGTGTCGAAGAAGGTCACGCCCAGCTCCACGGCCAGGCGCAGCACCCGCCGCGCCTGCTCCGCGTCGTCCGGGAATCCCCAGACCTTGGGGCCCGCGAGCTGCATGGCGCCGTATCCCACACGATTCATCGATCTCTCCAGGCGTATCACTGCAACGGAATTTTGCGTATCACTGAACGATCCAGTGATACGCCTTATGCCGTAGCATTGCAACCGTGGATGATGCGAAGACCCGCAGTCGCCGGCAGATCCTGGAAGTGGCAGCCGAGCTCTTGGAACGGGAGGGTGCCCAGGCGCTCTCCACCCGCGCCGTCGCGGCGGCGGCAGGCATCCGTGCCGCCTCCTTGTACCAGCTCTTCGGTGACAAGGACGGGCTCCTTTCGGCGCTGGCCATCCACGGCTTCGACCTTTACTTGGCGCAGAAGCACACCTTGTCGTCGAGCGGCGACCCGGTCGACGACATGCGCCGCGGATGGGACATGCATGTCGACTTCGGCCTAAAGCACCCCGCCTTCTACCTGCTGATGTACGGCACCGACCGCCCCGGCCGCCGCCCACCTGCCGCGCGGGAGGCGCAGGAACTCCTTATGACGTTCCTCGGCCGCGCCGCCTCCGACGGCCGCCTACGGGTACCGCCCGTCCTTGCCGCCCACCTCACGCTGGCAGCGGTGACCGGCGTCACGCTCTCCCTGATCGGCATCCCCGAGAGCGAACGCGATCCAGAGGTCTCACCACGCATGCGGGAAGCACTCATCGACGCCCTGACCACCGACACGAGCCCAGCCCCAGACTCCACCCTCGCCGCTCGCGCCCTCGCGCTCGATGCCACCCTCAACGGGGCGGATCCAGCTACTGTCCCGCTCCGTCCCGTCGAGACCGCACTCCTGCAGGACTGGCTCCAGCAGCTCGCAAACTAGGACGAGCCGGGACCTCGAAGGCCATTTGTCAGACACGGCTAGTGCACCGCGAAGTGGTCGACATCGCTGAACCCGGTCGGATGCGCTCGCCATGCGGCGCGGTGAGGGCGTCGACTGTTCTGCCACGGCTTCACGTCAGGCTGCTTCGGTTCCGCTCGGAGCAGCGGGTGTACCAGGCCGCACAGCGAGCAGCCGCCCGGCCCACGCTCGGGCTTCGTCCAGGTGTTCAGCCTGCAGCCCGGCACGAGGATCAGGCTGAACCAGCAGGGTCGCCGCGCCACGGGCGGTGCGCTCCGCGGCCCAGGAGTGGTCGAGGTCAGTGAAATCGTCGTCGATCCACACCGCGGGGGCGTCAGCCAGCCAGGCGTCGACGTAGTCGCGCTTCCACAGGTAGCCATTGGGGTGGCTTGTTGTGATCTTGGGGCGTGGGAGATCGACGTGCGGCAGCGGTGGGAGATCGAGGAGCGGTCCGATCAGAGTGGCGGCGTCCTGGCGCCAGTTGGTGCACCAGACTGGCGTGACCATGCCGGTACGGATGACTTCCATGAGCATGGGGCCATGGGCGGGGTTGAGCCAGACGGTGACCGGGTCGTCGGCGCTGCGGCCGGTGGGGACGACGTCGTGGCGGGCGTGCGTGGCTGGGGTCGAGCCCTCCGCGTCGGGGAAAGGCATGAGGACGCCGTCGATGTCGAGGAGCAGGTAACCGCAGCCTTCAGTGCTGCTGACGAACGTCTCGGCGGAGCCCGCGGCCTGTCCACCGTCACCGCCTACCTCGCCGACACCGCCGCCCCCATGCTCCGCGGACGCTTCCCGAACGAAGCCTTACGGCGGGCCGCCTTCGGCTCCGTTGCCGAACTCGCTTACCTCGCCGGATGGAAGCACCACGACCTCGGCCAAGAAGGAGCCGCCCAGCGTTACCACCAGGTCGGCTACCAACTCGTCTGCGAAGCCGACCCACGCGGCCACGCCGCCTGGATGATGCGCGCCCTCGCGCACCAGGCGCTCAGCCTCAAACAGCCCCACCACTGCGTCGACCTCGTCAAAGGGGCCCTCACCCGCGGCCTGGGCCACGTCGACGGCCAGACCGAGGCGCTACTGCACATCACCCACGCCCGCGCCTACGCTGCGGTCGGCGCGAAGCCAGCAGCAGCCCACGCCCTGCGCGACGACGGCCCCCCAGCCCAGCTACTCCCGCGTCAGCGGCCCGGCCGCCGGCACCGTCGCCAGCCGCACCGCCCGTACCCTGACCGACCTCGCCGACCACGTCGGCACCGAGCACAACACCGCGACGCCCTGGTGCGCTGGGACCCCGAGAAGTACAAGCGCGTCCACGCCCTCGCCTACGCCGACCTCGGCCACAGTCTCGCCGCCCAGGCCCGCGCCGACGAGGCCGTCGCCGCCTGGTCACAGGCCCTGACCCTACTGGAGGGCATGACCTCCGATCGCACCCGTAAAGCGGTTACTTCGCTTCGCTCCACCCTCTCCATCTACCAGCGCCGCATAGTGCCCGGAGCTGCCGCACTCGCCCGCCGCGCACGCGAAGCGCTGGCCTCAGCTGCCATCATCCGGCCGACGAAGGGACACAAGCCGTGGCTCAGCGGACCACCGACGTCCAGCACCCGGCCATCGACGCGCCCCGACAGGGCCTCCCGCAACCCCCCTATGTCAGGTAGCCTGACACACCTGCCGACGACGCCGGAGGTTCCGCATGACCATGGAGTACGCCACCCAGTACCGCACCCGCTCGCACATCCCACCGGAGCCGGGCAAGCCGTACTTCATCGAGAAGGGCCACGGAGACCGCGCCCACCTCTTCGGCGACCTCTTCACGATCTACGCCGGCGGCGAGCAGACGGAGAACACCTTCAACTTCTTCACCTGCGAGGGCCCCAAGGGCGACATCATCCCGGCGCACTCCCACCCGGACACCTACGAGGTCTTCTACGTCACCCAGGGCGCGGTGCGGCTGTTCGTCGAAGACCTCGAAGGCGAGCAGTACGAGAAGCTGCTCAGCCCCGGCGACTTCGGTTTCGTACCGAAGAACTGCCCCCACGCCTACCGCTTGGAACGCCACCACACCCAGATCGTCGGCGTGGCCGCCGGACCGGGCGGCACCTTCGAGCGGTTCTTCGAGAACCTGGGCACGCCGACCGACGAACTCACCCTTCCCGCACGGCCGTTCGTGCCCGCACCGGAGAAGTTCGGCACCGTGCCCGCCGAGTACGACGTACGTTTCCTGCCCGGCCACCAGTGGCACACCGAAGGCTGAACCGCCCATGCCCTACCTCAAGGCACTGCTGGCCGGCGCCCTGGTGGGAGTGCTGTACGTCGTGGTGCGGGTGAAGTCGCCCGCACCACCGCCCGTCGCCCTGTTCGGGCTGCTCGGCATGGTGCTGGGCCAGACGCTCCTGGCGGCCCTGTGAACCGCTCCCCCGCCAGGCCCTTCACCGCCTTCCTGCGCCCCGCCGCGCTCTCCTTCGCCGCGGGACTGCTGATGGGCGCCGTCTACTGGGCCCTGGACATCCGCTCCCCCGCCCCGCCCCTGCTGGGACTGACCGGACTGCTCGGCATCGTCCTCGGGGAGCGCGCCGCCTCGGCGGTCCGCTCCCGCAGGGTCGGCCGCGCCAAACCGTCGTCTCCCGCGCCCTCCGCCGCGGCCCCCCGCCCCGTCTCACCGCACGAGGACCTCTGCCATGACCGCACCGACTGAGGACGCCGGACTCGTCGACGTCCACGCCCACTTCGTCACCGACTCCTATATCCGCCAGGCCCGGGCCGCGGGCCACCACAAGCCCGACGGCGTGCCCGCCTGGCCGGCCTGGTCCGCCGAGGCCCACCTGGAGCTGATGGACCGCAGCGGCATCGACACGGCAATGCTGTCCGTGTCCTCGCCGGGTGTCTTCTTCGGCGACGCCGAGGCCGCCCGCCGCCTGGCCCGGGAGGTCAACGAGGACGGTGCCGCCGTCGTGTGCGCCCACCCCGGCCGCTTCGGGCTCTTCGCCTCCCTGCCGGTGCCGGACGTGGCCGGTGCCCTCGCGGAGATCGCGTACGCCTTCGACGAACTCGGCGCCGACGGCGTCGTGTTGGAGACCAACACCCACGGCGTGTACCTCGGCGACGAGCGCCTGGAGCCGGTCTTCGCCGAACTGGCGCGCCGCGAGGCCGTCGTCCTGCTGCACCCGACCTCACCGGCGTGCTGGGAGCAGACCGCCCTGGGCCGCCCCCGCCCCATGGTCGAGTTCATCTTCGACACCGCCCGCACGGTGACGGACCTGCTGTTCGCCAAGACCCTGGAACGCCACCCGGAGTTGAAGGTCATCGTGCCGCACTGCGGCGGCGCGCTGCCCGTGCTGGCCGACCGGATCAACGGCTTCCTCAAGCTGTTCACCCCCGACGAGCAGGACGCGCCGGACGCCGTCGCCCAGCTGCGGCGCCTCTACTACGACCTGGCGGGCCCGGCCTTCCCCCGCCAGGTCCCCGCGCTGCTCGGCCTCGCCGACCCCGAACGCCTGCTGTACGGCAGCGACTTCTGCTGGACCCCGGCCCCCGCCGCCGAGGCGCACGCCGCGGCGTTCACCGACGCCCCCGCCCCGGCGGAGGGCACCACGTGGCGGTCGCTGACCACGACCAACGCGCACGCCCTCTTCCCCTACCTCGCCCGCTGACCTTCCCGGAGGTACCGATGCCGCTGCCCGACTCCTTCCCGGTGGAGCTGCTCGCCCCGCCGGACCCGGTCGCGCTGCCCCTGCCTCCCGTCGCGCCCGCGACCGAGGGGGTACGGCTGCTGCGCGGAGCCGTCTACGCCGTGCCCGAGGGCAGCCGCCCCCTGGAGCTGGACCTGTGGCTGCCCGCGCAGACGACGGGCCCCGTGCCGGTCGTCGTCTTCGTACACGGGGGCGCCTGGCGCACCGGACTGCGCGACGACCTCGGCCCCCGCTTCCGCCGCTGGCAGCCCGGCCCCTTCGCCCGGCTGGTCCAAGCGGGGTTCGCCGTCGCCTGCCCCGACTACCGGCTCAGCGGCGAGGTCACGCACCCGGGCCAACTGCACGACCTCAAGACCGCGTTGACCTGGCTGCGCACCCGGTCCGCCGAACTCTCCCTCGACCCGGCCCGCACCGTCCTGTGGGGCGAGTCGGCCGGCGGGCATCTCGCGGCCCTGCTCGCCCTCACCGCCGACGACGTCCCGGTGCAAGGATGCGTCACCTGGTACGCGCCGACCGACCTCCCCCACCTCGCCGAGGACCAGCCGCCGGGCGGCTACGACCCGAGCGACCCCGGCACCTTCGAAGCCCTGCTCCTCGGCGGAGCGCTCACCGCCCTTCCCGACCGCGCCCGGGACGCCAGTCCGGTCGGCCACGTCACACCGGACGCCCCGCCGTTCCTCGTCCTGCACGGCACCCGCGACGCGATCGTCCCGCACGTCCAGGGAAGCCGGCTCGTCTCCGCCCTGCGCGGCGCGGGAGCGAGCGCCGAACTCCTCTCCGTGCCGGGCGGCGATCACCTGTGGGTGGGGATCACGGAGGAAGAGGTGGAGCGGTGCTTCACGGCCAGCCTCGACTTCGCCGTGCGGTGCGCCGGCTGACGGCACCGCCGAGGGAATCCAGGAGGGCGTCGGGGGATAATCCGGCTTGTCGCCGATCCCTTTGAAGGAGCCATGAGCCACCGCACGGTCAATCTGCCCCAGCTGTTCGCGGAATCCCGGCGCTGGTTCGAGGACGCCCTGTTCGCCAGCATGGAAGCGGCGGGAGAGCAGCCGGTGACCTCGACCCAGGCGGCGGTGTTCGCGCGGCTCGATCCCGAGGGGACGACCGTGTCGGAGCTCGCCCGCCGTATCGGCGTCACCCGGCAGACGGCCCACCAGGTGGTCCACGCCCTGATCGGGATGGGCCTGCTCGAACAGACCCCCGACCCCGACTCGGCGCGCAGGATCCTGATCCGCACCACGAGCGAGGGCCTGCGGGTCCACGAGCGGGCGCAGGCCACCATCGTCGTCATCGAGTCGGTCCTCGCCGACCGCATCGGCGCCCCCGCCGTCGCCGCGCTGCACCAGACCCTGACCGCCGACTGGGGCGAACCACCGCTGGTCACCGCTCCCTGAGCGGGTCGCACGCGCGTGCCGGGGAGTCTCGTCCGGATGGCGGGGCACCTGCAACGGGCTGCGGATGACGTGGGACCGGACCCGCTCCCGCACACACAGCCACGCGGACGCCCGCCCGTCCGCACTGCTTGGCTTGGTCACCGATGAGTTTCGGTGTGCCGAAGGGTCCAAGTCGGCACACCTGACAAGAGGGGAACCCGATGGCCACGACCCGTCTGCAACCGATGACCCACGTCGCCCGCCGCATGTTCGAGCTCCTGGAGCCGATCTGCCTGGTCACGTTCATGGCCGAGGAGTGCAACGAGGAACTGGCCGCGCTCGGCCACCGCACCTACTGGGACGGCTACTTCGCCAGCCGTGCCGCGCCGCTGGGACGGGTGCCGGCCGAGGTCGTGCACGCCGCCTTCTACAACTTCGCCGAGGGGGAAGCCGCGCGGCACATCCCCAGCGCCTGGGAGACGATCCCGCCCGAGGCCTCCGTCGCCGCGCGGGAAAGGGGCAGCGCGGCCTCCCTGCGACGCATCCTCGGCGCCGAACTGGCCGGCTCCCCCGGCCTGGCGCGCGCCGCCGACCTGACCACCAAGGCCGCAACGAGCGCCCCCACCGAAGGCCGGGTGATGTACGCCGGCATGCGCACCCTCGAAGTGCCCGGTGACCCCGTCGCCCGGCTGTGGCATTCGGCGACCATGCTGCGCGAGCACCGCGGCGACGGGCACATCGCCGCGCTCGTCGGCGCGCGCATCGGCGGCACCGAGGCCCACGTGCTGTCCGCTCTGGAACAGGGCATCCATCCCCCGGAGTCGTTCGGACGCATCCATCACCTGCCGAAAGAGCGCCTGGCCGCGGTCATGGACGGCCTGCGCGCACGCGGACTGATCGATGCGGACGGCCACTTCACCGACGCCGGCCGCGCGACCAAGCAACGCATCGAAACCCTCACCGACGAGCTCGCCACCCCGCCCTACGACGCCCTGTCCCCGGCCGAACTCGACGAGCTGATCACCGAGCTCCAGCCCATCACCGCGACCCTGGTGGCCGCAGGCTCGCAGTGACACGCACGGATCGCCTCCGCCGCCCCTCAGTCACCGCCGGCCGGCCCCCACCGCTCCGGTCCCACGCCACGCCAGTCGATCCACGGTGACGACGCGACCTCCGCCGGGTCGATCTCCAGCCCGGCCCGGCGCAGGAACTCGGCGACGTCGACGAGGTTGTGCGCCAGTCCCAGGATCTCGCCGTCGACACGCACGCGTCGGCCGCCCGTAGGGGACGGCGGATGGACGATCACTCGAATCGGGCCGGACATGCCTTCAGGATCATCCGGGATGTACGGCCCCGCACTCCGGCCCGTCATACGACGATCATCTCGCTCATGCGTTCGATTAAACACCATGCCCGCTCAGTGCTTGCCGTGACCGAGCGCTTCACATGGCCGGCGAGCGCGGCGGCTGGCCAGTTTGCTGCTCACCCGGCCATCGAGCAGAAGCCCGGTCATCGAGCGGAAGCCCGGTCATGTCAGTTGCTCCCACCGGCGCTCCGGCCGGCGCTGCGTCCGAGGCGCAGCGCCGAGACGAGGAAGAAGATGCCGCCGAGCAGGGCGTAGCCGGCCAGGCTGCTCAGCGAGGAGTCAGAGGCCGCGGCCTGCCGGAAGAAGGAGATCCCGGCGAGCACGGAGATACCGCCGCTGGCGATCATCGCCCACTGGCCTCCGAGGTCGCGTCGCCGCAGAGCGACGACGAGCTGAACGAGGCCCGCCGCGACGGCCCAGGCCCCCCACACGCGCAGGACCCCCGCAATACCGGAGGTGACCGCGAAGACCAGTCCTACGGCGGCCACCACACTGATCCCGATGTTGACGTAGAGACCAAGAGCGGACCGGCTCGCTCGGGAGGAGCAGGCATCGACGACTGCGGCACCCACGTCGAACAGCGGGTAGATCACGAGCAGCGTCCCGCTCAGCGGCCCGATGCTCGACGCCGTCAAGAAGAGCAGGACGGCCCAGATCAGAGCGAATCCGAAACGAACGAGGTAGAGCCGACGAAGCGCTGATGCGACGGTGGCTGCGGCGGGGGCAGGGGCGGTGGTGGTGGCCATGACTGTCTGTTCCTTCCGAAGAAAGCCGTGGGATCCGGCGTCTGTCCGAACCTAGGTAGAAAGACCGTTCTCTCTCCTGGGACGGAGACTGTCACGGCTCCTCGGCGTTTGCAAGACCGATCGTTCTTTCTGCTACGGTGAGGTCATGGCCACCCGGACACGAACCGCGCCCGACAACCCGAACGGCAGCTCGTCGGGAGAGCCGGTCCGCTCCGAGGCCCGAGAGCGGCTGCTGTCCACGGCCAGCGGGCTGTTCTACCGGGAAGGCATCAGGGCGGTCGGGGTCGAGCGGATCCTCGCCGAGGCCCCGGCCACGCGGGCGACGTTCTACCGGCACTTCCCCTCGAAAGAAGACCTCGTGGTCGCCTACCTGCGCGGCGTCGACGCCGACACACGCGCCGGCGTACAGGCCGCCATCAAGGCCGCACCGTCTCCGGCCGACGCACTGCGCGCGATCGGGACCGCCGTCGCCGACAGCCTGGGCTCGCCGGAGTTCCGCGGCTGCGCGTTCCTCAAGGCCGCCGCCGAGTACCCCGACCCCGAAGACCGGGTGCGCCAGGTGATCCTCGATCACCGAGCCTGGTACACGGCCACGCTCACCGAGCTCTTCGCGCAGGTCTTCGGCGACTCACCGCGTCGCGGCAAACCAGAACACGCCGCCCGGCACTTCGTCATGATGCGCGACGGCGCCATGAGCGGCGCCCA
The DNA here is from genome assembly GCF_054850255.1 of Streptomyces sp. 7R007. Classification (NCBI taxonomy): domain Bacteria; kingdom Bacillati; phylum Actinomycetota; class Actinomycetes; order Kitasatosporales; family Streptomycetaceae; genus Streptomyces; species Streptomyces sp. 7R007. Next base: position 146,893 of record NZ_JBTWMV010000007.1, on the reverse strand, counting down.
CCTCGACGGCGTCGACAGCGTCGGCGCCGCTTTCCGCCGCGGCGTCGAGGGCCTGCTCACCGTCCTTCATTGAACCGGGATGGCTGCCCGCGCCGCGGACGATCGGCCCATGCCTTCGACCAGGCCGGCAGCCGACTCATGCCCCCGTACCAGCGAAGTCGTCCAAGCCGGCTGAGCAAGACGGCCAAACCGCCTTTGTGCACAAGCCACCAGCGGTCTCGCCACCACCCCCGGCCAACTACCCCTGAAGCTCACGCTTGCCGCGGGGACGGGCTGACGCGGCTGCCCGCGACGGCTCGGCGAGGCGATCGTGGACGAGCCGGGTGCCGGCCTGCTTGACGTGCCTGAGCACCGGTGAGACCTCCATGCTCTGCAGTCCGCTCAGGGACCCGATGCGATCCGAGGTGAACTCGAACAGCTCGTCCAGGTCCCGGCAGTGCGCGACGGCGTGGATGTTCCAGGGCCCGGAGATGGCCGCGGCGAAGGCGATCTCGGGTTCCCGCGCGAGAATGCGCCCCGCGCCTTTCACCGCCGAGGGGTGCACGCGGAGCCAGAGGTTCGCGCGAGCGTGATAGCCCAGGGCCGCCGGGGCGATCTCGACGTCGACATGGACGGCGCGCCGCTGGAGCAGAGCGTCAAGGCGCCGCGAGACGCGCCCCGGAGTCAGATCGGCGGCTGCGGCGAGATCGACCAGACTGGCGCGGCCGTCCGCGGCGAGCGCGGCGAGCATCCGCTCGTCCTGCGGAGTGAGGTGCAGGGGCTCGCGTGCGACGACCGGCGCTTCGGTGAAGGGCGCCCCGTCGCCGCCCAGCGCCGCTTCCTCCGCCGGCGACAACGTGCCCCGCAGAGCGGCCCAGTAGTGACCCCGGCCGCCGAGGAACTGCCGCAGCATGGCGAAGGCGTTGATGTCGATCACCGCCGCCGTGCGGGGAAGCCGTTGCCCCAGCAGGTCCTCGCGCTGTTCCCGTGTCCGGGACTGCGTCGCGCAGGTGATCTCGCAGCCCGCCGCGCCCAGGGCCACCCAGTTGACGTCGTCCCGCTCGGCGAGCGCGTCGGCGAGCGCCGCGACGCTCCCGGGACGGCAGCGCAGTCGTACCAGCCATCTGCTCTGCCCGAGCGCGCCCGGGTTCACCACGCCCGTGACGCGGATGACCCCGTCGGCGCACAGCCGCCGGTACCGGCGGCTGACGGCGCTCTCGGTCAGGCCGAGGGCGCCGGAGATCGCGGCGAACGACGCCCGGGGAGCGATCTGCAAGGCCCGGATGATGCGCACGTCGTCGGGGTGCAGAACAGGGGATTCCGCCATGAGGGCCGCTGCCATGGCGGCAATCGTACAAACAAGCTCTTCCGGCTCGCCTGTGACGCGGCACGGACGGAACACTCCAAGCGCACGGGTTGACGGCCCGCCCCGCGGGCTCGGCGATGCCCGGCCGCACGACGACGCTCGAAGAACGGAGACGACTCCGGATGTCATCGACTGGAGCACACCAATCGCCGACGGCTGTGATCGTCGGGGCCTCGCGCGGTCTCGGCCACGCGATGGCGGCGGAATTCCTCGACAGGGGCTGGCACGTCGTCGGCACCGTTCGCGACACCGCCGCGCGCACGCCGCTGCACGATCTGGCGGACCGCGCCGGCGGACGGGTGACGATCGAGCAGCTCGACATCAACGACTACGCCCAACTGCCCCCGCTGCACGAGCGCCTGGCGCGGCGCCGACTCGACCTGCTCTTCGTCAACGCGGGCACCACCAGCAACGAGCAGACCCCCATCGGCGCGGTGGCGACCGCCGACTTCACCGAGGTGATGGTCACCAACGCGCTCAGCCCCATGCGGGTGATCGAAGCCCTGGAGGACCTGGTCTCCCCGACGGGACTCATCGGGGCGATGTCCTCCGGGCAGGGCAGCATCGCGAACAACACGACCGGAGGTCGCGAGGTCTACCGAGGGAGCAAGGCGGCCCTGAACATGTTCGTGCGCAGCTTCGCGGCCCGCCAGGCCGAGACGCGGCGCGCCTTCGTGCTGCTCGCGCCGGGCTGGATCCGCACCGCCCTGGGCGGTCCGGACGCCCCGTTCACCATCGAGGAGACCGTCCCCTTGCTCGTGGACGTCCTCCTCTCCCGGCTGGGCACGCCGGGCCTGGCGTATCTGGACCGCTTCGGCCGAACCGTCCCCTGGTAGACCGCCGTCCGCGCCCTTCGAGGCTGGCCGGCACCCCCCGGCGTCGCCGGCGCACCTCGCGGACCCGCGCAGACGGTCGCCGCGGTGTAATGGGAGCCATGCCCGGCATCAGCGCACCCGACGGCGATCGGCATCGAGCCCGGCTCGGCGCCGTTCAGGAGACACTGTTCATCCCTCTGGCCGCGCGCGCCCGGGAAGCGGTCAAGAAGCGGCCGTTGCTGCGCGATCCCAAGGCCGTCGAGATGATCGCGTCCCTCGACTACCCGAGGGACACGTACGGGCCCGGACCCGGTTCGGCGATCATGGTCCTGCGCACCGCGATCGCCGACACGTGGGTGCGCGCGTTTCTCGCCGAGCACCCGGCGGGAACGGTCGTCGAGCTCGGTACGGGCCTCAACACCCGGTTCGAGCGCGTCGACAACGGCACCGTGCGCTGGATCGACCTCGACCTCCCGGACACGATCGAGCTGCGCCGGACGTTCTTCACCGACACGCCACGCCGGCGGATGATCGCGGCCTCGGTACTGGACGGGGGGTGGCTGCGCACGGTCGAGAAGAGCCCGCCGCCCTATTTCTTCATCGCCGAGGGCGTGCTCGTCTACCTGCCGCGGGAGGACGCCGAGCGGACGCTGACCCGTATCGCGCGGCACTTCCCCGGCTCGCTGGTCGCCCTCGACACCTATCCCCGCCGCCTGCTCGAAAGGCAGCACCAGCAGGCGGAGCGGACGAACATGCGGGCGCGTTGGGCATGGTCCTGCGACGACCCGAGGTCGCTGGAGCGGCTCGGCCTGCGCACCGTGGAGGTGGCCTCCGTCACCCGGCCCCCCGCGTGCACTGCGTGCCCGACTCCCGCTGCGGCACCGGCTGTTGCTGCCTCTCGCCGACCGGCTGCTGCACGGGCTGTTCACCCTGACGCTCTTCCGGGCGGACCCGCCCGAAGCCGGCGCATCGAGATGACGGCGCCGGCCTGCGGTGACCGCCACCACCCGTCACCGGCGTCACATCCGTGACCGTCCCAGCATTGCATCCGCCGCCGCGACACGGCAGAGTGTTCGAACTGCCGTGCCTCGGCGGTGAGTTGCCGTCACACGCGTCACGGCACGCTCCCGCGGACCGACCGGAGGGAAGAGGCGTGAGCTCGATGTCGGTGCGGGGACTGGCCGTGGCCTCGGCCACCGCGGTCACCGCCGTCGGAAGCGTTGTCGGCATCGCCTCCGGCAGCAGCGCGCAGTCCGCCGACCCCGAGGCGACCTCGGCCGGCCCCACGCTGCTCGCGGACATTCCCGCGGGTCACCAGGCTCGACTGCAGACCGCGTCCCTGACCCGGCAGGCCGACGCCCAAGGCGTCCAGGCCGACGCCAGTGCCAGGAAGAGCGCGGAGGAGTCCGCCCGTAAGGCCGCGGCCAGGACGGCGGTCCGGAAGAAGGAAGCCGCGCGGAAGGCCAAGACCGCCGCCGCCCAGGACGACTCCGGCTTCACGCTCCAGAGCTCCTACACCGTCGCCCAGATCCAGGCGCTGGCCGCGCAGATCGTGCCGGCCGACCAGCTGCAGTGCTTCAGCAACATCGTGAACCACGAGTCGAGTTGGAACTACCTGGCCGTCAACCCCTCCTCCGGCGCCTACGGCCTCGTCCAGGCCCTGCCCGGCTCCAAGATGGCCTCGGTCGGCGCGGACTGGCGCACCAACCCGGCCACCCAGATCAAGTGGGGCCTCACCTACATGAACAGCGCCTACGGAAGCCCGTGTGGCGCGTGGGCGTTCTGGCAGGTCCACCGGGCCTACTGAAGCCCGGCCCGCCGCGCGCCCGGGATCTCCCGTTCCGCACAGACGCTCGATCATGGGCCGCCTCCTGCCTTACCGTGGCGCCATGAGCCATCACGCGGAAGGTCCTGTCACGCCCGTCGGGGCATTCCAACCCCCTTACTACGTGGCCGTCTTCACCTCGGTGCGCACCGAGGATCCGAGTGGTTACGGCGAGACCGCGGCGCGCATGGAAGAGCTGGTGAGGGACGTCCCGGGGTTCCTGGGGATGGACCACGCGCACACCCCCGGCGGCTTGTCCATCACCGTCGGCTACTTCCGCGACGCGGACGCCCTCACCGAGTGGCGGTCCAACGCCGAGCACCGCGCGGCGCAGAAACGCGGGCGAGCCGAGTGGTACGAGAACTACACCCTGCATGTGGCGAAGGTGGAGCGCAGCCACAGCTTCGCGCGATCGCAGGCACCGCACAGCCCGACGCCGAGCTGAGGTCAGTGCCCGGCCCCGGTGCGGGCGCGGTGCCAGGCGCGGTCGGTGAGAAGGCGCAGACCGTTGAGGCCGACGAGGACGGTGGAGCCCTCGTGGCCTGCGACGCCGAGCGGCAGCGGCAGGGTGGCGACCAGGTCCCAGACGACCAGGCCGGTGATGAACACCCCCGCGACGACCAGGTTCTGCACCACCAGCCGCCGCGCCAGGCGCGACAGTCGTACGACGGCGGGGATGGTGGCCAGCTCGTCGCGTACGACGACCGCGTCGGCGCTCTCCAGGGCCAGGTCGGAGCCTGCCCGGCCCATGGCGATTCCGGTGTGGGCGGCGGCCAGGGCGGGGGCGTCGTTGACGCCGTCGCCGACCACGAGCACCTTGCGCCCCGCCTGTTCCAGATCCTTTACGGCGGTGACCTTGTCCTGAGGCAGCAGACCGGCGCGGACGTCGGTGATGCCGGCCTCGGCGGCGAGCCGGCCCGCGGCGCGGGGGTTGTCGCCGGTGATCAGGACCGGGGAGGTGCCGGTGAGCGCGGCCAGGGCGGTGACGGTGGCGGCGGCCTCCTCGCGCAGCCGGTCGGTGATGCCCAGCACGCCCGCCGGGGTGCCGTCGAGGGCGACCAGCACGACGGTGTGCCCCGCCTCCTCCATCTCCCGCGTGAGCGCCTGGTGTTCGGGGTGCTGGTCGAGGAGGCGGGCGGGGCTGCCGACCGCGACGGTGCGGCCCTCCACCCGCGCGCTCACGCCGGCACCGGGGGTGGCCAGGAAGTGGTCGGCCGGCGGGATGTCCAGGCCGCGGGCGCGGGCGGCGGCCACGATCGCGCGGGCCAGCGGGTGCTCGCTGGGGTGCTCGGCGGCCGCCGCGAGGCGCAGCAGTCCGCCCTCGTCCACACCGCTGTCGTCCAGCGGACGGATGTCGCCGACGCGCGGGGTGCCTTCGGTGAGCGTGCCGGTCTTGTCCAGCGCGACCGCGTCCACCTGGCCGAGGCGTTCCATGACCACCGCGGACTTCACCAGGACGCCGTGCCGGCCGGCGTTGGCGATGGCGGACAGCAGCGGCGGCATGGTGGCCAGCACGACCGCGCACGGCGACGCGACGATCATGAAGGTCATGGCGCGCAGCAGGGTGGACGGCAGATCGGCGCCGCACAGCAGCGGCACGACGAACAGGGCGAGGGTGGCGGCGACCATGCCGAGGCTGTAGCGCTGCTCGACCTTCTCGATGAACAACTGCGTTGGCGCCTTGGTCTCGGAGGCTTCCTCGACCATGGCCACGATCCGTGCGATCACCGAGTCGGACGGGTCACGCTCGACCTTCACGCGCAGGGCGCCGGTGCCGTTCAGCGTGCCGGCGAACACGTCGTCGCCCTGGTGTTTGGCCACGGGCAGCGGTTCGCCGGTGATGGTGGCCTGGTCGACCTCGCTGGCTCCGTCAAGGACCCGGCCGTCGGCGCCGATCCGCTCGCCGGGCCGCACCACGACGACCTCGCCCACCGCGAGCCGGTCGGTCGGCACCGTCTCCTCGGTGCCGTCGTCGGCGAGCCGTGTCGCCGTGGCGGGGGCGAGGGCGAGCAGACCGCGCACGGAGTCGGCGGTGCGGGCGGTGGCGATCGCCTCCAGGGCGCCGGAGGTCGCGAAGATGACGATCAGCAGCGCGCCGTCCAGCACCTGCCCGATCGCCGCCGCGCCCAGGGCGGCGACCACCATCAACAGGTCGACGTCCAGGGTCTTTTCGCGCAGCGCCCGCAGTCCGGCCCACGCCGGCTCCCAGCCGCCCGTGACGTAGGCGGAGGCGAACAGCGGGCCCCAGGCCCAGGCCGGCGCCCCCAGCAGATACATCGGCAGCGCCACGAGGAACAGCAGCAGGGCGGCGGCCGCCCAGCGCGCCTCGGGCAGCGCGAAGATCCGGGTGCGGTGCCGGGCCGCCACCGCCTCGGGTGCGGTGCCGGCCGCGGCCGGGCGGGTCAGGGTCGTGGACATCGGAAACGGATTCCCTTGGACGGCGCGAAGTGGACCGGACAGCTCCACTCCCCTACCGTAACAGGAACGAATGAACATTGATTCATGTGTTCATGGGGCGCGTACCCTGAACCCATGGGTCACGGAGCCGCACCATCCGACAACAGCGTCCCGCGTACGCGCCTGGACGCGGCCAACGCCGCCAGGGTCGCCACCACGCTCCAGGCCCTCGCCACGCCCTCCCGGCTGCTCATCCTCGCCCGCCTGCGCGAAGGCCCCATGGCCGCGACCGAGTTGGCGAACGAGGTCGGCATGGAACAGTCGGCCTGCTCCCACCAACTGCGCCTGCTGCGCAACCTCGGCCTGGTCGTCGGCACCCGCAAGGGCCGCTGTGTGATGTACGCGCTGCACGACAACCACGTCGCCGAACTACTCGACCAGGCCCTCTACCACGTCGAGCACCTCCGCCTCGGCCTCAGCGACACCGCCGCCACGCCCGACCTCTGATCGCCTCCCCCAACCGCCGGCAGCGCGCCGCGTCGCCGCCCGAAGGGCGATGTTCCGTACGGCGGTTGCGGGCAAAGCGGGTAAGGGAGAGGAGGCCGTATGGCAGAACGTTCCGATCCCCGTGTTCCGCCGTCGTGGACCAGGCCCGGCAACCGGTGGGGGCCTCGGCTGTACTGGCCGATGCTCTGTCTGAGCACCGGCCTGCTGGTGTGGCGGGTGGTCGACGGCGACAGCACGGGCCGCATCGTGGTGGCAGCCTGCCTCGTCGCCGTATGGCTGTCCCTGCTGGCCGCCAACCGGGCCGCGCGCCGCCGGCGGTCCAGGTGAGCGCCGATCGCGCTGCGAACGTCCCCGCGGAACGCCCATCACCGCGCCCGCACGCCTTGCGCGCCGGGCGGCGTGCCGCCCGTGCTCACAGCACGCGCAGCACACCCACCACCTTGCCGAGGATGCGGGCCTGGTCGCCGGGGATCGGCTGGTAGGCGGGGTTGCGGGGCATGAGCCACACCCGTCCGTCCTGCCGGCGCAGCACCTTGACGGTGGCCTCGTCCTCCAGCAGCGCGGCGACGATGTCGCCGTGGTCGGCGCTGTCCTGCCGTTTGACGGTGACGATGTCGCCGTCGCAGATCGCCGCGTCGGTCATGGAGTCGCCGGAGACGGTCAACGCGAACAGGTCGCCGTCGCCCACGACCTGGCGCGGCAGCGTGTAGACGTCCTCGGCCATCTCCTCGGCCAGCAGGGGCGCACCGGCGGCGATCCGGCCGACGAGGGGCACCTGGACCCCCGTATCGCTCCGGCCGTCGAGATCGGGCGCCCAGGTACCGCGGACCCGGTAGGCACGGGGTGTGTGCGGGTCGCGGTAGAGGATGCCCTTACGCTCCAGCACTGACAGCTGGTAGGCGACCGAGGACGTACTGGCCAGCTCGACGGCCTCGCCGATCTCCCGCATCGACGGCGGGTAGCCCTGCCGCTCGACGGTCTCCGTGATGTAGCGGACGATGGCCGCCTGGCGGCCCGTCAGCTCCCCGGGGGTCGACTGCGGTCCCGGGGGCCGGCCCCGGCGCGGGGTCGGGCTGTTGTCCATGCCGGCACCTCCATCACAAGATCCACCGTATGCGACCTTAACCTGCCACACCCTCGAATGGAACGCTCTTTCGACTCAAGGGCGGATCAGTCTCTCTCCTCGCCCACACCGACCAGCGCCAGCGCCCCCTTCAAGTGGTGTTCGGCGATTCCCCGCATGAACTCCCGGTCGGGGAAGTCGCCCTCCAGCAACCGCAGGGGGCCGGCCGTCAGCGACAGTCTGTGGGCGAGCGCGTAGAGCGCGAGCCGGTCCTCGTCGAGGCCCTCCGCCGCCAACGGCCGGTAGTGGTCCGCACGGTGGCGCAGCCGGAGGAACACGTGCTCCCACTCGACGTCGAAGTACAGCAGTTCCTCGATGTCGATCAGTACGGGGTTGCCGTCCCGGTCCACCAGGACGTGGTCCAGACCCAGCTCGCCGTGGACGACGGAGTACTCGGCGCGCGGCCGCACCGCCGCGCGGAGCTCTCGCAGCCGCTCCTCCAGCCGGTCACGGGCGTCCGCGATCCTCCCCTCCCGCACGGCCGCCTCGTCGAGGCAGCGCATGGCGAAGTCGAACGCGGCCTCCTCGCACGTCGCCGCCCGTGAGGTACCGCCCGCGTCGACCAGGGCCACCTTGCCGAAGGCGGGCGCCCGATGGCCCCGCATCGCCGTGAGGGCCTCGCGCAGCCGCGCCATGGTCGGCTCCGCCGCGCGCGGGTCACGGTCGATCAGGTTCAGCAGGTTCTCGCCGGGGAGGTCCTCCACGATCGCGAGATCGGCCAGGTAGTAGGTCCGCTCCCGGTCGACCAGGCGGATCTCCGGGACACGCAGGCCCAGCGACCGCAGTCGGGTGTGGGCGGCCTCGAACAGGTCGAGTCCGGTACCGGGCGAGAACGGGTCCGTCAGGTCGTCGTCGCCCTCGGCCGTCGGCCAGTAGTTCTCCGACTCCTCCCACAGATAGGCGATCGCCGTCGTGGCGTCGTCCATCGTCAGGCGGTACACGCCCTTGGTGGTGCCGCCCGCGAGCCGCTCCACGCCCTCCAGCCGCCGCCCGCCGCCCAGCGCGGCCCGCGCGGCCTCCGCCAGCTGGTCCCGCGTCACGTTGCGTGGTGCCACGTCCACCGTCCCCCTGCTCACTCCGGCAACCGGAGCACCCTACGCGCCGGCCCGGCGAGGCCGCACCTCAGGCGGCCGTGCCGAGGGCCTCCCGACCCGTGACGTCGCCCTCTTCGGCACGCACGATCACCGGTTGCGGGACCCGGCGTTCGTGCAGGAACAGGCCGGCGCCCAGGGCGCAGGCGATGAGCAGTCCGCCCGTCACGAGGGCGCCGCGGGCCCCCGCGTGCTCCATCAGGAGGCCGAGCACCGGCGGCCCGCCCAGGCCCCACACCGTGCCGATGCTGCCCCACACGCCCAGCACCCGTCCGCGCAGGTGGGCCGGCGGGTCGGTCTGCAGTACGGCGGTGCCCGCGGTGTCGGAGACGGACTCCACCACGGCCATCGGACCCACCAGGACGAGCAGCACCGTGAGCGACGGTGACAGACCCGCCGCCACCTGCAGCAGTCCCCCGGCGGCGGCGAGCATCCCCACCAGGCGCACCGACGGCCGGCGCAGCCGGCCGCCGAGCACCGCGCCGAGGATGCCGCCGACCGCCAGCACCGTGGAGACCGTGCCGAAGGCCCCGGCACCTCCCGCGAGCGGCCCGGTGACCAGGACCGCGAGCGTCAGGCCGTAGTTGCGGCCGAAGACCGCGCTGAGGGCGGTGACCGCGGCGAGCGCGACGAGCCGAGGACGCCGGGCGAAGTAGGCCAGGCCCTCCCGCACGGTCAGGGCGGCCGGAGGTGGGGCGGTCCGGTCGTGTCGTACGGCGGCGACGGTGGGCGCCTGTGCGCGCACGGGCCGCAGGAAGGGAACGACGGAGGCCACGAACAGGAACGAGATCCCGTTGGCCACGTACGCGCTGGCGGTGCCGAAGAAGCCGACGGCCGCCCCGGCCAGGGCCGCTCCGGTGAGCCGGCCCGCGCTGTGCACCAGGGCGCCCACGCCGATGGCGGAGGGGACGTCCTCGACGGGCACGAGGTCGTTGCCCAGCAGGGCGCAGGCGGGCCCGTCGACGGTGGCGACGACGCCGGTGAGGGCGGCCAGCACCATCAGCGACGTCATGTCCAGCCGGCCGAGGGCCACCAGGACGGCCGTGGTGAACGCGATCGCCGCGAGCAGCGTCTGGCTGACGGCGGCCGTGAGCTTACGGGGCCAGCGGTCGACGGCCGCGCCACCGGCGAGGCTGATCAGCAGCGCGGGCGCGGCCTGTACGGACATCGACAGCCCGGTCGCCGCGGCGGACCCGGTGATCTCGAGGACGAGCAGGTTCTGCACGGTCAGCTGCATCCAGGTGCCGGTGTTGGACACGAGGTTGGCAACCGACCACCAGCGCATGCTGCGGTGCCGGAGGGATCGCCACGGCGAACGCGACGGCTCCCGCGCAGGCGCGGGCAGGGAGGAGGAAGGTGAGGAAGACACAGTGCGGTACTCGGTGACGAGCCGGCGGGCTCAGTGGGTGGGACGGTGGAGCAGGAGTACCGGCTGCGCTGCGCGGGCCTGCACACATCTGGGGTGACGGCGCGGCCCATGGTGGCAGACGGGACGGGCGAGTCGACGCGGGCCGGGCGAGCACCGCGGAGGCCGGGCCTTCAAATCCCCGTACAGTCGCGGAACTTGATGTTGGAAGTGCGGTTGCTCACAGCGCCGGCGTCTGCCGCCTCTCGCACGCCTTGAGGGCTGCGGCCACGAACGAGGCGACGAGGGGCCGGCGGTCCTCGTCGTTCCAGGCCAGTACCAGACTGCTGGGCGGCGCGTCGGCCACGGGGACGCAGACCAGGCCGGGCGGAGTCGGTTGCACCAGTGAGCGGGGCAGCACCCCCACCGTCCGGCCCACCGTGATCATGTGGAACAGCTGGACGACGTCGGCGACCTCGACACCGCTGCCGTCGCCCGCGGGCGCCCCCGGCCAGCGCGGCGGCGTCTCGCCGGCCAGGTCCGCCATGCGCACCGAAGCGCGCCCGGCCAGCCGGTGCCCGGCGGGCAGGATGGCCACCCGGTCCTCGGCGTGCAGCGTCTCGTGCGCCAGGCCGTCGAGGTCGTCGAAGGGCACGTAGAGCAGGCCCACGTCGGCCCGGCCGTCGCGCAGGAAACCGGTGCGGTCGGCGGGGCCGCTGAAGAGGATGTCCACCCGGCGGGCGTCGGGCCGGCGGGCGTACTCGGCCAGGATGCCCGACAGCAGGCCCGCGTCACCGCCGGGCTTGAGCACGAGCCGCAGGTGGGCCCCGGGGTCACCGGCGCGCCGGGCGCTGCGGACGGCGGCGCCGACCGCGTTCAGGGCGTGCCGTCCGTGCTCCCGCAGTGCCTCGCCGGCCGGGGTGAGCGTCACGCTCCGGCTGGAGCGGACGAACAGCGGGACACCGAGCCGGCTCTCCATCCGCCGGATCGCCTTCGACAGCGCCGGCTGGGCGATCGAGAGCCGGACGGCGGCGCGGCCGAAGTGCAGCTCGTCGGCGAGCGCCAGGAAGTACTCAAGCTCGCGGGTTTCCAGTTCGGCCATGCCCGTAGGTTATCGCCGCATGACGAACCGGTCTTGGACACCGCCTGCGTGGAGCCCCGAGAATCGCCTCATGATTCACCACACGATGATCGTCTCCTTCGACCAGCCCCTCCCCGACGGCGACCTCGACCAATACCTCGCGGACATCGAACGCGTCCTGTCGGACAGCGGCGTCGTCCAGTCGTTCACAGCCCGCCGCCACCTGGCGCTGCCCGGCGAGGAGAGCATTCCCGCGCTGATCGCGACCGCCATCGTGCAGGTCGCCGTCGCGGACACCGCCGCGCTGGAGAAGGCGTTCGACGCGCCGGGCCTGCACGAGGTCATCGCACACTGGCAGTCGCGGCACCCGTACAAAGTCGCCTGGGCCAATCACCAGCCCATGCCGTGAACACGCGAAAACTCCGAAGGGGCCTCTTTGCCTTTGAAAGGAATTAACGGCGTGTGCGCCCTGGGGGGCAAACCAGAGCGGGCCGCATCCGAAATCCCCCTTTCGCATCCAGCAGCGCCGCCGGCACGCTCATCACCCTGATGGTGGGCGGTCACCGGTGAGCGCGGAACCGATCCGAATTCCCGCCACCGCCCGGAACAAACCATCCGGATTCCTGGCGTGAGACGCTTTCCCCGGGGCACAAGAAGCGGCGGAGGTGCATAAATCATGGTTCCTTTGCTTCTTGTTCTGCTGCTCGCCCTGATACTTTTCGGCGCCGGTTTCGCGCTCAAGGCCCTGTGGTGGGTCGCGGTCATCGTTCTGGTGCTGTGGCTGCTGGGCTTCGTACTCCGCCCCGCGGGACACGGCGGCCGCAAGGGCCGCTGGTATCGCTGGTAACGGCCGCCACCCACCAGGGGTCCCTCGGGTGTACTGCCCGTGGGACCCCTCTCGCCTTTCCTACGGCGTGTCGTGACGGCAGCCGAATTGGGCGTCGATCTGCGCGGCGGTGCGAAGACCGTCGCGGGTCCAGTACCGGCCGTCAGCGACGTGCGCCGCCCGGGCCTTGCGGACGTCGAACACGTCCCCGCTGCCGTCCTCGGTTCCGGCGAAGGTGACGGACACGTCGAGGTTCGCCGGCAGGGAGACGGGCTGTACGGCCGGGCCCGACGTGCGGAAGTCGGCCGCCTTCCACAAGGTGACCGCGCCGCGCTCCGCCTCGGCGGTCTTCGGACCGCTCGCCCGCCACAGAAGCTTCTCGGAATCGCTGTCGTACACCTCGACCGCTTCCACCCTGTCCGAGGGACAGAGGGGCACCTTGACCGAGACGCTCGAGCCGTCGAACCGGATGCCGGCCACGTACGTCGTCGCCGGGTCCGACATGCCGTAGACGACGGACACCCAGGTGCCGACGGCCGCCAGCGCGCATATCGCTCCCGCCAGCACGAAGGGCCATACGGGTCTGTTCCGGGGCTGGTTGAGGGGATGCATGCCTTGGACTGCCCGTCTCCGTATCCTTCGCCACGCGCCGCTGCTCCGTCGGCGCAGATCATTCCTCGTACGCGGCACAGGGTACGGGCACGGGCGCGGGCTGCACCTGCGAAAATATCGGAACCGAGCCGCCGTGCGGTGCATAGCATCGCCGGCATGGCACTGCGACCTGTCCAGGTGAACATCAAGGCTGTCGACGCCGCGGCCGTCGGCCGGTTCTGGGCGGAGGCGCTCGGCTGGACCGCCTACAGCCCGGGCGTGACCACCTACGTCGGTCCCGGCGTCGGCCTGGTGTGGCCGCACCCGGCCGTCGTCGGCATCGACGTCGTGCCCGTCCCCGCAGCCAAGACGGCGACGAAGAACCGCACGCACCTCGATCTGGCCACCACCTCCGCGGCCCACCAGGCGGAGTTGGTCGCCCGCCTGGAGACACTCGGCGCGAGGCGCGCCGACGTGGGCCAGGGCGCGGTGCCGTGGACGGTTCTCGCCGATCCCGAGGGCAACGAGTTCTGTGTGCTGGAGCCGCGGGAGACCTACCGGGACACCGGGCCGATCGCCGCGATCGTGGTCGACTGCGCGGAGCCGCGTGCCATGGCCCGGTTCTGGGGCGAGGCGTTGGACTGGGCGCTGTGTGAAGTGACCGACGATCAGGCGGTGTTGCGCTGCGCCGACGGTGTCGGCCCGTATCTCGAGTTCCTGCGGGCGCCCGCCGCGAAGGCGGTGCCGGACCGCGTCCACCTGGACCTGCTGCCGTCCCCCGGCGACGACCAGGCGGCGGAGGCGGCCCGGTTGCGGGCCCTCGGCGCCACCGACCTCGACGTCGGCCAGGGCGAGGTCGCGTGGACCTGCCTGACCGACCCGGAGGGCCACGAGTTCTGCGTCCTGGCCCTGCCCTGACGCCCCAGGGGTCAGCGGTAGTCGGGGTTGGGCGCGTCGAAGCGGCAGCCCGCGTCCCACTCCGAGCGCTGGTCCAGGTCATGAAGGTCGTGTTGCGGTTGGTGAAGTCGTTCTCCGGGCCGCCCGATCCGGGGTCGAGATACGACGGACCGGCCCGGCCGACCCGATCCAGCCGGCGTCGGCCTGGGGCGGGATGGTGTAGCCGAGGTGCCGGAGGCTGTAGAGGATGTTCATGGCGCAGTGCTTGACGCCGTCCTCGTCGCCGGTGATCAGACAGCCGCCGACGCGGCCGTAATAGGCCTACTGCCCCTCGGAGTTGAGCAGCCCCGAGCAACTGTAGAGCCGCTCGATGACCTGCTTGGTGACCGAGCTGTTGTCACCCAGCCAGATCGGGCCGGCCAGCACCAGGATGTCGGCGGCCATGACCTTCTCGTACAGGGTGGGCCACTCGTCGCTCGTGAAGCCGTGCTCGGTCATGTCGGGGTAGACGCCGGGGTGCGGTGTCGTGGTCGACGGCCCGGATCAGGTCCGTGCGCACTCCGCGCGACATCATGGTCACCCGGCTCTTGTCGATCAGTCCCTGGGTGTGGCTGCGCTGGGGGGACGGCTTGAGAGTCCAGTTGACGAACAGGGCGGTCAGGTCGTCGATACGGTAGCTGTTGGCGTCGGCGGGGTTCTCGGCGGTCACGACGGACTCCTTCCTGCGGGAGGGGGGTCGCGTGAAGCGGCGGCGGCCCACCGTCAGCGTCCCGCAACTTCGCCGGCTCGTCCCTTTTTCCGCCGTATGCGTCACGATGTCGTTCGTTGTCGCGCGCCCGCCGGCCCGTACGGCGATTGGGAAACCGGGGAACCTCGAAAGTGCGCGTGGCTCGGGAAGGAGACGCGTGATGGCGTACGACGAAGGGCTGGCCGAGCGGATCCGGGAGCGGCTCGGCGGGGATCCCGGCATCGCCGAGAAGCGGATGTTCGGCGGCATCGCCTTCCTGTACCGCGGCAACATGGCCGTCGGCGTCACCGGGGACGACCTCATGGTGCGGGTCGGGCCCTACGGCACGGACGAGGCGCTGTCCCGGCCGGGCGCCCGCGTCTTCGACATGACGGGCCGCCCGATGCGCGGCTGGGTCGTGGTCGACGGGTCCGCCGTCGCGGAGGACGAGGTGCTCGGCGAGTGGATCGACGAAGGGCTCGCCTTCGCGGCGAGCCTGCCGCCGAAGTGAGATCTTCGTCGCCCGATCGAGGTGCCGGCGGTCGCAGGAGGGCCGGTTCCGGCGGTCAGGCGGGCGCGAGTCATCCCGCCGACTCAGCGGCGTCCAGGCGGAGGAGGACGGCCGTGCCGGGGCGGGGCAGGTGGACGGTGAGCCGGCCTTGGGACGGGTCCCAGGCCGTGGTGGCGTCGGCGGTGGCGGGGTAGAGCGGCGTGGGGGTCAGGCGGGCGCGAGTCATCCCGCCGGCTCAGCGGCGTCCAGGCGGAGGAGGACGGCCGTGCCGGGGCGGGGCAGGTGGACGGTGAGCCGGCCCTGGGACGGGTCCCAGGCCGTGGTGGCGTCGGCGGTGGCGGGGTAGAGCGGCGTGGGGGTCAGGCGGGCGCCGCGCAGGTGGTCGATGGTGAGGGTACGGGTCGTGTCGGCGGGTGCCTGCCGTCTCCACAGCGTGAGCCAGGTGGCAGCCTCGCCTCTGAGGCCGTAGGCGATCCAGGGGTCCTCCCAACCGGGAAGGCCGAGCGGCCAGAAGGGGAGGCCGCGGGGGATCTCCGACCGGAGCGCCTTGTAGGCCGCGACACCGCCGCGCACGAGGTCGAACTGCTCCGCAGTCATGCGGTCGAGGAAGCCGGAGAGGTGGATACGGCCCTGCATCGCCCCCGTGAGGGTGAAGGCGATCTCGTCGGGGCCGAAGTGCGGCTGGGGGTAGGCCCAGATCGCGGCCTGCTCAGGGGTGACGGCGGTGGCGGCCGCGGCGGCTATGGGCGGATAGCGCAGCGGGTCCTGCTGGTCACTGGTCGACTGCAGCTGGGTGACGGCGAGTTGGGCGTAGTCCATGCGCAGGCCGCCCGAGGCGCAGTTCTCCAGGACCAGACCGGGGTGCCGGTCGAGCAGGGAGCCGAGCCAGTGCAGGTGCGCGCGATGGTGCCCGAGGAGGCCGGTACCGGCGCTCTCGGCGCCGTTCTCGGTGCCAGGACCGATGTTGATGTTGTAGTCGAGCTTCAGATAGCCCACGCCCCACTCCCCCACGATCCGGTCGACGACCCGGTCGAGGTGGGCGCGGGCGGCCGGGTGGCGCAGGTCCAGGTGGTGACGGCCATGCTCGGTGACGCGGACGCCACCCCGCCGGAAGAACGCCTCGGCGGGCAGGGTCTGGGCCAACGGGCTGCGCACACCGACGACTTCGGGTTCCAGCCACAGCCCCGGGATCATCCCGTGCTCCCTGACGGCGTCCAGGATGTGCTGGATTCCGCCTGGGAAGCGGCTGCCTGAGGCCTCCCAGGCGCCGACGGCGTCCCACCAGCCCTGGGCGTCGTCGTCGTACCAGCCGGCGTCGATGACGAAGACCTCGGCACCGGCGGCTCCCGCCGCCTTGATCAGCGGCAGGAGTTTCTCCGTGGTGGGGTCGCCCATCAGGGTGTTCATGTAGTCGTTGTAGATCACCGGAAGCGCCGCGTGGTCCGGGTGGCCCCGGCGGATGCGGCGCCGGTAGAGGGTGAGTTGAGCGAAGGCCGCGTCCAGGCCGCCGGTCTCGACGCCGACGAGGGCCGCGGGGACCGTGGTGAAGTCGTCGCCCGGGGCGAGGGTGTGGCGCCACTGGTGGTGGGCGTCGTCGGGACCGGACAGGGCGACGTACACGGCGCCTTCCCGTTCGCCGACCTCATAGCGCCAGCCCGCGCTCGACTCGATCTGCCACAGCCAGGCGCGGCCGGCCGGGTCGGTGAGAGCGGCGATCGGCAGATGGCGGCCCGTGGACCAACTGCCTTGCGCGTACCGCTCGAAGCAGCCGCGTCCCTCGTGGCCGTGAGCGGACCGGCTGAGCGCGACGACGTGGTCGCGGAAGGCGGCCGTATGCCAACGGCACTCGGCGAGCCAGTCGTTGTCCGCCCAGTGCAGGAACAGCCCGTCCAGGCCGGCGTCGGCCATGCCGCCGAGCGCCAGCGTCGACACGCTCTCCAACTGCAGCGGGCGAGCGCCCTCGTTGGCCAGGCGGACCTGGGCGCGCAGGAAGCCGGTGCCGGGGATCGTGCGCAGCCGAACCTCGGCGAGAAGGCCGGTCTCCGGATCCCGGAGCCGGATCGAGGTGCACTGCCAGTCACCGTCCCGCACGGTCTCGTGGTCGCGGTAGGCCAGACGAGCGCCGATCGCGGTGTCGATGAAACGCTCCCCCGACCAGGTGCGCCCGTGGCCGGTCGCCGTGACCTCGACCAGGGGAAGCAGTACGTCCCGGTCCTGGCTCGGCGCTCCCAGCCGCACCGAGCCCCCGGCATCCGCGAAGGCGTGCAGCCCGAGCGGCTCATGGGACCACAGAAGCGTGCCCTCGGCTGCCTCGGCGGCACTGCTCAACGCGGTGTCCCTTCCGTAGCCCCGTGGAGGGCGGGCCTGCGACTCTGGCGGAGTCGCGGTCGGTTCGGTGGCGGGCCGGGGCTTTTCCGGCCCGCCGGTGTCTCACTGAGCCGTCGGCGGCCGCTCGTGGCTGCCGTAGGGCCGCGTGATGATCTCCATGCCGTGCCCGGCCGGATCCATGAAGTACAGGCCGCGTCCACCGTGGTGGTGGTTGATCTCCCCGGGCTGCTTCCGATGCGGATCGGCGTAGTACGTGATCCCGGCCTGCCGGATGCGTGCGAACGCCGCGTCGAACTCCTCGTCGGAGACGAGGAACGCGTAGTGCTGCATGACGATCGACTCCGCCGGGATGGTGGCGAAGTCCAGGGTGACCCCGTTGCTGGTCGCGAGGGGGATGAACGGGCCCCATTCGGGCCCGAGTTCAAGTCCGAGGATGTGTGCCAGGAACTCTGCCGACTCCCGGTTGTCCCGGGCATGGACGATGGTGTGGTTCAACTCGACTGACATGTGTGGAATGCCTCCGCAAGGCAGTCTCACGGGCACCTCCATGCCTCACCCGGCCGGTGACCGACACGCGATGCCGTGCCCTGATCCTAGACAACTCCCCTCACGGCCGCCGCACCCAATGCCGGAGCCGCGCTGTCCTGCCGCCGCCTTTCTCTGCTATCCCCCCGGCCTGCTCTGGGGAGTCTTCGGCTGCCCGCTCGACGCAGGGCGCCGCAGGACCGTCGAGTCCCGCCCGCTTCGAAAGCCGACACCCTGACATCGCCGCCCGCAGGCGGCCCTCTCGTGAGCCCCGCCGGCACCGGTCCGGTGGGGTTCGCGGTGTTTCACCTGCCCGGACACGGCACAGCCGCAGCGCACCGCGGAACGGGAGGCCGCCGCGGGTCGGCTCAGCCGGCGGCTGGCGGCCCTGGACGGGGCGGATGACCTCGACCGGCCCGCCGAGGGCGCCGGCACAGACCGTCCCTCGGTGACGAAGGCGGTCTGGCTCAGCGGACGGCGGTGCCAGTGGGTGCGCGCGCACCGGGCATGAAGTACACCAGGGCGGCGCTGACCCGAGAGGGCGCGGGGGCGGCGGCGATGTAGACGTCGCCCGTGAACCATCCGGCCGGGCCCTTGACGGTGCTGATCGAGCTTCGGGCGATCTGCACCTTCGTGTCTTTCCGGCCTGACCCTGACCCTCCACACCGCCGGACCCGGCTCGCCCTCCGAGGCGGGCCTGCGGCTGCCGGCGTCGTTCGGGGCCACGCAGGACACGGAGGCCACGGACGCGCCCGCGCGGCGTGGCGCCGGCTGAGGCGGTGTCCCACCAGGTCGTGCGGGGGCCGTGGATCAGTCCGCAACCGGGATCCGCACCAGGATCGAGGTGCCCTTCCCCCGCGGCGACGCGAGGTCCACCGTGCCGTCGAACGCGGCCACGCGGTCCGCGAGCCCGGTCAGACCGCTGCCGGCCGCCGTGCCCTCCACCCCGCCGACCCCGTCGTCCGAGACGCGTATCCGCAGGGCGCCGTCCGTGAGTTCCAGCGAGATGTCGATGCGGGATGCCTGAGCGTGCTTGACCGCGTTGGTCACCGCCTCGGCCACGATGAAGTACGCGTTGGACTCCACCGAGGAGGCGAACCGCCGCTCACACCGGTTGTCGACGACGGCCGGTACCGGACACCGGGAGGCCAGGTCCTCCACCGCACCCGCCAGCCCCTTCACCGTGAGCGAGAGCGGGTAGATGCCGCGGGCCAGTTCCCTCAGTTCGTCGATCGCGCTCTGCGCGTTGGTGATCGACTCCTCCAGCAGCTCGGTGACCGCCGTCTCCTCGCCCGGCATCATCTCCCGCGCCAGCCTCAGCCCGATCATCAGACTGACCAGGCGTTGCTGTGCCCCGTCGTGCAGATCGCGCGCCGTGCGGCGGTGCACCTGCTCGACGCTCTGCATGATGCGCCTGCGGCTGTCCTGCAAGGACGCCGCCATGGTGTTGAACGACCTGCCCAGGGCACCGATCTCGGCCACCTTGCTCGGCGCGATCCGGACCCCGAGATCGCCGCCCGCCAGTTGCTGCGCCGCTGCCGCCGCATCGCGTACGGGCCGGACGACGGCCCGGTGCTGGAGCGCCGTGAAGGCGGCCACCAGGGCGATCGACGCGGCCAGACCCACGCTCGCGGTGACCACGGCCCGGTGACCGTTGGCTCCGGCGGCGTCCTCGCGTGCCGCGAGCTGGGCGCGTTCATCGGACATGTACCGGTCGAACTGCGCCCTCAGCGCGTCGACACGGCGCTTGCCCTCTTCCGTCGCAGCGAGGCCCGAGGGCGCGGAGTCGCCGCGCCGTACCGCCTCCACCAGGGGGATCGAGTAGTCGTTCAGAAGAGACCGTACGCCCTGGGTGATCTGGCCGGCGGTGCGTCGCTGATGCGGGGAGGTGACGCTGCCGGTGAACCTCCGCGTCTCGGCGCGCAGCTCCTTGCGTGCCTCGTTCCAGGGCTGCAGGAACTCCTCCCGCCCGGTGATGACGAAGCCTCGCTGGCCCGTCTCGATGTCCAGCACCAGTTGCTCCATGGCACCCGCTTCCACCAGGGCCGTGCGGGAGGCGCGTCTGGCCGAGGCGGAGCTGTTCGCGTCGTCTATGGCCCAGATGAGCACGGCGAACGCGACACCAATGAACAGGGCCAGCAGCCCGCTCGCCGCGATGGTGAGACCGGTCAGCCCCGGTTGCCGGCCCCCGCGCCACCGTCGTCCCCGCATGCTCCGCCCAGTGGTGAAGAGAGTGTGGATGTGACTAGGTAGACAGTGCACTAAAACACATAACTTAGCAACGAGTCATCAAACTGAGTCAGGTCTCAGGGAGGCTCGGACACCCCCTCGCAACAGGACCGCTCATACGCACCGCACAGCCGTGGGCTGCGCGATGTGGGGTCCTCCCCACCGCCCCGCTGGGGGCCGCCACGCTCCACCCCACGACGGACCCACTCCGCACCGTCAGGTCGGCTCTACAGCCACCCGGAGTGCCTGGTTGACACAGTCGTCACGTCCTCGGGCGGCCTTCCCACACGCCCGGGACGGCCTAGACACCCTTCGCCACAGGAGTGACCATGACCGACCTCGCCACCGCCACCGCCTCCCGCGGTCTTCTCATCGCGGGCAGGGACGTACCCGCCCTGTCCGGGCGGACCACCGACGACCTCAACCCCGTGACCGGCGAGGTCTACCTCAAAGTGCCGGCGGCCGGTCCCGAGGACGTCACCCGGGCCGTCGACGCCGCGCACGCCGCCTTCCCCGGGTGGGCGGCCACCGCCCCGTCGGTGCGCCGCGCACTGTTGCAGAAGGCGGCCGATCTGCTGGAGACGCGGGTCGCCGAGTTCACCGACATCATGATCAGCGAGACCGGCGGAACCCGGACCTGGGCCGCTTTCAACATCCGCATGTCCGTGGACCTCATCCGGCAGGCGGCGACCATGGCCACCCGGCCCACCGGCTCGCTGCTGGCCAGCGACGTGACCGGCGAGTGGTCGGTGGCGGTACGGGAACCCGCGGGCGTCGTCGCGGCCTTCGTGCCCTGGAACGGGCCCCTGATCCTGTGCACCCGGGCCATCGCGGTGGCCCTGGCCACCGGCAACCCGGTGGTCATCCGCCCCAGTGAGGACGCTCCCGTCACCTCCGGCTACTTCCTGGCCGACATCCTGGCCGAGGCGGGCGTGCCCGCCGGTGTCGTCAACGTCCTGACCAACGACCGCGCCGACGCGCCCACCGTCGTCGAGGCGCTCATCGCCGACCCCCGCGTGCGCCGGGTCAACTTCACCGGCTCCACCCCGGTCGGCCGGATCGTCGGCCGGCTCGCCGGCGAGCACCTCAAGCCCGTCATCCTCGAACTCGGCGGCAAGAACCCGATCCTCGTGCTCGACGACGCCGACCCCGCCTACGCGGCCTCCGGCGTCACCGTCGCCAAGTTCATGAACGCCGGTCAGATCTGCCTGTCGGTGGACCGGGTGATCGTGCAGCGCGGCATAGCGGACGCGTTCGTCGCGGCCTTTCTGGAGAAGGTGCGGGCCCTGGGTCAGGGCGATCCCGAGGGCGAGCACACCCTCGTAGGCCCCATGATCAACGCGCGGGCCGCCGAACGGGTCGCCGCCCTGGTCGCGGACGCCGTGGCCAAGGGCGCCACCGTCCTGCACGGTGGCGGGCCCGCCCACGGTGCGTTCTACCCCGCGACCGTCCTCGACGGCATCACCCCCGACATGCGGATCTACTCGGAAGAGGTCTTCGGCCCCGTCGCGACCATCTTCCGCGTCGACACCGTGGACCAGGCCGTCGACCTGGCCAACGACACCGCCTACGGCCTCTCCAGCGCCGTCTACACGGAGAACGCCGGCACCGGGCTCGCCGTGGCCCGGCGACTGCGGCACGGCAACGTGCACATCAACGACCACTCGGTCGCCGACGAGCCCCAGGCCCCGGTCGGCGGCGTCAAGGACAGCGGCTTCGGCCACTTCGGCAGCGACTGGGGCGCCGAGTTCTTCACCGAGACTCGCTGGGTCACCCTGGCCGACCGGCACTCGACGTACCCGCTGTGATCCCTCCCCGCTCGCCGGGGGCAGCCTCCCAGGGCCGCCCCCGGCGAGCGGCTCGCGCACCCGGCGCCCGCCCCGTCCTCCGCCCGCCTTCCGAGGAACCGCCCTGCGATGACCCGTACCCGCGTTCTCGATGCCGGCCGACCGCAGCGCCGTCCGGCACCACGTCCCGTGCGCGAACTGCTCGTCCTGCACCCGATGCCCTCCCGTCGCCGCAGCGCGACCATCGCCGCCGTGTGCACGGCCGCTCCCGTCCTCCTCGGGCAGGCCCTCGCACAGCCCGCCCTCGGACTGGTCGCCACCACGGGCGCCCTGTCGGCTCTGTACGGCGGCCGCGGCACGCCCCGCCAGGAGGCCGGCGCGGTGGCGGCCGCCGCCCTCTCCCTCGCCACCGGAATGGCGATCGGCAGCTGCCTGGCCGGTCACGACCGGCTCGCCGTTCTGGGCACCGCGCTGTGGGCCGCCGTCACCGCGCTGCTGTGCGCGCTGGCCCGGGCCCGGCCGCCGGGCATCGTGATGCCGGTGCTGGTCTGCTCGGTGGGCACCGGACTGCCGCCGGGACACACCGTGGACCGCGTGGCGGCGGTGGCCGCCGTGGGCCTGGCCGCGACGGCTCTGTCCTGGCTCGCCGCAACGGTCCGCACCGCCGGGACCGACCGGCCGCCGGCTGCGGATCACGGGATGGCGCGTCGGCGCCTGCTGTCGGCCGTGACGTCGCTGCCGTCCTCTCCGCTGCCCTGGATGGCGGTCAGGACCGGGGCGGCCGTGGGCCTGGCCGGCACCGCGTCCCTGGTGTGCCAGGTGGGACGTCCGTACTGGGCGACGGCCGCCGCGGCGGCCGTCCTCGCCCGGGGGAGTCACGCCCTGAGCGCCAACACCCGAGCCGTTCTGCGCGGCGCGGGGACCGCCTTGGGCTGTCTGCTGGCCGGCGCCCTGGCGGCGGCTCACCCCCGGGGTGTCACGATCGCGCTTCTCCTCGCCCTGCTCACCTTCGTCATCGAGCTGGTGGTGGCGCGCAACTACGCCGTCGCCATGGTTTTCGTCACCCCTCTCTCCGTCCTCCTCGTCACCTCCGCGACGGGAGCGACGAGGGTGCTCCTCATCACCGCCGACCGGCTCCTGGAGACGGTGCTGGGGTGCGCCGCCGCCACCGTGGCCGGCCAGCTGGTGAGCAGGCGCTGGGCCGTACGGCACCGCCGGGCGGCGGTGGCCGCCGTACTGACGTCGACGGCCGAACTGCTGGAGGCCGGACCCGGGCCCCGGACCACGACGGCGCTGCGGGACGCGGTGGCCCTGCTCCGGCTGGTGAGCGAACGCACCGCGGGCGAACGCCGCGGCGTGCGCCGGGCGGCGGCCACGCTCGACGAGGTCGCGGATGCCGCGCTCGCTCTGGCCGATCGGGTGGCGGCGCAGCCCGACGGCCCGGGCGCGGACACGGCCGATACGGCCCGGGCACTACGGCTCCTGGCGAGCCGGACGGACCCCTGTGGCCCGGCTGACAGCCACGCTGAGGCCGTCCCGCCTCCGCCGGCCGCTCTGGAACGCGCGCCGCACCGCGCACGCTCCCCCGTCGAGCGTCATGGGACTGTCAGTCGTGGCCGAGGTCGGCCAGGTGAAGCTGGCCGCGGGAGGTGACACCGAGCTTGGGGAAGATCCGGTGCAGGTGCTGGCCGACGGTCCGGTGCGAGATGAAGAGCCGCGCACCGATCTCCCGGTTCGTCAGCCCCGACGCCGCCATCTTCGCGATCTGCAGCTCCTGCGGGGTGAGCGTGTCGAGCGTGTCGGGCCGCGGACGGCCCGGTGCCTCGCCGGACGCGCGCAGCTCGGCCCGCGCGTCCTCGGCGAACGCCTTGATGCCCAGGGCGTCGAAGCTCTCGACGGCCGAGCGCAGCGGACGCCGCGCGTCGACGAGACGGCGCTGCCGCCTCAGCCACCGCCCGTAGGCCAGCAGCAGGCGTGCCCGGTGAAACGGCCAGTTCGTCAGCAACCCGCTGTCGAGGCCCTGTTGGTACAGCGCCTCCGCCGTGTCGTCACCGGCGACGAGAGGGCGGGCGTAGGTCACCATGGCTTTCAGATACGGTGCCGTGGTCTTCTCGGCGAGAGCGTCGAGCTGCGCGAAATGGCGCTGCGCCGCCTCGCCGCGTCCGGTGCGCACCGCCGATTCGATCAGGTCCGCGCTTCCCAGGTGGCCCACGAAGGGGTGGTAGGCGATGTCGTGGGGATCGAGGGCCCGGGTCAGCTGCTCGTAGGCGTCGTTGCTCTGGTTGTTGACCATGGCGTAGCGTCCGCGGGCGAACTGGGCGAAGCCGAGGATCGACTGGGCGCCCACCGACAGCAGTTCCGCCTCGGTCTCCCGGATGATCTCGTGGGCGAGGTCGGACTCGCCCCGGTCGCTGGCGAGGGTGGCGATGGCCAGGTCGGCGACGAGCGCCCAGCGGGGCCGGCCGGTGTCCCGGGACAGCCGACGGGCTTCGTCCGCGGCTGTCCTGGCCAGTCGGTGCTTGCCGAGGTGGAGGGCCGACCACGCCTGGGAGGCCAGGGCCTCGCCCAGCAGTCCGAGGCGGCTTTGCCGGCGCAGGCCGTCGACGGCCGCGCACAGGTACGGCCAGGCGAGGTCGTAGGCCCAGATGGCGGTCAGTGATGCGCCGAGCGCGTGCTGCTCGGCGGGGTCGCCCACCTCCTCAGGCGTCAGCCGCCCGACGGCGTCGATGACACAGGCCGCCTCTCCCACCGGATCCGCGCAGGCCGCGACGGAGAGGACCATCGCCTCGCCGCCCCGTCGCTGCAGCCGCCGTGCCGTCCTGACGACGATGTCCCGGGTCTCCTGGGTCGGACTGCCGTACCAGCAGCTGATGGACAGCGGCCAGAGCGCTCTGAGCGCGAGCCGGGCACCGTCGCTCTCGGCGTCGGCCAGCCGGTCCGCCACCTCGGCGAAGGTCCGCACCCGTTCCGGGCTGTACCAGCTCTCCTCGTTGAGAGCCTCCGACCACAGGGCGAGGCGGAGCCTTTCCCCGCTGCGCAGGCTCTCGGGCTTCACCTCGGCCAGTTGCTCCCGCGCGGCGGCGGCGTCGCCGAGCTCGAAGTCGATCTCCGCGGACCGCAGCAGGAGCCTGCCTCGGTGCGTGTCGGGGTCGCTCAGGTGCGCCGCGTGCCGCAGTGCCTCGGCCGCGGCGCGCGGAGCGCCCCGGCGCAGCGCCCTGGTGGCGGCCGCCTCCAGGTCGAGCGCCACCTCGTCGTCCAGGCCAGGAGTGGCCAGGGCGCGGTGCCGAGCGCGTCGTTCCTGCTGATCGGCCAGTACCTCGGCCAGCGCCGCGTGGCAGGCCAGACGTCTGGACGGGCTCGCGGCGTTGTACACGGCGGAGCGGATCAGCGGGTGGCGGAAGCGGACCTCGCGCCCCTGTATCTCGATGAGGCCGGCGTCGACGGCCGGTTCCAGCGAGGCGACGGAGGGTGCGGCGCCGTCGACGAGTCGCGCGGTCGCGAGGATCTCGGCGAGATCGCCCTCGTCGTCCGCCGCGGCGATCAGCAGGACGGTCCGGGTCGGCTGCGGCAGGGCCGTGGCGCGGGAGAGGAACGACCGCTCCAGACGCCGGGTGGTCGGCAGCCAGGGCAGCACCGTCTGCTGGGTGCCCGCGTCGTCGCCCAGCGCGGCCGGGAGTTCGACCAAGGCCAGCGGGTTGCCGAGGGCCTCGGCCAGCAGCCGGTCGTGCAGGGAGGGGTCGAGGTGCGGCGCGCGGTCCCGCAGCAGTTCCCTGGCCGCCTGGTCGTCGAGCCTCGCCGGCTCCAGTTCGGGCAGGCCCGCGTCGTTGAGCGGGGTGTCGTGGCCTTCGCGTACCGCCACCAGCATCAGGACGCGTTCGGCCTCCAGCCGCCGGGCGACGAAGGCCAGGACCTCGCTGCTCGCCGCGTCGATCCAGTGGGCGTCGTCGACGACGAGGAGCAACGGTGCCTCTTCGGCCAGCGCGCTGATCAGCTCGAGGGCGGCGAGTCCCACCGAGAACATTCCGGGCGCCACGCCGTCGGTCGCGCCGAAGGCGGCGGCCAGTGCTTCTTGTTGACGGGCGGCGAGTGCCACGGCGTGGTCCTGCAGGACCGGATTGAGCAGCTGGTGCAGACCCGCGAAGGGGACGGACGCCTCGGACTGGACGCCGAGGGCCGACAGTGCGCGGCATCCTTGCTCGACGGCGGCCGCCCGCGCGGCGTGCAGCAGGCTGGTCTTGCCGATGCCGGCCTGCCCCCGCAGCAGCAGCGCGCCGCCTTCTCCGCCGCGGCTTCGGGACACCAGGTCGGACAGCAGCCGCAGTTCGGCCTCACGCCCGTACAGCATGTCCGTCAGCCGCTCCCGTCTCTGCCCGCCACCCGATGCCTGACGCGAGGCCGGGACTTCAGGACTTTTCGGCCGTGTGCTTCGGCCGCACCCACTCGAACGCAATGTCCAAAAGTTACCAGGTTTCTGTGAAGGCGGCAGGGAAAAGGAACCCATCTCGATCTTTGAGATGTCCTGCTGGGAGGGGTGATGACACGAGGGGGAATTCGGTACGACGACGTAGCCGAGCAGCTCGCGCCCGTCGACCGCGAACACTCGCTTGTCATGAGTGGCTAGTGACTCAAGCTCACCTGGTTGCGGGCGGTCGCTGTCTCACGCGATGTGACCGAAGATGCCCTTCAAGTCCGCGTCGAAGAGCCGGTCCTTGGCGATGAAGGACGCGATCCCGGCCTGCTCCAGCTCCTGCGTCGACCAGAAGGACTGCTCGGTCGAGGTCAGCACGATCCTCGGCCGGCGCTCCTCCCCGCGCAGCATCCGGGCGACGGTCACCCCGTCATGGTCGGGGAGGTGCAGATCGAGCAGCACCCCGTCCGGCCGGTGTGCGCGCACCGCCGTCAAGGCCGACGCTCCGTCCTCCGACTCCGCGACGACGTGCAGACCGCGCGCCGTCAGCAGCGTCCTGGCGATGCGACGGAATCCTGGGTCGTCGTCCACGACCACGATGTTGACGGACATGTACATCAGGATGCCCGGCCGGTGGCGGGGCCGACCATAGGGGCAGCCCCACGGTTTCCCTGGTCGGGGACGGGGATCTCCGCACGTACCGACGTGCCCTGACCCGGCGGCGAGTCGATGACGAGGACACCGTCGAAGGCCCCGACACGGTCCATCAGCCCGGTCAGGCCGCTGCCGGTGGTCTCCTCGGGCACGCCGCCGATCCCGTCGTCGGCGACCTCGATCCGCAAGGTGTCCGCCACCGAGACCGACACGCGGATGTGGGAGGCCTGGGCGTGCTTCACCGCGTTCGTCAACGCCTCCGCGATGACGAAGTACGCCTGGGACTCGACCTCCGAGGGGAGGCGCCGCGGGCAGTCTGCCCGCACGGTGGTCGGCACCGCACAGCGTTCGGCCAGCGACTCGACCGCCGCCATCAGGCCCTTGGTGGTGAGCACCGAGGGGTACACGCCGTAGGCCAGCTCGCGCAGTTCGTTGATCGCGGTCTGGGCGTCCGCGATGGCCTGGTCGAGGAGGGCGGTCGCACCGGGGGCCGTCTCCGGAAGCATCTCGCGCGTCAGCCGCAACCCGATGAGCAGGCTGACCAGGCGCTGCTGGGCACCGTCGTGCAGATCGCGGGCGGTTTGGCGGCGCACCGACTCGATGCTCTGCATCAGGCGCCGCTGCGCCGCGCGCGACTCGTCCGCCCGGATCCGGGCGGCGTCCCGCTCCCTGCGGGCGCGCTCCAGTTCGCGCGCCTCGGTGGCGTCGAAGAAGGAGTAGACCACGCCGCGCCCTTCCGGGAGGTCGACCGGCGCGGCCCACCAGGAGGCCGGGAAGAAGGAGCCGTCCCGTCTCCGGAACCACTCGTCGTCGCCGTGCGCCGGCTCACCCGTGTCGGCCGGTCGCAGCATCGGACACTCCGACGCGGGGAACGGGGTTCCGTCCGGCCGCTCCGGGTGCAGGGTGGAGTGGCTGGAACGTCCTACCAGTTCGTCGGCGCTGTCGTACCCGAGCGCGGCGACCCCGGCGGGGTTGGTGTACAGAATCCGCCCCTGATGGTCGACGACCCAGATGACCTGCGACACGCTGTCCAGGACGACGGGCAGGACTTCGCCGATCGCTTGCACTCCGCCTCCTCAACCGATCCACTGCCCCGCGCGGCGGAAGACCGGAGCCCGGCGCACGGCACAGCATACGGCGTGAAGTCACCTGATGTGTGTATGCACTGTCCAAACTCACATCACTCATTGACATCAGGAGTGAGTCACACAGCTGACATATCATTCGTGGCGGAAGCTGCTCCGCGCATGCGACCTCAACCATTCCACTTCTCCTGTCCCAGCGAGGGATGCACATGACGAACATCGAGCTTCCTCCGGCCATCCGGGCTTTCATCGAGGCCACGAACGAAGGCGACTCCGAGGCCTTCGTCGCCGCGTTCACCCCCGACGCCTACCTCAACGACTGGGGGCGCGAGTTCCACGGCCGGGACGGCGTGCGCTCGTGGAACCGGACCGACAACATAGGCGTGCAGGCACACTTCGATCTGGTCGCCGCGGAACGCGGGCCGGGCGACGACTCCTACCGCCTACGGTTGAAGGTGTCGGGGAACGGCTACAACGGCACCGGCCCCATGGCCTTCGAACTACGTGACGGCCTCATCGCGAGCCTGCGCATCAGCTGAGCCGGCGCCGCCATCGAGAGGACACCATGCCCGTACATCGCATCGGTCTCGTCGTCCACCAGGGGCGGGCGGCCGCCCGCGGCGCGGCGGAGCTCGTGCACGGCTGGGGCGAGGCCCACGGCGTCCCGTGCACCGACATCGACGTGTGGGCCGACGACCACCATCGCCGAGGGGGCCGAGAGGAGGCCGAGGCCGCGGGCCGTCCCGACCTCGTCGTCACCCTCGGTGGGGACGGCACCTTCCTGCGCGGCGCCCGGATCGCCGTCAAGAGCGGTGCGCGGGTCCTCGGCGTCGACCTGGGCAAGGTCGGCTTCCTCACCGAGGTCCCGGTGGCGGACGTGACGGCCGCCCTCGACGCCGTACTCCAGGGGCACGCCTCCGTGGAGGAACGCATGACCCTCACCATGCGCTGCTCGCGGCCTCTGGAGATCCCGCCGGAGCTGCAGGCCCTGCTGCTGTACGGGCGCGGTCCGGCGCTGCCCGCCCCGCGCATCCGGCCGGAGGCCAGCGGGGAGGACGGGTGGGGTGTGCCCCTCGACGTCAACGCCCTCAACGACGTCGTCCTGGAGAAGCTGTCCCGCGACCGCCAGGTGAGCGTCGGCGTGTACATCGCCGGCCGCCTGCTGGCGTCGTACTCCGCCGACGCGCTCGCCGTCGCCACACCGACCGGTTCCACCGCCTACAGCTTCGCCGCCGGCGGGCCGGTCCTCTCCCCGCACATGGATGCGGTGGTCTTCACGCCGATCGCCCCGCACATGACCTTCAACCGCAGCATCGTCGCCGCACCCGACGAACCCGTGGCCCTGCGGGTGCTGCCGCATTCCGGGCAGGCCGCCGTCAGCGTGGACGGCCAGCTGCGCGGTGTCCTCGACCCGGGTGACTGGATCGGCGTCTTCCGAGCACCTGACCGGGTGCGCCTCATCCGCCTGCACCCCACGGACTTCTACGGACGGCTGCGGGAGCGCTTCCGGCTCACCGACGCCCCCGCCACGGCGGCGGACGGCCCCTCCGCACCCTTCTTCCGCCCCGACACACCGATCCCGCCCGATCTGGCGAACCTACGGCTGCCACCGCCCACGGCCGCTCGCTGACGGCAGGGGGCGGAGGAGCCGAAGCACGATGTCACTCCTCCGCGCTGGGCGCGACCCGTACCCTGATGTTCTTCATCAGGGGCTGATTGCTCTGCCGGCTGTAGTCGCTCGCGGCGATCAGGACGTTCATCTCCGGCATGTACCCGGCGGCACAGCCGCGGGGCATGCCGTACTCGATCGCCGTGTACCGCTTGAGGTGACGCCTGCTGCCGTCCCGGGCGGTGGCGGTGATGTCGACGAGGCTGTCGGGCTTGATGCCGCGGGCGCGCATGTCGTCGCCGTTCATCAGGATCAGCGTGCGCAGGTTGCTGATGCCGCGGTAGCGGTCGTTGTCGGAGTAGATGGTGGTGTTCCACTGGTCGTGGCTGCGCATGGTCTGCAGGATCAGGACGTCGTCCCGCGCCGGCGCCGGCGGCAGGGCGGCGGCGGAGAACTCCGCACGGCCCGAGGGAGTCAGGAAGACCAGTTCACGGGCGGGCTGCTTGATGCGGAAACCCAGCGGGAGCCGCACCCGGCGATTGAAGTCCTCGAAACCGTCGAGGACTTGGGCCATGGTGTCGCGGATGCGGTCGTAGTCCTCGATATACGACTCCCACGGCGTCGCGCTGTCCGGCAGCACCGCCCGGGCCATGCCCGCGATGATGGCTGGCTCCGACAGCAGATGCCGGGAGGCCGGGTTCCTCATGCCCACCGAGAGGTGCACCATGCTCATGGAGTCCTCGACGGAGACAGCCTGCGGCCCGCGCCGCTGGTGGTCCTTCTCGGTACGGCCCAGACACGGCAGGATGAGCGCCTTCCTGCCGTGCACCAGGTGGCTGCGGTTGAGCTTGGTGCTCACCTGAACGGTCAGCTCGCAGTTGCGCAGCCCCTGGGAGGTGTATGCGGTGTCCGGCGCGGCCAGGACGAAGTTGCCGCCCATGCCGACGAAGACCCTCACCCGGCCCTCGTTCATGGCCGTGATGGTCTCGACGGTGTCCATGCCGTGCGCGCGGGGCGGATCGATACGGCACACATCGGCGAGCCGGTCCAAGAACGCCGCTGAGGGCCGGTGGTCGATGCCGCAGGTGCGGTTGCCCTGCACGTTGCTGTGCCCGCGCACCGGCGAGGGCCCCGTGCCCTCGCGGCCCAGGTTCCCGCGCAGCAGCAGCACGTTGACGATCTCCCGGACGGTGTCCACACCGTGCTCGTGCTGCGTGAGACCCAGGCACCAGCTGATCAGGATGCGGTCGGAACGCGAGTAGACCTCGGCAGCCTTGAGGATGTCGGCCCGGGTCAGCCCGGACTGCTCCTCCAGGTCCTCCCACGAGGTGGCCTCGACCAGCGCGCGGTAGGCCTCGAACCCGTGCGTGTGCCGCTCGATGAACTCCCGGTCGAGGGCCTTCGGATGGGTGCGGCTCTCCTCCAGGACCGCCTTGGCGATGCCCCGCAGCAGAGCCATGTCGCCTCCCGCCCGAACCTGCAGGTTGAGGGTGCTGGTGCGGGTGGCCTTGAACAGGGCCATGTCGGTGAACTCGTGCGGCACGATGGTGCTCGTGGCCGCCGCCTCGACGAGCGGGTTGACGTGCACGATCTGTGCTCCGCGCCGGTGGGCCTCGGCGAGCGCCGTGAGCATCCTGGGGGCGTTCGACGCGGCGTTGACCCCCATGATGAACAGGGCGTCGGCCGTCTGCCAGTCCTTCAGATCGGCCGTGCCCTTGCCGGTGCCGAGGGCTGCCTGCAGGGCGCGGCCGGATGCCTCGTGGCACATGTTGGAGCAGTCGGGCAGATTGTTGGTGCCGAACTCGCGGGCCAGCAGCTGGTAGAGGAACGTCGCCTCGTTGCTCAGCCGCCCCGAGGTGTAGAAGGCGGCCTGGTCCGGACTGTCCAGGGCGCGTAGTTCACGCCCGACCAGGTCGAAGGCGTCCCGCCAGCTGATCGGGACATACCGGTCGCTGTCGCCGTCGTAGACGAGGGGCTCGGTCAGCCGGCCCTGGTCCTCCAGCGCGAAGTCGGACCACTGCTCTAGTTCGGAGATGGTGTGCCGGGCGAAGAACCCGGCCCCGACCCGCTTGGCGGTCATCTCCCACGTGACGTGCTTGATGCCGTTCTCACAGATGTCGAGCTTCAGGCCTTTGCGATCGTCCGGCCAGGCACAGCCGGGGCAGTCGAAGCCTCCGTTCTCGTGGTTCATCCTCAGGATGGCCCGCGGCCCCTCGAACAGCGCCCGTTCCTTGATCAGCACCCGTCCGACGCTCCTGGCGGCGCCCCAGCCCGCGGCGGGATGGCGATAGGGACGGTGGCAGGGCCGTTCGTCACTGGCCGGACCGTCGCCGCCAGTGGCCGAACGGCCCTCCGTGGCCTCCTGCGGGAGCGGGTTCGGGTCGGCTTCGGGTGCGGTCATGATCGTGCGCTCTCTGTGAGGGGCCGTAGCCGGGACGCCAGTGCGGCGGTGACGAGCAGGGCGGGCAGGAGCGGGGCTGCCGGCCGCAGCCACCGACAGGCGGCACCACCGGCGGCGGCTCCCGCGATCAGGGAGAGCACGACGCCGACGTTGCCCGTCCGCAGCCGCCTCGTGGTGACGAACGCCGTGACGGTGGAGGTGACCAGACCCGTCAGGTACGCGGTGGTGACCGCGCTCCCGGCGGTGACGCCGACGCTGCCGTTCTGACAGCCCATGGCGACGGCGGTGAGGAACAGCAGCAGGGTGCGCCCGGCGGCATGCGGTGCCGCGTGCCAGCCCAGCCAGCCGCCGGCCACCGCCCACAGCAGCACGGCCTCCGTCAGCAGGCCGCGGCGCAGGCCCGCCGCTCGGGTACGTCCGCGGTCCGCCGCCACGAGAGCGCCCGCCGCCGCTCCGGCGAGGTAGCCGAGCAGCGCCACGGCGACGGAACGGACGGCGGCGGCGTGGCCGGTGGCCAGGTGCAGGCCGAGCAGGGCGCAGTTCGCGGTGACGACGCTGGTGAAGACGCCGCCGAGGGCGAGGAACGCGAAGGCGTTCGCCGCTCCGGCCGCGAGCGTCAGCAGGTGCCGGGCGACTGCCCCGCTCACCGGGCGAGGAACTCCAGCAGGGCCTTGTTGACTTCCTCGGGGTGGGTCCAGGCGATGTTGTGCGGGCCGCCCTCGACCGTCACGAACGTCAGGTCCTTGATCAGTCCGGGCAGCCGCTTCGCGGTGTTCTCGTACGGCAGGATCCGGTCGGCGTCGCCGTGCACGAGGAGGGTCGGCACGTCGATCTTCGGCAGGTCCGCCCGGAAGTCCGTCAGCCAGGTGTCCACGCACGCGTACGCCGCCCACGCCGATGCCGCCACCGCGACGTTGAAACTGTTCTGCCAGGCCTGGTCGCTGATCCGCGTGCCCGCGTACATGTCGACGTTGTAGAAGTTGTCGAGGAAGTCCTTGAAGTAGGCCGGACGGTCCTTGAGCACCGCCGCCTTGATTCCCTCGAACACCGAGGCGTCCACGCCTTCCGGATTGTCCTCCGTCTTGAGCAGGAACGGGGGAATCGCGCCGAGCAGCGCCGCCTTGGACACCCGCTCCGAGCCGTACCGGCTGAGGTAACGCGTCACCTCGCCCGTGCCCATCGAGAATCCGACCAGTGCCACGTCCCGCACGTCGAGGTGGTCCAGCAGCGCCTTCAGATCCGCCGCGAACGTGTCGTAGTCGTATCCGATCGTGGGCTGGCTCGACTGGCCGAACCCGCGCCGGTCGTAGGTGATCACCCGGTATCCGGATTCCAGCAGCACCCTTTCCTGCTTTTCCCACGAATGGCCGTTCAGCGGATATCCGTGGATCAGCACCACCGGACGGCCGCTGCCGTGGTCCTCGTAGTACAGCTCGATCGAGTTGGAGTTCTCCTGGCCGACGGTCACGAACGACATCGCAGACACCTTTCGTTGTCTTTCTGCTGTATTCAGACTGACGGTGGTATGCGCGGGCCCGCATCACATGAACATGTGACAGTGGACGGGGATGACGGCACGGACCGTGGTGCCCTTGCCCGGCTCGTGCCGTACGGTGACGCTTCCGTCCACGGCCGCCGCCCGGTCGGCCAGGGCGGTCAGGGAGGCCGTGCCGAGGGCGGCACCGTCGTCCGTCACCGTTACCACCAGCTCGGTGTCCCGCTCCGCAACCACCCGGACGCGGCCGGCCCGGGCGTCGCGCACCGCCCGGCCGAGCGCCTCCCGGACCAGGTGGTAGGTGTGCAGTTCCACCTCGTTCGGCAGGCGTTCACGCAGGTTCACCGAGACGTCCACGGGGACCGGCCACTGTGCGGCGAGCGCGGTGAGGGCGGCCGGGAGGCCGCGCAGCCTGAGCACGCCCGGATACAGCTCGGCCGTGACCCGCCTGATGCGCTCCAGGGTTTCCTCGGCGTCCCGGACCGCGCGTTCGAGCAGCTCGGCCACCGGTGCCCGGACATGCTCGGCGGCCAGGCGCTCACGGACCAGGCCGAGGGCGAGCAGCAGCGAGGTCACGCGCTCCTGGGCACCGTGCTGGAGTGCGCCGGCGACCTCGCGGCGCCGGAGGGCGTCGAGCCATGCGGTACGCGCCCGCGCGGCTCGCTCCTCCGGCGTGCGCTCCCGGACCGTCGTAGAGGCGCCGGTGCCGGGACGGAAGACGTACACGGCGGCCGCGCCGCCCGACCGGGCCAGCGGAATCAGCGACCACTCGACCGGCAGGAGAGAGCCGTCCGTTCGGGTGAGCGTGCCCCGGCCGTGGGCCGGCGCGGCCGTCACGCCCGTCGGGCTCTTTGCCTCCGTGCCGGGGACCTCGGCCGGTCTGCCGTCGGTGCCCAGCAGATCGGCGGGACGCCGATGGCCGAGAAGCGACGCCGCGGGACGATTGGCGTGGGCGACCCGGTGCCGGGCGTCCACCGTCCAGGCTGGTTGCCGAATGACGTCAAGGACGCTGCTCACATCATTCGCGGTCGACGTCATCACGTTGCCCCTTCCCAGATCCGCCGGGCTCGGCGCCTTCGCCGCTGGTAGTCCGACTGTCGCAGCGCGTGCGGGCCCGAGGCATGCGTCATGTGACGGTGGATGAGATCCAGCCAGGTCGGGGCCGGTGTTTGCCGGCCGGGCCGACGGCATGCGCGCGGCGGGGAACGCGGACAGGGCGAGGGGCCGACCAGGTGGCCGGCCCCTCGCCCTGAAGTGGCTGGTGCTGGTGTCACGCTCCTGCCGGGTGCACGGTCAGCAGGTCGGCCAGGTCGATCCGGGTGAGGAACTCACGGCGGATCCGGTCGGCGGTCCGGGAGACCTCTTCCGAGCCGTCGTTGGCGGGGTCGATGTGGACGCGGTAGGGACGCGTGCCCTCCGGCAGGGCGACGATCCGGGCTATCTCGTCGGAGACCAGCGAGGCCTCGGCGCCCTCGGGGGCGAGCGCGGCGAGCTTCTGGGAGACCTGCTCCAGCAGTCCCGGGTACCTGGTCTCGTACTCCGCCTCCACGGCACCGTCCGCCGGGTGGCCGGAGTGGGCGAAGTGGTTGGTGCCGCTGGTGAAGGAGCCGGGCACCACGATCGAGGTCTCCACACCCCAGCGGGCCAGCTCGCCGGCGTAGCTGACGGCGAGGGAGTCCATCGCGGCCTTGGCGGCGAAGTAGGGAGCGAGGTACGGCGGGGTGCCGCCCTTGACGCTGGAGCTGGACACCCAGATCACCAGTCCGCGGCCGGCCTTGCGCAGGTGCGGCAGGACGGCGCGGTTGACGCGTTGTGTGGAGAGCACGTTGATGTCGTAGAGCTGGGCGAACTGCTCGGGGGTGAAGGCCTCGGCGGGTCCGGTGACCATGTGGCCGGCGTTGTGGATCACCACGTCGATCCGGCCGTGCTCCTCCATGATCTGCTTGATCGCCGAGGTGACCGAGTCGTCGGAGTTGACGTCCAGCTCGATGGAGCGCAGGTCGACGCCGTGCTGCTCGGCGTAGTCGGCGGCGGCCTGCACCTGCGGCGCGTTGCGGCCGGCGGTCTCGCGCATGCCGGCGTAGACGGTGTCGCCGGCGTCCGCCAGGGAGCGGGCGGTGAGGGCGCCGAAGCCGCTGGAGGCGCCGGTGATGACGACGATGTTGCTCATGGGATTCTCCTCGACGACGAAGAAGGTGGGGTCGGTCCGGGTGAGTCGGGCAGGGGCGGGCTCGGGGCCGGGCGGCCTCGGGCGCCGGCGGGTCAGGCGATGCCGCCGTTGGCGTAGATGGTCTGGCCGTTGATCCAGCGGGCCGGACCGGCGAGGAAGGCGACGGCCTCGGCGATGTCCTCGGGGGTGCCGATCCGCTCCAGCGGCGCGGCCTTGGCGAGGTTGTCGAGCGCGGTCTGGTCCTTGCCCTCCAGGAACAGCGGGGTGGCGGTGGGGCCGGGGGCGACGGCGTTGACGGTGATGTCCCTGCCGCGCATCTCGCGGGCCAGCACCAGGGTCATCGCCTCGACTGCGCCCTTGCTCGCGGCGTAGGCGCCGTAGGTGGGGAACTGGAGCCGGGTCAGGGACGACGAGACGTTGACGAGGGCGCCGCCCTTGCGCAGGCGCCGGGCCGCTTGCTGGGAGACGACGAAGGTGCCGCGGATGTTGGTGCGGTGCATGCGGTCCAGGTCGTCCAGGTCGAGCGTGGCGATCGGCGACAGCAGCATGATGCCGGCCGTGTTGACCACGACGTCGATGCCGCCGAACTCCGCCTCGGTGGCGTCGAAGGCGGCGGCCATCGCGTCCTCGTCGGCCACGTCACCGCTGACGGCGATCGCCTTGCCGCCTCGGCTCCTGATGTCCGCCACCGTCTCGTCCGCCCTGGTCTTGTTGCCGACGTAGTGGACGGCGACGGCGAAGCCGTCCTGGACCAGGCGGTTGGTCACTGCGAGGCCGATGCCGCCGGTACCGCCGGTGACCAGGGCGACGCGGGGGTTGGTGTCCGTCATGATGACCAGTCCTTCAGGTGAGATGACAACTGCTCGCGAAGAGGGCGTCCGGAGCGTCATCACCGATGACGCTTCGACGTGAACGACGATAACACACGATGCGAGCACCGACAACGTCAAGATGTGAGCATCGATAACATCGGTGAACCGGAGCGAACCCGTCGGCGCCCCGCCAGTCTTCCGTTCGGCACTTGCGGACCACCATCGAGCGGACCGCACACCGCACATGCGGCCCACCCGCACCACGGCGTGGGGATGGCCCGACAGGAGTGGAGACATATGACTCTGCTGTCACTCAGCACTGAGTCACCCCGCCTCACCAGATACGGCTTAGTATGCGTACATGAGTGAACTGCGAGCGGTCCTCGGTGAAGACCAGGCCATCGTCCGTGAAGGCATCGCCACGATCCTGCGCAACGCGGGCATCGACGTGGTCGCGGCCGTGGACAACGCGATGGATCTGGTGCGGGTCACCAAGGAGCAGCGTCCGGATGTCGTGATCACCGACATCCAGATGCCGCCCAACCTCGCCGCGGACGGACTGCAGGCCGCTCAGGAGATCCGGGCCGCGCAGCCGGAGACCGCCGTCATCGTCCTCTCCCAGTTCCTCGACGCCTCCTACGCGCTGGACCTGGTCGGCGACGATCCGAGCGGCGTCGGCTACCTGCTCAAGGAGAAGGTGGCCAGCCCGCAGATCCTGACCGACGCGGTGCAGCGGGTGGTCGCCGGCGGCTCGGCCCTCGACCCGGACGTGATCTCCACCCTCGTCGGGCGCAAACGCAAGGAGGACCCGCTGGCCGCCCTGACGCCGAAGGAGCGCGAGGTTCTGGCGCTGATGGCCGAGGGCCACTCCAACACCGGCATCGCACGTTCCCTGGTGGTCACCGTGCCCGCGGTGGAGCGCCACGTCACGGGAATCTTCATGAAACTCGGCCTCAACCAGGCCACGTCCCACCAGCACCGCCGGGTGCTGGCCGTGCTGCGGTACCTCAAGCAGTGACCGGACCGGACGCGGCCCGCTTCACTTGCTCAGGCGAGTCAACGCGTCCCACTCCACGAAGGCCGCTTCCCGGCCCTCGGAGACGAGACGGTAGGTCCCGAGGAGCCACTCGGTGAGGGGCGCGGACGCCATCTCGAACAAGGCGGTGTGCGGAGCCCGGCCCACCTCGAACCAGACCGACCACCCGTCGGCCTCGTCGCCCTCGGGCCACACGGCGACGTCGCCCTCACCGGCGCGTCCGGTCAGACCGTCCGCGAGCAGTTCCCTCGAGAAGACCCACCGCACCGGGTGCTCGCCCTCCGAGTCGAGGATCAGCGTGACGGCGTAAGGGTCCCGCACGTCGTAGGACAGCTCGCAGCAGATCGTCAGCGGGAGCCGTCTGGCGACCCAGTACGTGGCGGTGGTCGCGAGGTGCACCTTCTTCATGCCCGCCACCGCCCGTACGAGAGAGAGACAAGATCCATCACGGCGACCATCATGACGAGCCGGTGCACCCGTTCTCATGCGTCATCTGACGGTGATGGGACACTCTGCGCGGCGGACCGGCGGCGCGGGCACACCGCGACAGCCATGTGTTAGCTTGCCGGCACATGTTGACTCAATGCTCGGCTCGGTAGTGTCTGGTCATGACGACTCAAAGGGGCGAGTCCACAGTCAGTGTGTTCTCGAAGAACTGTTTCTCCCGTCAGGTACTCATGGACGTGACAGGCAGGTGGGGCATCCTCGTCCTGTCGGCGCTGCATGAACAGGAGAGCCGGTTCAACGTGCTGCGCCGCCGCGTCGAGGGCATCAGCGAGAAGATGCTGTCGCAGACTCTGCTGACTCTGCGCCGGGACGGTCTGGTCGACCGGCGCGTCGAGGCCACGATCCCGCCGAGGGTCACCTACAGCTTGTCTCCGCTCGGCTTCCTGGTGGCCCGGCGGGCTGTCGACCTCGTCGTCCTGCTCGAAGCGGAGGTCGACCGGTTCGAACGCGCCTGGGAGACCTTCGAGGAGTGAGGACCGCGCCCGCCCCCGTCGAGGAGGAGGCGAGGCGGGCGCGGTGGTTCGGGGTGGCCCGACGGGTCAGCGCTCGCTGTCGAGGGTGGCCATCAGGGGTGCCGCGTACCGCTCGCCGGCGGCGGCGCCGGCCGGGACCGCCGCCTCGATCTCCTTGAGCGTCTGCGCGTCCAGCGTCAGGCCGGCGCCGCCCAGCGACTCGGCCAGGCGCTCGCGCCGGCGGGCGCCGACGAGCGGGACGACGTCCTCGCCCTGGGCGGCGACCCAGGCGATGGCCACCTGGCCGGTGGTGGCGCCCAGACGCTCGGCGACCCGGCCGAGGGCCTCGACCAGACGCAGGTTGGCCTGCAGGTTCTCGCCCTGGAAGCGCGGCGAGTGGGCCCGGAAGTCGCTGCCGTTGAGTTCGCGCGCGGGTGACCAGTGACCGCTGAGCAGACCGCGGGAGAGCACACCGTAGGCCGTCAGACCGATCCCCAGTTCCCGCAGCGTCGGGATGATCGACCGCTCGGGTCCGCGTGAGAGCAGGGAGTATTCGATCTGCAGGTCGCTGATCGGTGCCACGGCGGCGGCCCGGCGGATGGTCTCGGCGCCGGCTTCGGACAGACCGATGTGACGGATGTAGCCGGCCTGGCGCATCTCCTCCAGCGCGCCGACCGTCTCCTCGACCGGGACGGCCGGGTTGAGCCGGGCGGGGCGGTAGATGTCGATGTAGTCGGTCTCCAGTCGCCGCAGCGAGTAGGCCAGGCGGTCCTTCACGGCCTCCGGCGACACGTCGTACGGCACCGGCTGGAAAGCGCCGTCGGGCGTGCGCCGTGAACCGAACTTGACGCTCAGCACCACGTCCTCGCGGCGCCGCTCGCGCAGGGCCCGGGCGATGAGCATCTCGTTGGCACCGGAACCGTAGAAGTCGCCGGTGTCGATCAGGTTGACGCCCGCGTCGATCGCCGCGTGCAGCGTGGCGATGCTCTCCGCGTCGTCGGCGGGCCCGTACAGGTCGGACATTCCCATGGCACCCAGGCCGATGGCGGAGACCTCCGGGCCGGAGGTACCGAGCTTGCGCCGGTTCACAGTCATGACAGCTCTCCTTGCGAGGAAATGTGGCGTTCAAAGGGACGAGGGTGGGAAAGGGGCGCGCGGCCGGCGCGCCGGACCTTGGTTCAGATGCGGTCGAGCAGGCGGGTGACGCCCATGCGGCGGGCCAGGCGCAGCCGCAGTTCCTCGGCGGCGCCGTTGATGATCTCGGCACCGTAGTCGGAGCCGTCCGCGACGGTGCGGCGCGGGCGGCTGCCCGCCGGAAGGCCGACGACGCGCACGACCTCGTCGGCGACGATCTGCGGGTCGGCGCTGACGCCGCCCACCATCATGCGTTCGGTGTCCTCCCCCATGGAGGCCAGGAACGGCGCGATCTTCTCGTACGCCGCCGTACGCTCGGTGTCGGCGGGGAAGGCCGCGTTGGCGAAGTGCGCCGTGCCGTGGGTGAAGACGCCGGGCATCAGGATCGTGGTCTCGATGCCGTAGGCGGTGACCTCCCAGGCGGTGGACTCGGCGAACGCGTCGAAGGCGGCCTTGGCGGCGGTGTAGGGGGCGAGGAAGGGCGGGATAGCGCGGGTGGTGCCCGAGCCGATCCACAGCAGCAGCCCGGACTCCTGGCGCCGCATCACCGGCAGAACGGCCCGGTTGACCCGCAGGGCGCCCACGGCGTTGACGTCGAAGGCGCGGATCACCTCCTGCGGGCTGAACGCCTCGGTCACGCCGACCAGCAGGTGGGCGGCGTTGTGCACGACGACGTCGATGCCTCCGGCCTGCCGCACGACCTCCTCCACGGCCATGGCCGCGGACTCCTCCGACAGCACGTCGAGTTCGACCACCGACAGTTCCCCGGCGGCGCCCTTGGCCTGGTCCAGCAGAGCCTGCGCCTTCTCGGCGTTGCGCCCCCGCGGGTCCCGCATCGAGGCGAACACCCGGTGGCCGGCCTCGGCGAGCGAGACGGACGACAGGGCTCCCATGCCGGTGCCCGCGCCGGTGACCAGGACCGTGTGCGAGATCTCAGTGGACATGTCTTCCTCCTTGAGGCGGCGAAAGGGCGACCGACCACAGGTCGTCGACATCGCCGATCACCGATTCGATACATCAACGATAACACAGCATCGATCACGGTCAAGCGTTATCATTGCTGGCATGACAGCGACCGACACGACCCCGCAGCCGCGCGAACGCATCCTGCGGGCAGCGGCGGACCTGCTGGCCGAAGGCGGACGGGAGGCGGTCTCCACCCGTTCCGTCAGCGCGGCCGCAGGAGTCCAGGCACAGACCATCTACCGCCAGTTCGGCGACATGCAGGGCCTGCTGGACGAGGTCGCCCGGCGCGGCCTGGAGAGGTACCTCGCCGACAAGCAGGCCAACCTCGCCGCCGGGGACCCCCTGGAACAACTGCGCCGCGGCTGGGACCTGCACGTGGCCTTCGGCCTGGCCAACCCCGCCCTCTACCGGCTCCTCTACACCGACCACCGGCCCGGCGACCGGGCCGCGGCCATGAACGAGGCCTACGACATCCTGCGGCGCCTGGTGACCCGCGCCGCCGAGGCGGGCCGGCTGCGCATGGACATCGAGGCCGCGGCGGCCATGATCCACGCGACCGGCGTCGGCGTGACGATCACCCTGATCGGCGCCCGCCAGGCCGGGCGGCTCGCCGAGTACGAAGGGCTGTCCGAGAGCACGCGCGAGGCCGTGCTGGCCGCGCTGATCACGGAGGCCGACCCCGGCCCGACGGCCGGGGACACCCGTGCCGCCCGCGGCGCGCGGCACGCCGTCGCCCTCAAGGCACTGCTCGACGAGGGGGCGCCGGAACCGGACTTCAGCCCCGGTGAGCACCTGCTGCTCACGGAGTGGCTGACCCGGCTCGCCAACGGTCCGGCACCGGGCGTCTGACCGACCCTCCTCCGCTCGCGGCGGTGTCCGTGCGGCCCGGGACACCGCGTCGCACGGGCACCGCACCGATCCGCCGCCGACGCTCACCGGTCGCTCCCGACGGCCGCGGACGGCACCCCGGCGACTCGGTACGCGTCCGGCTCGCCAGCGTCTCGTGCTCCCGTGCGGGATAGCCAGACATCCGAGGACTCCTCACTGCTGTCCGAGACCTCATTCTGGCGTGCGGGCCACCGGCCCAGCATCACATGTTCACGCGATATCAGCCGGCTTCGGCGGACCGTGCGCCCCGCCGCCGGCCGTCCAGCAGGACGGTCAAGGCCCGCGAACGGCGTCGTCGACGGCGGTGCGCCCGAACGTGTCCAGCCAGGACCGCAGGACTTCGCCATGCCTCGGCACAGCGCGTCGGCGGTGT
Source organism: Streptomyces sp. 7R007 (assembly GCF_054850255.1). Lineage (NCBI taxonomy): Bacteria > Bacillati > Actinomycetota > Actinomycetes > Kitasatosporales > Streptomycetaceae > Streptomyces > Streptomyces sp. 7R007. Next base: position 104,953 of record NZ_JBTWMV010000007.1, on the reverse strand, counting down.
CGGTCACGTCATCGGCGTGGACCGCCGGGAAACACGCCGCGGCTGCCGTCCGGGGACGGCAGCCGCGGCGCGGGGTGGGTCAGGCGGCCGTGCCGTACACCTTCCGGGCGTGGCGGGCATAGGCCTTGGGGCCGAGGACGGGCATCAGGAGGCGCGGTACGAGCGGTGCCGTCGACAGCATCAGCGCGACCACCTCGTCGTCGGCGAGCGAGGCGAGCATGCCGAACACGATGGGCAGCTTGCTCTTGGGCAGGGCGTTGATCGCGTGGTCCCCCAGCTCGTGCCACTCCGTCGCCGTCACATACTCAGGGACGACCGGCAGGACGGACTCCTCCTCGATCGCGAGGTGCTCGGTGAGCAGGGCGCCCAGGCGTTCCACGGTGACGGCGAACCGCTCCCCGTACTCCGCGGTCGGCTCGGCGCGCCAGACCGCGAGGCGCTCGGCCGACTCGTCGAGCAGTGCCGCGATCTCCCCGTGCTGGCTCTCCAGCTTCTGCACCGTGGCGCCGAGGCGGTCACTCGCGCGGTGCAGCAGCTTCGGCCACAGCAGTTCGTCCTCGCCCTTGTGGTGCAGGTGAAGAAACTCCTCGACGAGGTGCGCGTGGTCGGCGACGACGGCGGCCCGCCGGGTGTCGCCCGGTGCCACGGACCTGATCAGGGCGGGCAGGCGCGCGTAGCTCTGCCGGAAGGCTTCGTGGACGACGAGCATGTCACGGACGTCGGCGCGATCGGTCGATATGTGGGGCATGACGCTACTTTCCGGGAAGGCGAAGCAGAGGACACTCGACGACGCGCGCCGGACACCCCGTGGGGCGGCGCACTGCATGTCGCGGGAAGTGTACTTGCACTAAGTCAATCCCTTGACTGTACATGTGTCGAGAGTGATAGAGATTGAAGCACATGACAGTCAGTCACTGTGAAAGACTTACCTCGGGCGTCCTCAGCCGTCGGCGGACGACGGAGCGGCGGCCGTCTTCCCCTGCTTCCGGTCCCCTTCCAGACTCGTGTAGAACACCGAGTGCCCCTGCTTGAGGCGCTGCGCGCTGCCGCGGGCGACCAGTCCCTCGAGCGTGGTGCGCACGACGGTGGTCTTGATGACACGGTCGGGATGCCGCTCGCTCAGGGCGGTGGCCACCTCGGCGGCGGAGCAGGGCTCGGACTGCTCGGCGAGGTAGGACCGGATCAGCGCGACCAGGGTGGGCGCCTGCTGCTTGCGCCGCGCGGCACCCGTTCCGGCGGTGGGCAGGTCGTAGCCCTGCGCAGGGGACGGCATCGGGCTCTGCTGCAGGGGGATGCCACTCTCCAGGGCCTGCTGCATGGTGGCGAGCACCGTGTGGTCGTGCTGCAACGTCAGCAGACGGGCCTGCAGCGCCTCGATCTCGCGGCGGACCTGGTCCTGCTCCTGCACATTGCGCTCAAGGTCTTTCGTCAACTGAGAGCTGTAGTGCGTCAGCAGTTCGGTGGTGGCCGGGCTGGCATCGGGCATGCTGCGGACCCTCCTTGGTTCGGCTCTTCGACGAAGGTTCACTGTCGATGTGTGTCGCGGATACTGAGAGGGCGTGTCTCAGGCGCTGCCACAGATTCTACGCCGGGGCCCCATTGCCTGGCTGATACGGTCCCATGTACCTGCGTCCATTCGTGTCACCTTCGGATGAAGACGAACCGAGTACCTGTCACGGAAAAGTCAGTTCGCTGACTGGCTGCGCACCGGGTCACTGAATGAGCTGGGTCAGCTCGTCCCAGTCCACATCCGTCATCTCCCGGCCTCGCGGCACCAGCGCATAGGAGCGGGCGAGCCACTGGGCGACGGGCCGGGCGGGCGCCTCGAAGAGTGCCGTATGGCCCGTGGTGGCATTCCGCACCTCGATCCACAGGGAACGCCCGCCTTCGTCGTCATGGGGCCAGACCTCCACCTCGCCCTGACCCGCCCGGGCCGTGAGCCCCTCGGTCAGCAACTCGCGGGCGAACACCCAGGGCACGGGAAACTCTCCCTCGGGGTCGAAGACCAGGGTGACCGCCAGCGGGTCGCCGGTGTCGAACGCGAACTCGCAGGTGATCGGTGCGGGCAGGCGGCGGGCGATCCAATGGGTGATCTGGACCGTCAGGGTGCACTTCGTCATTCGAAACCTCCCGGAATCCGGTGCTGACAGCTGCGCTCAGTGTCGTGACGGCGGCGTCGCACCGGCTGTAGTGCGGCCCGCAGACCTGCCCCGGGACAGCCCGTCGTCCGGCCTCGGGAAGACCCCACAACCGCAGCTGACCACCTGCGGCAACCCCATGACGCCGACCGCCCCGCCGAGCCGACGGCCGGCGCGTCACGTGGGGTTGACCCGACGTCGGCCCTGGGGAGCGCCCGGCCCACATCTCAGGCGGTCTCGACAGCCGAGCCGACGGTCCATTGCCCACCATGGCTGACGACGTGGGGAACGCCGGCGACCGGCATCTCGCGCTACCGCCGCCCCCGTCGGTCGCAGTCAACGCGAAACCCCGGAGGTTGCCTTGAGCCAGGCGATTGACACCCTTTGGACGACGTCGGGCCCTGTCGACGAGGCGGCCTCGCTCCCCGTGCGCGGGCGCAGAGCGGAGCAGGAACGACTCACACAGTGGGTACGCCGCCACGTCCACCGCAACGGCGGCGGCATCCTGTGGATCGAGGGCCCGGCCGGATCGGGGAAGTCCCGCATGCTGGCCTACGCGGGCAGCGAGGCGGCCCTGGCCGGGGCACAAGTGCTCACCGGCACCGCGGGGACGACGTCGTCGCCACCGTTGTGGGACGCCCTCGGCGCCGAGGCGGAGGACCTCGCCCGAGGCGGACGCCCCCGCGGGGACCGGCCGGGCACGTCCCACCGGCCGCCGCGCGACCTCGCCAACCGGCTGCGTGCCCTCGCCCGCCACCGGCCCGTGGCCGTCCTCGTCGACGACGTACACGCCGGCGACGACCTGACCCTGCACGCACTGCGCACGCTCACCCGGCAGCTCGCCGGCTGCCCCCTGCTGTGGGTGCTCGCCTCGCGCACACACCCGCACGCGCCGACCGCGCGGGCCCTGCGCCGGGATCTGTTCACCCGACAGGCGACCCAGCTGGTGCTCGCCCCACTCACGTACGACGCGGTGCGGCAGATGGCACAGGATCTGCTGGGAGCACACGCCGCCGCCGCGACGCCCTACCTGCCCTACCTCGACGGAATGCCCGGCACCGTGCGGCAGTTGTGTGCCCACCTGCAGGACGTCGCCCCCGCGGGACCGGCCGAGACGCGGTCGGTGCTCGCCTGGCTGGCCACCCGCCGTCTCGACCAGCTCTCCGAAGCCGCGCGGGAGTTGGTGCTGATCGCCTCGGTGCTGGGTGACACACTCGCCGTCCGGCATCTGGCCCAGGTGCTCGACCGGCCCGAACCCGCGCTGCTGGCCCCCTTGCGCGAGGCACTGTCGGCACGGCTGCTGCATGCGGGAGACGACCGTCTGTCCTTCCCGCACCCGCCGATGCGCGAGGCGATCGCCGCCACCCTCCCGAAACCCCTGCGGCTCTCCGTCCGCAGGCGCTCGATCGAGGTCAGGGCGCGGGCGGGCGTGCCGGCGGCGACGCTCGCCGCCGAGCTGGCCGACCTCGCCGAGCCCGGGGACGCGGAGGCGGTACGGATCCTGTGTGCCGCCGCACACGACCTCGCCACCGTGGCGGTGGGCACCGCCGCCCGGTACCTCAAGCGCGCCGTGGAGCTCACCGAGCACGACTGCCCGGAGCGCCGGCGCCTGACGGCGGCGGCGGTTCCCCTGCTGTGGCAGGCCGGCGAGGTCGCCGACGCCCGCGACCTGGCCCGCGACCTCCTCCAGGCACCACTCGATCCCGTCTCCCACGCCCACGCCTGCCTGGAACTGGCCCGGATGGGCAGCCAGTTCCGGCTCGACCAGCCGACGGCCCACATCCGGCGCGTCCAGCGCCGGCGCGAGGTCCCGGTGACGGTACGGGACGAGCTGCTGACGGCCACCCTGCTGGGCCGGCTGCTGGCGGGCGAGACCGACGAGGCCGACGCGAAGGCGGACGCGCCGGCACGGCCCGGTGCGCATCCGGTCGGCGAGCTGACGCGCCGGATCCGGCTGTCGATGGGCGCCGCACACCGCCAGGACTGGGCGAGCGCACTCGCCCACGGCGAAGCCGCGGCGACGGGCGTCGCGCACCTCGATCCGCGCCTCACCGCCCGCCTTCCCGAGGTGGCCGTCGCAACGAGCTGGTTCGCGTCACTCCTGGACCTGTCCGGGGACGGCCGGGGCGCGCTGGACCTGCTCGACGAGGCGGTCGAGCAGGCGGACCGGCACGGCCGGCGCGCCTTCGTGCCGTTGTGGCGCACGGCCCGCGCCCGCCTGCTGCTGAGCGCCGGCCGGCTGACCGACGCCACGCGGGATCTGGCGGCCGCCGAGGACGCGGCCACAGCCACGGGTCTGTCGTTCACCGGGGAACCGGCGGCCTTGTGCACCAGGGCGCACCTGGCCTTCCACACCGGTGACGAGGCGGGGCTGGCCGCCTGCGCGGCACGCGCCGACGAGCTGCTGTCGACCGGCGGTCCCCAGGAGCGCCGGGCCGGGGCGTGGCTCACCCTCATCGCCGCCGCGTACCACGGCCGTCGCCTGACCGAGGTTCAACTCATGGCCGCCGCAGCACACTTGGAGCACGGCCGCCTGCATGACTGCGGTACCGATCCCGCGGACGCGGTCGTCCTCGTCCGTGCGGCGCTCAGCGCCGGTCGACGTGAGACCGCCGTGTCCGTCACCGAGTTCGCCGAGCGCCGGGCACGGCACAACGCGCCGTTCCCCCTCTTCGAGGCGGCCGCCAGGCATGCGCGGGGTCTTCTGGACGGTGACCGCGGCAGGCTCATGCAGGCGGCCGACGAGTACGGCAGCTCCCGGCCGCTGCCCCAGGCACAGGCCTGGGAGGACGCCGGCACCCTGCTGACCCGGACCGACCCGTGCGCGGCCCGGACCTTGTTCAAGCGGGCGCTGCGGGCGTACGAGGCCTGCGGCGCCGAGCGCGACGCCCAGCGTGCGCGCGGCCGGCTGCGCGGGCTCGGGGTCAAGACCGTCGCGGGCACCGGGGCGCCCGAGGCGGGGTGGCGCGGGCTGACGCCCTCGGAGCTGGGTGTCGTACGCCTCATCGCGCACGGGGCGACGAACCGGCAGGCGGCCGAGCGGCTGTTCGTGTCCCCGCACACCGTGAACACCCACGTGCGCCACGCCTTCGAGAAACTCGGCGTCCACTCCCGGGTCCAACTGGCCCGCCTGTATCTGACGGAGGTGGACCAGCCCGCCGACGTCTCCTTCTGACCCGCGTGCCGTGACCCCCACGGCGGCTGTCGGGCTGTCCCCACGGAAGGGGTGTGGGCAGTGCCCGGCGGACTGTGGAGCGGTCTCGACAGATCAGCGCCCCCGCCCTCAGCAGACTGAGGACCACGGTTTCGACGAGAAAGCGAGAACGCCATGTCGCACCACCTCGACTCCCCCATCGCCCGCCAGGACCCGCGCCTGGACATCACGGACCTGTACGTCTTCCGGGGTGAGCAGGGCACCGTGTTCGTCACGGACCACAGCCACTCCCTCGCCGGCGAGGACATTCCCCGAGGTCTGCACCCGGAGGGCAAGTACGAGTTCAAGATCGACGCCAACGGCGACGCGGTCGAGGACGTCACCTACCGCTTCACCTTCGCCGAGGCCGACGCCGACGGCGTCCAGAGCTACGAGGTGCGCCGGCTGGCCGGGCCCGAGGCAGCGGACGACTTCGCCGAGGGCACGGTCCTCGGACGGGGCCGCACCGGCGAGCCGCTGGAACTGCCCGGGGGCAGCCGCGCCTGGGTCGGCAAGGCAGGCGACCCGTTCTGGATCGAACCGGACGTCCTGCACGCCGTGGGCCACGCCTTCCAGGACGGCACCACAGTCGACCTGACCGCCTGGGACCCGCAGCAGGCGTCGAACCTGTTCGCGGGCCACACCGTCTACTCCATCGTCCTGGAGGTCGCCGACGAGGAACTGCTGCCCGTCGCGGGTGAGGACCGCAGGATCGACGTGTGGGCCGTCGCCTTCCTGGCCACGGACGCCGGCGGCTGGCGCCCGATCAACCGGGCCGGACTGCCGATGATCCACCCGCTGTTCACCCAGTTCGACGAGTCCCTCGGCGACCGGCTCAACGCGAACACGCCGGCCGACGACATCGAGCTGTACGGCAAGGCGCTCACCGAGTCGGTGGCCGGTGTGGTCCGCGCCTACGGCACCGCCGAGGACCCCGAGGCGTACGCGAAGACGGTGGTGGAGCGGATCCTGCCCAACGTCCTGCCGTACGAGGTCGGCACTCCGGCCTGCTACGGCTTCGCGCGGTGGAACGGCCGCTCCCTCACGGACAACGCGCCGGACGTCATGTTCTCCTTCGCGAGCAACACACCGGTGGCCCTCGGCATCGGCAAGGAGTCCGTCACCGCCAAGCCCTCGAAGACCTTCCCGTACGTGCCCCCGGCGGCCTGATGCGGCAGGACGGGACGAGCCGTGCGGGCCTGTGCGCCAGGCCCTGCACGGCTCTTCTCACGCGATCCGGCCCGGACTCGGGGTCAGGGGGCGTCGACGAGGTCGTACGCCGGCACCGTCACGGTGCGGGCGCCGGCGGTGCCGCCGAGGATCACCTTGCGCAGGGAGACATTGTTGGCGGTGCTCGTCTCCTTCAGCCTGTGGTCCGGGTTGGCGATGACCTGGATGTAGTACGTGCCGTTGGGCAGGTCGGTGACGTCGAAGGACTGGCCGGGGCGGATCTGGCTGTAGGTGTCGCCGTTGCCGACGTCCAGCACCTCGCGCACGGACACCGAGTTCTCCTCACCGCAGGCGGTGGCCAGGTCGGTGTTGTAGGGGTGCCAGTTGGCGTTCTTCACGGTGTAGTCGATGGCGTCCGTGTTGGCCAGGCAGAACGCCTCCTTGCCGCTGCGGACGATCTCCTTCTTGTCGGCGCCGAGCAGCCGGTAGCTGGCGAAGTCGTGGAAGTGCCAGTGCTGGTGGCCCTCCCGCGGGTCCCACTCCATGGTGCCGGTGGGCGTGTACCCGACCTGCTTGCCCTGGGCGTCGTAGAAGTACTGGTAGGCGTCCATGGTGTCGGCGCCGGGGCTGCGGAAGCCGTCCACGACCAGGGGTGAGGGGCCGCCGTTCCACACGGTGGCGCCGAAGGCCAGGTACTCCTTGCCGGTGGCCGCCCCCTCGCCGCCCTCGGAGCCGTCGGTGAGGGAGATGCCGTAGGCCGGCAACGCCCGCAGGTCGGGCTTGGGCAGTCCGGCCGCGTCGGTGCGTCCGCCGGTCGGGCGGTGCCGGTTGGGCTTCAGCACGTGCGTGGCGGCCGACGTGGAGGGCGTGCCGCGCGTGCTGCCGTCGGCGGCGGGCGTGCGCCGGGCCAGGCCCTGCCCGCCGTCGTCGCCCTGCCGGACGGTCACCTTGATCGTCTGCGGCTCGTCGGCCATGCCGAACACGTCGCGGTACTTCTTGGCCACGTGCACCGTGGCCGTGTACTCGCCGGCCGCCAGGTCCACCGGTGCGCTGTTCCAGCCCTGGCTGACGCCGGCCGCCCAGCCCTTCTCGGTGCCCCACACCCCGCCGAGGGTGAAGGGGTTGTCCGAGCAGCCGTCGGGGTAGCGGGAGGTCGCCGGGGCGTCGGGGCGGATGCGTCCGGCCCGGTTGTTCGGGCAGAACGTCTGCGTGGTGTTCAGCACCTGCTTGCCGGCGGCGTCGGTGACGGTCACGTCGAGGAATCCGGGCAGGCCCGAAAAGTCCTTGACCAGGCCGGCCGGCAGGGTCCGGGTGTGGGTGGTACGGCCGCTGCGGGTGATCTGCTGCGCGACGACCGGGTCCTTGTAGGACTTGCGGGTCACCCGCAACTCCAGGGCCGCCTTGTCGACGCTGATGTAGGTGCCCAGGTCCAGGTAGACGCCGGGCTCCCCCGTCCACCGTTCGAGGGTCACGGACTTGGACGCGGCGATCAGCTTGAGCTTGGGGGCGACGGGGGTCGCCGCTCCGGCGGAGGGAGCGACCCCGGCCGCGGTGGCGGCCGTGATGAGCGTGGCGGCGGTGACGATCGCCGGGCGGCCTAACCTGCTTCTGCGGTACTTCGTCATCGGTTCCTCGTTCGCGAGTGCCTGACGGCAGCGGGCGGATGGTGCGGCACGCGGAAAACTGTGTGCCATCTGTGAACAGTGATCTGAAGGCCGGTTGGTTGCCTCGCCGCCCCGATCAATGGCCCGCCGCCCCGCTCCGCCCGTCGGACCGGGCGGTGAATGCGCTGGTTGGGTTCCGGTCGGGCAGGGCACTCGGCCGTGGCTGATGACCCAGTCGGTCCGCGAGACGCAGGAGGCAGGAGTGGCCGTTCGCCATCGTCTGATCAAGGCCGGCCCGGAGGACGTCTGGGCACTCCTGGCAGACGGCACCAGGTACGCCGACTGGGTGGTGGGAACGTCCGACTCCCGCCCGGTCCGCGGCCGGTGGCCGCAGCAGAACGCGGCGATCCGCTATCAGGTCCGGCTGGGGCCGGCGCAGCTGACGAACGAGACGATCGTCCGTTTCTGCGACGAGGGCACCCGGCTGGAGCTGGAGGCCCATGCCGGCATCCTGGGCACGGCGCGGATCGCGATCGAGCTGCGGCCCTGGGGCGAGCACTGCCTGGTGATCGTCGACGAGCACCCCCTCCAGGGAGCCGGGGGCCGCTGGCACAACGGGGCCTTCGAGGTGCTGATCCACCTGCGCCATCGCGCCATGCTCGGCCGCCTGGCCCGGCTGTGCGAGGGCCAGGCGGCCGACAGGCGCCGCGCGCACGACGCGACGCCGGCGGCCGCGCCGGCGGCCGGGACGGACGGCGCGCCATGACCGACGCCGTGGTGATCGGTGCCGGCCCCAACGGTCTGGTGGCCGCCAACCTGCTGGCCGACGCCGGGTGGAGTGTGCTGGTGCTGGAGGAACAGCCCGAACCGGGCGGCGCCGTACGGCACGACCGGGGCGTGGACCCCGCCTTCGTCAACGACCTCTTCAGCTCCTTCTACCCGCTGGCGGCCGCCTCCCCGATCCTCGCCGGGCTCCGGCTGCAGGACCACGGGCTGCGCTGGAGCCACGCGCCCAGCGTGCTGGCCCACCCGCTCACCGACGGCACCTGTGCCGTACTGGACCGCGACGTCGACACCACCGCCGCCTCCCTCGACGCCTTCGCCCCCGGCGACGGCGACGCCTGGCGCCGGCTGCACGAGGTGTGGGAACGTCTGCGCCCGGACCTGACGAACGCGCTGTTCACGCCCTTCCCGCCGGTCGCGGCGACCGCGCGGCTGGCCGTGCGGCTGCGGGCGGCGGGTGGGCTGCGCATGGCACGCACCCTGGCGCTGCCGGTCCGGCGCCTGGGCGAGGAGGAGTTCGCCGGCCAGGGCGGCAGGCTGCTGCTGGCCGGGAACGCGCTGCACGCCGACCTCGCCCCGGAATCGGCCGGCAGCGGAGGGTTCGGGTGGCTGATGAGCATGCTGGGCCAGACCCACGGTTTTCCCGTGCCGGTCGGCGGCTCCGGCGCCCTGACCCGGGCACTGGTACGGCGCCTGGAGAGCCGCGGCGGCCTGCTGCGCTGCGGACAGCGCGTGGAGGCCGTCACCGTCCGCGACCGGCGGGCCGTGGGCGTGCGCACCGCGGACGGTGTGCCGCACCCGGCCCGCCGGGCGGTCCTGGCAGACGTGTCGGTGCCGGCCCTGTACGGCGAACTCCTCGACCCCGAGCACCTGCCCGCCCAGCTCCTCGCCGACCTGCGGCGTTTCCAGTGGGACTTCGCGACCTTCAAGGTCGACTGGGCCCTCGACGGCCCGGTGCCCTGGCAGGCCGAACCGGCGAGCCGGGCCGGCACCGTGCACCTGGCCGACGGCGTCGACGAGCTGACCCGCTTCGCCGCCCAGATCGCCATGCGCCAGGTCCCCGACCGGCCCTTCCTGCTGTTCGGGCAGATGACCACGGCCGACGCCTCCCGCTCCCCCCGCGGCACCGAGTCCGCCTGGGCCTACACCCACGTGCCGCAGGACATCGGGACCGACGCGGGCGACGAGGGCATCACCGGGAAGTGGACGAGCGACGACCAGAACCGCATGGCCGACCGGGTCGAACACCAGGTGGAACGCTTCGCCCCGGGGTTCCGCTCGCTGATCCGGGCCCGCCGCGTCCTGGCACCGCCGACCCTCCAGGCCCTCGACACCAACCTGCTCAACGGCGCCATCAACGGCGGCACCACCGCCGTCCACCAGCAGCTCTTCTTCCGGCCCGTGCCGGGCACCGGACGGCCCGAGACCCCCGTCGCCGGCCTGTTCCTCGCCTCCGCCGGAGCCCACCCCGGCGGCGGGGTCCACGGTGCCCCCGGCGCCAACGCCGCGCGCGCCGCGCTGCGCCGCCACCGGCCACCGGGCCTGGCCCGCGCCCAGCGCCTGCTGACCCACCGCGACCGCACCGGAAGGAAACGGTGACCGCACGGCGCCGACGCGTCCGTGCCCGCACCGCCGCCCCACCGCGGGCCCCCGCGGCCCGCCCGGCACCACACTGGAGAACGTGTGAACCACCCCGAACAGCCGTCCCACCCGCGTCAGCGGCGCCCCGAGGGCGTCGACGACAAGACCGTGCAGGCGCTGGGCGCCCTGTCGAAGGCGCTGGAGACCACCGAACGTGCCAGAGGCCGCCTCTACGACTTCCACCAGCTCACCGGCACCGCCGACTTCCAGTTGGACGACGCCGTCCGCCTGCTGGACGAGGCGGGCCACAGCGAGTGGGCCGAGAAGATCCGCTCCGAGCTGCTGGGCCGCAACGTCATCCCCGGGCACTGGACGTTCCAGATCGTCGAGGCCTACAACGACACCTACTACCGGCCCTTCCAGGAGCTGGAGGCGGGCGCGAGGCAGGAGCTCGCCCGGGGGCGGGACCACATCCACGAAGCCGAACTGAAGGAGGAGCGCCGCACCCACGGCCACCCCGACCACACCGCGCGCCCGCCCCGCTCACCCGGGTGACCGCATCCGTCCCGGGCGGCGGACCCGAAGCACAGGCGAGGGACGTGCCCACCCGCCCCGGAAAGGACGTGCCATGGCGATGCCCGCCAGCCCGCTGCGCCACCGGACCGTGGTGGTGACCGGAGCCGCACGCGGCCTCGGCGCGGCACTCGCCCGCGAGTTCGCCCGGCGTGGCTGCCAGGTCGCCCTGCTGGGCCACGAGAAGGGCGCACTCGACGCGGTCGCCGCCGCCCTGCCCGTCCCGGCGCTGGCCGTCGAGACCGACGTCACCGACCCCGCGGCGCTGACCGTCGCCGCGCGGGAGGTCCGCCGTCGGCTCGGCCGCCCCTCGGTCGTGGTCGCGAACGCCGGTATCGCCGAGGGCGGCCCGTTCGCCTCCTCCGACCCCGCCGCCTGGCGCCGCGTGGTCGAGGTGAACCTCGTCGGCAGCGCCCAGACCGCCCGGGTCTTCCTGCCCGACCTGGTCGCCACGGCCGGCCACTTCCAGCAGGTGGCGTCCCTGGCCTCGATCGGCGCGGCTCCCCTGATGAGCGCCTACTGCGCCTCGAAGTCGGGCGTGGAGGCCTTCGCGCACACGCTGCAGGCCGAGGTGGCCCACAAAGGGGTCAGCGTGGGCATCGCCTACCTCAACTGGATCGACACCGACATGGTGCGCGACGCCGACCGGCACGCCGTCCTGCGCGAACTGCGGGCCCACATGCCGCCCCCGGCACGCCGGGTCATGCCGGCGGACGTGGTGGCGGCACGGCTGGTGCGGGCGGTGGAGCGGCGCCGTACCGCCGTCTACGCACCGGCCTGGCTGCGTCTGACGCAGCCGGTGCGCGCGCTGCTGCCGCCGCTCGTGCTGCGCCTGTCCCGGCGCGAACTGCCGCGCCTGGAGGCCGCGGAGCCCTGGCAGTACACGGGCCCGCTGGGCGCCGGAGGCCGGGCCGACGACGCCGCGGCACGCCCCCGCGCCTGAACCGCGGCCACCGCGCCGGCCCCGCTCACCGCGCCCGCCGCACGGAAGCATTGGACGACGACCATGCAGACCTTCCTCCCCCACCCGGACTTCCGGGAGTCGGCCGTCCTCCTCGACCGGCGCCGTCTGGGCAAGCAGCGCGTCGAGGCCCTCCAGGTGCTGCGCGGCCTGACCGTGCCGGGGTACGGATGGCGCCGGCACCCGGCCGTGCGCATGTGGGCCGGGTACGAGGAGGCGCTGGTCCGCTACGGGCTGGAGATCTGCCGGGTGTGGCGGGACCAGGGGCACCAGGACAGCTGCGCCGCCTCACTCGTCGCCGGCCTCGCGGCACGGCGTCCGCACGCGCCGATCCGCAGCCAGGAGGAACTCGCGGCCGGGAAGGACCTGCCGCCCTGGCTGGGCGACGAGGCCTTCCACCGCAGCCACCGCTCGGCCCTGGTCCGCAAGGACCCGGAGTTCTACGCCGCGCTGTTTCCCGGCGTGCCCGACGATCTGCCGTACGTGTGGCCGTCCTCGGACCGGCAGCAGGCGAACGCGGACTGAGGCACGTCACCCCCTGTTCCCGCGGCCCGCCAGAGCGCGCAGGAGCCGGCTGCGGCCGCGGTCGGGCACCGTCCACAGCGGGTGGCCGCGTACTCCCCAGGACCGCAGGAGGGCGTTGGCGGCGAGGAATCCGCTGGTGGCCGCCCGCTCCATGAGGGCCACCGGCAGGTCCGTGCGCACCAGGTCGCCCGCGAGCACCAGGCCGGGCTGAGGGGTGCGCACACCGGGCCGGTCGTCGTAGCCGCCGACCGGGAACAGCGGGCAGTCCCGGCGCCGCTCGTGGCGCTGGTCGAGGATCCGCGCGTAGCGGGTCTCGGGGTAGACCCGATACAACTGCGCGATCAGCTCCCTGGCCTCCTGGCCCGGGTCGGCCTCGTCGGGGAGCGCGTAGGCGTGCAGTTCGACCACGGAGCCGCCGCTGCGGGCGGCCCAGCGGGCGGCCTCGTCCTCCCAGCGCTCCAGGACGCTCACGTTGTCCAGCGGGCCGTATCCGGCGGTGCCGAGGAAGCCGGGCCGGTCGGGGGACACGGGCCGGTCCAGCCACAGACGGGAGACGAGGAACGGCGGGGCGCTGCGCAGGCGGCCGACGCGCTCGCGCCAGGCGGCGTCGCCGAGCCCGGGCGAGCGGTCGACGAGGCTGCGCAGGCCGGGCGTGTCGAGGGCCAGGACGACGCTGTCGTGGCGGGTCTCGCCGCGGTCGGTGACGACCGTGAAGCCGCCGTGCGCGGTGGGAGAGATGTGCTCGACGGCGGTCGAGGTGCGCAGGGTGCCGCCGTGCCGGCGCAGGTGGGCGCCCAGGGGCTCCCACAGGGCCGTCGGGAAGGGGCCGCTGGGCACGTCGAAGAGGAGGCCCTCGGCGGAACCGACGAAGTAGATGTGGAACATCAGGACCATCTCGGCGGCCGACAGCGCGCGGGGATCGGCGAAGAAGCTGCGCGAGAAGACCTCGAAGGCCAGATGCCGCGCGGCCGGCGGAAAGCGCAGCGTGTCGAGGAAGTCGTGCGCGCTGACCCCGTCCAGCCGGTCGTAGACGTCGGGGACGCGGACGTCGAGCAGGGGCAGGGCGGCGGCCGGGTTCATGCGGACCAGGTCCCGTGAGCGGAAGGACGGGCTGAGGGCCGCGAAGCCCAGGGCGCTCAGCGGCGGGGTGCGCGGGACCTTGCGGAAGCTGTCGTGCAGGCCGTTGCCGTGCCGCAGCGGGTAGTCGGGCAGGCCGGTCAGGCGCCCCAGGCCGGGGTCGGTGCGGCGCAGCAGAGCGCGCAGGTTGTAGTACTGGCGGAAGAAGGCGTGGAAGCCGCGGCTCATGGTCGCGGTGGAGCCGTCGTACAACCGCACCGGCCAGCCGCCCACACGGCCGCCCAGGTAGGCCTCGCGTTCGTAGAGCGTCACCTCCACGCCCCGTTCGGCCAGGGCCGTCGCGGCGGCCAGGCCCGCGATGCCCGCGCCGACGACGGCGGTGCTGCGCGGTGCTCCGGTCACCCGGGGCGATCCGGGCGGCGGGGCAAGGAAGACGGCGCGCCGGTCCCGGCCGGGGCGCGCGGTGTGCGCCGCCGCTTCGGTCATCGCGGCGTCCGGACGGCGGTGTCGGCGCGCCGCGCGACGACGGTGTGCGTGATGCCCGTCTGCCAGCCGGGCAGCGGCAGGGCCCGCACCCGGTCGAAGCCGGCGGCGCGGACGCGGGCGGTGAACTCGTCGACCGTGTCGAAGTCGACGACGCTGTACCACAGGTGGCGGTACAGGTCGCCGTCGCCCAGGGCGGTGGCGACGGGCAGGAGGAGGCCGCGGCACACGGCCGTCCACACCGCGCGGTGGACCGGGCGGCCGCTGAGGGTGTACTCGTGCACGGCCAGTCGCCCGTGCGGGGCGAGCAGGTCGCGCACGGTGGCGAGCACGGCGTCGGGGTCCGCCACGTTGCGGAAGAGGTAGGCGGCGAACACGGCGTCGAAGGGTCCCTCGACGCCCGCCTCCCCCAGCTCCTCCGCCGCCGCGCACACGAAGGTGACGCCCTCGGGCCAGCGTTTGGCCCGGGCTCGTTCCAGCATGCCGGCGGAGGCGTCCACGGCGGTGATGTCGGCGCCGGGCAGCGCGGCGCACAGCGCGGCGGTCGAGGCGCCGGTGCCGCAGCCGAGGTCGAGCAGGCGCAGCCCGCGGCCGGGGCGGGGCAGGCCGAGTCTGCGGGCCGAGCGGCGCAGCTGGGAGTGGTAGCCGGGGTTGGCGGCCACCAGCGTGTCGTAGGTGTGCGCCGCATGGTCGAACGCGGCGGCCAGGTCCGCGTCGCGCAGCAGGGTCATGCCGTCTCCAGGGGATGGGGGGCGGGCGGATGTCCGGCGGTTCAGCCGGGAAAGGGGCGCCGCGGCAGCCGCGGGACGTCCGCGGCGGCCCGCAGCATGGGCAGGACGGGCGTGCGCAGCCCGATGCCGAGTTCTTCGTGCAGCCGGGTCGTGCCGTCCAGGAAGCGCAGCAGCCGGGCCATGGGGACGCGGGCGAACAGGGCGGAGAAGAAGGCGGCGCCGTCCACCAGGCCGCTGTCGAGGGCGTGCAGCAGGACGGCGTCCATGGCGCGTGAGCGCGCCGAGTGGGGTTGCGGCGGCACCGGCCGGCGCCCTTGCCGCAGCGCGGCCGCCACGGCGGCGGTCTGCCGCTGCACACCGGCGAAGGTGTAGCCGGTCGAGGGCCGGGTGGCGCCGCCCGCCGCGCCGATACGGAAGACGGACGGCGCCGTCTGGCGTGCGAAGCGGGCGTCGGTGAGGGGGATGACGCCGGTCTCGGTCCCGACGATCTCGAAGTCCTTCAGCCCCAGCACAGCGCCGGTGTAGTCGCCGAGCGCGGCGTCGTAGGCCGCCCGGGACAGCACCGCCGGGGAGAACTCCGTGTACTCCACGAGGGCCTGCCGTGAGCCGGTGGGCAGGACGTAGCCGAAGGACAGGCCCGCGGCCGGCTGGGCGGTGCGGAAGTCCATGAGGTCGACCCGGGCGGGGTCGAAGACCGGGCGGTCGGTCCGCACGAACCAGCCGTGGAAGTGCTGCAGCAGTGTCGTGCGGGCCGCCGGCAGGCTGCCCGGCGGACGGGAGTCGAACACCCAGCGGGCCCGCACGCACCGGTCCTCTCCCGCCGCCGTCCGGGCGTTGACGACGGCGCCCTGCGGGAGCGCCTCGACGCTGCCGACGGTCGCCTCCAGCCGCCGCACCCGCTCGCTCTGGGCGAGGTCGTGGGCGACGAGCAGTTCGAAGTCCTGCGAGCGGATCATCTTGTAGCGCAGGGGGGAGATGTCGTCCTCGATCGGCCACCCCGCGCGGGGGTGCACGCGCAGGCGCCGCCAGGAGGCGGTGACGGCGGCGTCGTAGCGTCCGCGGCCCGCCTCCCAGAAGCACCAGGTGCGGCTCGGCGGGCGCAGCGGGCCCGGCGGGGCGTCCAGCAGGATCACCGACAGGGGACGGCTGCCGGGCAGGGGGCGGGACAGGCGGTGGGCCAGCGACAGCCCGGCCGCTCCGGCTCCGATGATGGCGACGTCCGCCTCCAGCACGACCGATGCACTCCTCCCGCGACGCTTGCCGGCTTGTCGTCTCCCTTCCCGGTGCGGGGCCCGTACGGATGCGCCCCTCACCCGATCGGACGAAGGGCGTGGGGGCGGCGTCGGGCCCGTTCCGGGCCAGCTCGCAGCGGGGTCGCGTGCGGCGCGAATCGATGCGCCCGGCCGCATCGCATCGTCTGTGCATCGAAAATGACGTCGACCGCCGCATCCGTCGCCACGACCCGGACCGAAGCCACCAGGACGAAGCCAGCTCTGATCGCGAGGATCTCGATGACGGGAACCGGCATGAGCCCCACCGCGGCGCAGGACCACCGCCCGGACGCCCGTGGGCGGGATCACCCGCACCGCGCCCGGCCCACCGCGCACCCGTCCGGTTCCGGCGAGATGCATGCCGTGGACGCGGACGTGACCGGTGCCGTGCGCGGTGTGCTCGGCGACCTGCTGGACCGGCGTCTGACCGCCGCCGAGGCGATCGACCCGCTCTTCGCCCGTGACCTCGCCGCACGCGTCACACGGTTCACACAGGACGGCGGCAAGCTCAGCCGCTCCCGCTTCGTGTGGTGGGCGATGCGGGCCTGCGGCGGCGAGCCCTCGGTGCTGCACGCCACCTTGCGGATCGGGGCCGCGCTGGAGCTGATCCAGACCTGTGCCCTGGTCCACGACGACGTGATGGACGCCGCCCCGGTGCGCCGCGGACGGCCCGCACTGCACGCCGACGTCGCCGCGCAGTACGCCGGCCCGCGCGGCCCGCGGCTGGGGCAGGCGGCCGCGATCCTGGCCGGTGACCTGGCCCTGGCCTGGGCGGACGACACGGTGGCGGAGACCGAGCTCCCCGCCGCCGGCGCGGTGCGGGTGCGGGAGCTGTGGAGCGCCATGCGCATGGAGATGGTCGCCGGGCAGTATCTGGACGTCCACGGCGAGGCCACCTCGGCGCGCTCGCTCGCCCACGCCCTGCGTGCCGCCTGCCTCAAGAGCGCCCTGTACTCGGTGGAGCGCCCGCTCGCGCTGGGGGCGGCGCTGGCCGGCGCCCCCGCCGCCACGACCCGGGCCCTGTGCTCGGCGGGCCGCTGCGTCGGCCTCGCCTTCCAGCTGCGCGACGACCTCGCCGACGCCTTCGGCGCAGGGTGCGACACCGGCAAGCCCCCCGGCGGGGACATCCGCAGCGGCAAGCCCACCTACCTCGCCGCCGTCGCCCAGGCGCGCGCCGAGAGCGCGGGCGACCGGCACGCCCTGGCCGTGCTGCGCGGCACCCTCGGCCGCGGCGACGTCTCCGACGCCGAACTCGCCGCGGTGCGCGAGGTGTTCGAGGCCACCGGAGCGCGGGCCACCGTCGAGGCCAGGATCGACCGGCTCCTCGGCCGGGGGCTGCGCCACCTCGACGACGCCGGCCTGGCGCCGTACGGCCGCCACCGGCTGCAGGCGCTGCTGCGCTCCGCGGCCGGGGCGCCCCCGCCGCGCCCGCAGGCCCCCGCCGACGACCGACTCCCCGTCGCCCTGCTGCCGACCGCCGCCGAGGAAGGGAGCCGCGGATGATCCGCACCATCGCAGGACGCACCGACCACGTCGTGGTCGTCGGCGCCGGACTCGCCGGGCTGTCCGCCGCGCTGCACCTGCTGGGCGCCGGACGCCGCGTCACCGTCGTCGAACGCGACGACCTGCCCGGCGGGCGCGCCGGACGTCTGGTGCGCCGCGGCTACCACATGGACACCGGCCCCACCGTGCTGACGATGCCGCACCTGGCCGACGAGGCGTTCGCCGCCGTCGGCGACAGCCTGCGCGCCCGCGTCGACCTCGTGCCGCTGCACCCGGCCTACCGGGCGCGGTTCGCCGACGGCAGCGGCCTGGACGTCCACACCGACGCCGAGACGATGGAGGCGGAGGTCGAACGCTTCGCGGGAGCCCGGGAGGCGGCGGGCTACCGGCGGCTGCGCACCTGGCTGGAGAAGCTCTACCGGGCGCAGATGCGGCACTTCATCGACGCCAACTTCGACTCCCCGCTGCACCTGCTGACCCCCGACCTCGCCCGGCTGGCCGCGCTCGGCGGATTCGGCCGGCTGGACGCCCGTATCGGACGCTTCCTGCACGACGAGCGACTGCGGCGGATCTTCTCCTTCCAGTCCCTGTACGCGGGCGTGGCACCGGCGAGGGCGCTGGCCGCCTACGCCGTCATCGCCTACATGGACACCGTGGCCGGCGTGTACTTCCCGCGCGGCGGCGTGCACGCCCTGCCCCGGGCCATGGCGGACGCGGCCGCGGCGGCGGGTGCCGAGCTGCGCTTCGCGGAGCCGGTGACCCGGCTGGAGCGCTTTGGTGACCGGGTGACCGCCGTCGTCACCACCCACGAGCGCATCCCCTGTGACGCCGTGGTCCTCACCCCCGACCTGCCCGTCGCCTACCGCCTGCTGGGCCACGCCCCCAAGCGCCCGGCGCCGCTGCGCTTCGCCCCGTCGGCCGTGATCCTGCACGCCGGCACCGACCGCACCTGGCCCGGGCTCGCCCACCACACCCTGTCCTTCGGCACGGCCTGGCAGCGCACGTTCCGCGAACTCACCGAGACCGGCCGCCTGATGAGCGACCCGTCGCTGCTCATCACCCGCCCGACGGCGACCGATCCCACGCTCGCCCCGCCCGGCCGGCACCTGCACTACATCCTCGCGCCCTGCCCCAACACCGACCTGGGTCCCAGCGCGGCGGACTGGGGCGACCTCGCCCCCGGCTACCGGCACCGTCTGCTCACCGAGCTGGACCGGCGCGGCCTGGACGGCATCGCGTCCGCCATCGAGGAACAGTGCCTGGTCACCCCCGCCGACTGGCAGGCACAGGGACACGCGGCGGGCTCCCCTTTCTCCGCCGCCCACACCCTCGCCCAGACCGGCCCGTTCCGGCCGCGCAACCTGCCCCGCGGCACGGCCAACGCCGTCCTCGCCGGCTGCGGCACCACGCCCGGCGTCGGCGTGCCGACCGTCCTGCTGTCGGGCAAGCTGGCCGCGGCGCGGATCACCGGCACGGCCCGGTCCCCGCGCTCCGGCGCCCGCTCCCGGCCCGTCATCGGCGCCCACCGGGACAGGAGGCCGGCGTGAGGGACCGCGAACTCGACGCCGCCGGCATCACCGATCCCGCGCTGCGGCAGGCCTACGCCCGGTGCAGGCGGCTCAACGCCCGGCACGGCAGGACCTACTTCCTCGCCACCCGTCTGCTGCCGGTGCGGCGCAGGCCCGCCGTCCACGCCCTGTACGGGTTCGCCCGCTGGGCCGACGACATCGTCGACACCCTCGACCCGGCCGCCACGCCCCACGACCGCCGCGCCCGACTGGCCCGGCTGCAGCGGGAGTTGCGGACGGGCCTGCGCGACGGGGACAGCGCCGAACCGGTCGTGCGCGCCCTGGCCGACACGGCCCGCCGGTACGCCATCGACCACCGCCACTTCACCGACTTCATGGCCGCGATGCGCGCCGACCTCGACGTCACGGACTACGCCACCTACGCCGACCTGCGCCGCTACACCCACGGTTCGGCCGAGGTGATCGGCCTGCAGATGCTGCCGGTGCTCGGCACCGTCGTCCCGCGCGAGGAGGCGGCGCCGCACGCCGCGGCCCTGGGCGTGGCCTTCCAGCTGACCAACTTCCTGCGGGACGTGGGCGAGGACCTCGACCGGGGCCGCGTCTACCTGCCGGCCGACCTGCTGGCCGCGCACGACGTGGACCGGGCGCTGCTGCGCTGGAGCCGGGAGACCGCGCGCCCGGACCGGCGGATCACCGCGGCGCTGCGGGAGTTCGAGGCGCTGACGCGCGCCCTGTACCGCGAGGCCGCCCCCGGGCTCGCCCAGCTGGAGCCGGTGTCCCGGCCCTGCATCCGCGCGGCCTTCGTCCTCTACGGCGGCATCCTCGACGCCATCGCCGAGGACGGCTACCGGTCGGTGCAGCGCCGCGCCGTGGTCCCTCGGCGCCGCCGTACCGTGGTCGCCCTCGACGGCCTTGTCCGGGTGGCCGCGGCCCGGCTGGGCGCCCGGACGGCCGGGCCGCCGCAGACGGTCGCGCACACCACGTCGGCGCCCGCACCCGAGCCGCTGCACGAGAGGATCGCATGAAGCCCCCTCGCCCGGCCGGCCGTGGCCGGTACCCCTTGTCGCTGCGGCGCCGGCCGGTGCCCTGGGAGAGGCAGCCACCGACGTGGCGCCAGGCCCGTCCGGCCGTCATCGCCGAGGCCCTGAAGCGGGCCCAGGCCCGCCCGTCCGGGAACTGGTACGTCCTCGGCGCCTCCCGTGACGTGCGCGGCGACCGGCCGCTGTCCGGGACGGTGGCCGGCCGGGAACTCGTGGTGTGGCGCACCGCCGACGGACGGCTCGCGGCCGGTCCCGGCGTCTGCCCGCACCTGGGAGCGCCGCTCGCCGACAGCCCGGTGCGGTGCGGCACGCTGGTGTGCCACTGGCACGGTCTGGCCCTGGACGGCGCGCCCTTCGCCGGGTGGGAGCCGCTGCCCGTGCACGACGACGGGGTCCTGGTGTGGGTGCGTCTGGACACGGTGGGCGGGGAACCGCCGCTGCCGGCGCCCGTCGTGCCGGCCCGCCCGCGCCTGTCGCGTTCCCTCGCCGCCGTCTACAGCGGCATGGGGGTGTGCGAACCGGAGGACGTCGTGGCCAACCGGCTGGATCCCTGGCACGGGGCCTGGTTCCACCCCTACTCCTTCGTCGACCTGACGGTGGTGGGCACTCCGGGCGCGGACGGGCCGGACGACGACGGCTTCACCGTCGACGTCTCCTTCAAGGTCGCCGGGCGGCTCGTCGTACCGGTGCGGGCCGTCTTCACCACCCCCGGGCCGCGCACGGTCGTCATGCGCATCACCGAGGGCGAGGGCTGCGGCTCCGTCGTCGAGACCCATGCCACCCCACTCGGCCCGGACGAGCGCGGCAGGCCCCGCACGGCCGTCGTCGAGGCGGTCGTGGCGACCTCCGGGCGTCCCGGATTCGCCGTGGCCCGCGCGGCGGCACCCGTGCTGCGCCCGCTCATGGCGTCGGCGGCCGGACGGCTGTGGCGCGACGACCTGGCCTACGCCTCCCGCCGCTGGCTGCTGCGCTCCACCGGCCGCTTCCCCGGCTGACCGGCCGGCGGGCGCCCCGCGCTGTGGACGCCCGCCTCGGCCTTGTCACCTCTTACGGTGGGCCGGCCGGGTGGCGCCGTAGCTGTCGGCCTGCGTGTCGACGCCGGGAAACGCCCGCGCACCGGTCAGCACCGGCAGCGCCGACCTGTCGTGCTTCAGGGCGTACGCGTAGAAGGCGCGCAGGTAGGTGACCGCGAGGTTCTGCTGCTGCGTGGCGGTCGGCCGTCCCGCGGTGTCCGGGCAGGTGGTGTCGTCGCCGTCGGTCGGTCCCGGGCCGACCGTCCACTCGGTGTTGTAGAAGTTGTGGTTGCCCTTCGTCACCCGCAGCCTGAAGCCGCGCGCGCCGGCCCGGCCGCGGGCTTCCTCGAAGTAGGTCTCGCCGCCCAGCGACCAGCACCCGGCGGAGACGACGGCGAGCGGTGTCCTCGTCACCAGCGTGTCGTAGAAGCCGCTGGGACCGGGTGAGGCGACGGCGACCACGCCGCGGATGCGGACGCCGGCCGGCAGCTCGCCCCGGTGGGCGTCGGCGGCCTGGTACATGACGCCCTCACCGCCGACCGAGTGCCCCATCGTGCCCACCCGGGTCAGGTCGAGCCGGTGGCGGAAGTCGACGCGCACCGGCCGGCCGCTGCGCGGATCGGTGAAGTGGCCGGCGAGCGGGCCGCCGCCGGTCGTGTCCAGCTGCCGGAGCAGCTCCAGGTGCCGGTCGAGGAGATGGGCGCGCTGCGGTGCGACGCCCATGAAGTGGTTCACGCCGTCCGCGCTCGGCGACACCACCACGAAGCCGTCCCGGGCCAGTGCCTCGGCCAGGTAGTCGTAGCCCCGGTAGCTGGGATACGGCGCCACACCCGCGGGGCACGGCCAGCTCTCCCAGTCGGCCTCGTCGGCGGAGTAGCAGGCCAGCTGCTGCCCGTGCAGCAGGACGACCACGGGGAGCCGGCCGGCCGCCTTGAGCGGATAGTGGACCACCGCCCGGATCTCGGCGGCGCCGTCCCAGTCCGGCGGGTCGGTGAACGCCTCGTCGCCCAGGTTGTACTCGACCACCCCGACCGCGTCGGCCGCCTCCGCCCGCGTGCCGGGAAGGACCGTCAGCAGGGTGGCGGCGACGGCTGCGAGCGCGATCCCGGCGACGCCGCGCCGCACCCGTAAGACAGGGAACATGCTCTACCCCTCCGTGGTGTGAACCGTGACCGGAGGGACCCTAGGGAACAGATGTGGGAAAGCTGTCAGCACGTGCGGGGCGGGAGCCCCTGGTGGCTCCCGCCCCGGTCGCCGCGGGTGCGCGACGCGGCTACGGCTCCCAGACAGGCGCCTGCCCAATCCAGCCGATGACGAGGGTGATGTCGTCGAGGGCGCCGGAGGCGAACAACGCGGCGGCGTCGGGGCCGAAGCCGAGCCGCCAGTCCCCGGCGGGGGCGGAGCCGCACAGCGGCAGCCACGCGGTCGCGTTGCCCCGCCTGGTGCCGGCGATGCCGCCGGTGGCGGTGGCCGCTCCCCCGGCGCCGCCGCGGGTGAGGGTGACCACCGTGTCGGGCACCGGATCGCCGCTGGAGAGGTGGACGGTGACGGAGGCGGTGGACAGGGCCTCGACGCCGACCGGGAAGTCCACGTCGCGCAACGGGACGGTGACCGAGCGGGCGGCGGGGTCGGCGGGGTTGTTGAGGTCGTACCACTGGTCGGGGAAGTCCCTGGCCAGGCTGAAGACGCAGTCCGCGCCGCGGGAGCGGTCGGCGTTGAGCCGGCTGACGACCTGACTGCGGTAGGTGTCGTCGTAGGCCGCGGTGTAGTCGATGGTGATCAGGACGTCGGCGATGGTGGAGAAGTCGAACGGGTTGGCCGCGGGCGGCAGTTGGAACTCCCAGGTGGTGTCCACACCGCTGGACTCGAAGGGCAGCAGCATCTCCGACTGGGCGTCCAGCTCGAACACGCCACCGGCGTTGACCGGGGATGTCAGCGACACGACGCCGGGATCGCTGCGCACGACGATGTCCTGGAAGGCGCCGTCGCGGCCCGTGGTCACCCGGGAGATGCCGTTGGAGTACAGCGTGGCCCGGATGCCGCGGTCGGGCGGCACGAGGGCGACGAGGCTGGTGCGGACCTGACGGACGAGCCGCAGGTAGTGGCCGGGGAAGTCGGCGTCGAACAGGGACATCGGCGTGGCGAAGGCGAGCGTCCCGGTGCGGCGGAACCGCAGGAACTCCACCGGCATCAGACGGGCCAGCGAGAACGTCTGGGACAGGTTCAGGCGCCGCCGCGCCGAGCTGAAGGCGTACTCGTCGAGCCGGGCCAGGTCCTCGGTGAGCTGCTCCGCGCCGGTCAGCGCCTGCCGGTTGGGCGTGGCGTTCGCGGTCATCTCCGGCGGGGACTGCGTGTAGTCCTGGCGGATGAGGACCTGCGCGGGTTCCGCCCGTTCGAAGGCGAGCTGGGCCTGGGCGAGGCGGGCGGTGGCGGTCGCCTGCTGCAGGAAGTAGCGGTAGACCCCGCCGAGGGTGTTGCTCATCCACAGGTACAGGTCGGGGTTGGTGAACTGGCCGCTGAGGAACTTCAGCGTGGCCGCCGCCTGGTCGTGCGCCAGATCGGCGACGGCCTCCTCCTGTACGGCGATGGTGACCTGGTCCCGGGCGGTGGCGACCTGCGCGGCGGCGACGAGGGCGTCCTGCTGGGCGGCGACCTGTTGCAGCCGCCACTCGTCCTTGCGCTGCTCGATGCCGGCCTGCAACTGGTTGGCCTGCATCTGCGCCTCCAGGTGGTTGGCGGCGATCTGGAAGCCGCCCTTGAGGGCCATCGCCCCGATGAGTTCCGGGGCCAGCCCCTGCTCCACCCCGAACGAGGTGACCGCCGACCACCAGCTGCCCGCCTTGGCCGCTTCCTGCATGATGCCGATCGCCGTGTCCGCGGCCGCGATGCCGTCCTTGAGGTCGCGCAGGTCGGAGTACTCGCCGAGCAGCTGGGTCTCGTACTCGTTGGGCGGCGCGGCGATGGCGGCGGCGTACGACGTGACCATGGTCTCGGCCTTGGTCTTCTGGGCCACGGCGGAGGTCACGGCGTCGTGCGCCTCCCCCACCCGGCTCGCCGCGACGGTGGCCTGCGCGGCGGTCAGGTCCACGGCCTTGACGGCGTCGTACAGGCGCAGGGTGCGGTCGTCGTACTTCTCCAGCGCCGCGAGGTAGCCGGCCTCCATCTGCGTGGCCTGCGCGGCCAGTTGCCGGGCCCGCTCCAGCAGCGTCTTGAAGCGGTACGGGGTGGGCTGGACGACCGTGGCGGCGCCGAACTGCTGGGTGCGGGGCATGCCGGCGATGTTGCGGCCCTGGCGGAGCTTGGCCAGCTGCATCTCGGCGCGGGCGCGCAGGGTGTCCAGTTCGGGGATGGCCAGGGCCGGCTCGCCGGGGTTCGTCGGCTTCTGCGGGACCAGGGCGGGGGTGTCGAGGAGGCGGCGCGCGGTGACGTAGAGGGTGCGGGCGTGCGCGACGGACTCGTCGGTCTCCCGGGTGAACTCGGCGTCGGCGTAGTCGAGATGACAGCGGATGATCGACAGCAGGGTGCCCCGGGTGAAGGGGTGGGGCCGCTTGGCGGAGGCGGTGTCCACGAGCGTGAACGGGTTGAGGCCGGCGGTCCAGCCGGGCGGGAAGCTCAGGTCGGGCTGCGAGAGCGACTCCGTGTTGACGGGGTTGTAGACGGAGACGGGGCTGGCGCGGTCGTAGGGGTAGAGGATCCAGTACCAGTCGAGCGCGGCCGCGTAGTCCCCGGCCGCCTGCAGCCGTTGCGCGAGCAGCATCGGCACCGCCCAGTAGATCTCCCGGTTGTCGGCCTTGCCCGTGCCGCCCGAGGTCTCCTTGGCCTTCGACTGGTTGGCGAGCGCCTTTTGGTGGTCGTCCCTGCGCTGCGGGTCGAGGTAGGTGGTGTAGGGGGCGGGGAAGGTGACCTGCTTGCGTTGCAGGTACAGGGCCGCCTGGTCGGCGGCGGTCCGGGCGGTGACGGTCGCGCCGGGTGCGCTGACGGCCGCGAAGAGCAGGTCGAAGGGGGTGGGCGAGGCGGCGCCGGGCAGCAGGAGCGTGGGGTCGAGGTGGCGTTCGGGGAACAGGAACGCCACGGTGGCCGCCTGCCACTGGCCCTGCTCGCCCATCCAGGCCCAGGCGGCGTTGAAGGTGTCGTCGCCGTTCTTGAGGATCCAGCCGGCCGCCGGGTGGTCGGGGGCCAGTTCGTGGGAGCGCTTGGCCGACAGCAGCGACTGCACGCTCTCGATGGCCTGCCGGGTGCGGGTGGTGCGCAGGGTGCCGCCGGCCAGGACGTCGACGAAGAAGCGCGCGGACATCGCCTCGCCCACGTCGCCGGTGGTGGTCGCCGCGAGGTCGGTGATCAGGGCGTCGCGCAGGAGGGGCAGGGCGGTCTGCTCGGTGGCGGCGACCGCCCGGGCGATCGCGTCGAGGAGGTCCTGGCGCTGCGCGACGCGGGTGGTGAGGATCTGCTGCCAGTCGGCGCGGGCCTGGCCGTCGGCCCGGTAGGGGTTGGCGGTGGGACCGGTGCCGCCCGGGACGAAGAAGTCCGGCGACAGCACGAACGCGGACTCGCCGGCCCGCCAGGAGGGGTACTGCACGCGCCTCTTGTAGGCGCCGGTGAGGACCGCGGTGGCGTTGCCCCACTCGCTCCCGGTGAGGGTGCCC
The DNA here is from genome assembly GCF_054850255.1 of Streptomyces sp. 7R007. Classification (NCBI taxonomy): domain Bacteria; kingdom Bacillati; phylum Actinomycetota; class Actinomycetes; order Kitasatosporales; family Streptomycetaceae; genus Streptomyces; species Streptomyces sp. 7R007. Next base: position 79,135 of record NZ_JBTWMV010000007.1, on the reverse strand, counting down.
TGGGCGGCGAGGGCGGTCAGCTTCCTGAGGTAGAGGAACCCGGCGCGGGTCAGTCCCGTCGCCGCGAGGTCGGCGCCGATGTCGACGCCCTGGGTGTCCCTGGCCGCCAGCGCGGCCAGGTCGACGCCGGCGGGCAGGGCCAGGGCGATCATCGCGGCGAGTCCGGCCGCCGGGCTCTTGCCGGTCGTGGCGGCGGTGAGCGTGGTCGCGAACGCGGTCAGCAACTGGGCCCGGTCGGTGAGCAGTTTGCGGATGGCGTCGCCGTTGGGGCCGGGGACCACGTCGGCGGCGTTGATCACGTCGGGGTCGGCGAGTACCCCGAAGGCGCGTGGCGGGCTGGGGTGTTGGTCCTGGTCGGCCCAGGCCAGGGCCTGCGCGGCCAGTCGCCAGGTGAGCAGCAGCGGCACCGCGGGGGCGCGCAGGGGGTCGGTGGCGGTGGTGGAGGGCAGGCCGAAGAGGGTTTCCAGGGTGGCCTCGGTGAGCGAGGGGCTGTCGATGAGGAGTTGGTCGAGTTCGTCGGGTGAGGTCGCGGACAGCCGGATGCCCAGGCGGGCGGCGAGCGCCTGGCGGGTGGCGGCGTCGGCGCCTCGGGCCAGCCGGAGTTCCTCGTACGACGTCCCGGCGGCGGCGAGCAGGGACGCGTAGGCCGTGGTGCGGTAGGTCAGCGCCAGGTTGCCGCCGGCGACGGTGGTGGGGGTGTTGGTGGCGGCGATGCGGGCCCGCAACAGCTCGATGGGCACGCGCAGTTGGTTGACCTCGCGGCTGCCCAGGTCGGCGGTGGCCGACAGCGGCTGGCTCAGGCGGTCGACCGGCTGGCCCAGGGCGGCGACGAGCGTGGAGGTGTCCAGCGGGGTCGGCGGGGGGCCGGGGACGTTGACCTGCTCCTGGGCGAAGGACAGCAGTGCGGCGAGGTACTCGCGCTCGCCCAGCCGCTCTTCGAGGGTGGCGGGGACGTACGAGCTGATCACGGCGACCTGGATGTTCTTCGTGGCGGTGTTGCCGGCGTTGTCGGTGGCCCAGACGAAGACCGTGTGGGCGCCGAACCCGGACAGCGGCACGTTGGCGGTCCAGCTGCCGAAGTTGCCGCCGGCCGCCGGTGTGGCCGTCGTTCTGGTGCCGCCGGCCGTCAGGGCCCACTCCACCTTGGCGCTGCCGCCGACCATGCCGCTCTGTGTGTCCGGCGCGGTGCCGTGCAGGGGGACGGTGACCGCGCCGTTGGCGTCGCCCATGATGCTCAGGGGCTCGACCTGGAGCTGGGGCGGGGCGGCGTCGCGGCCGTTGAGGGTGACGGTCTGGGTGGTGGCGATGCCGTCGGGGTCGGCGCAGGTGATCGTCAGGGGGCGCGGGCCGAGCGGCATCGGCGCGATGGTGAACGACGTCTGGTACTGGGTGCCGCCCGGGAACTGCTGGGAGGTGGTCTGCCCGTCCCGGGAGATGCTGATCGTCAGCGGCAGGCGCTGGGCGCGGGTGATGTTCAGCTGGACGGTGACCTGCCCGCCGCCCTCCAGCAGGTCCACGGTGGCGCCGTTGGCCGGGGTCACCACGGTGAAGGCGGGGGTGGCCGCGGTGACGACCTGGACGGTCCTGGGCAGGGTCAGGGCGTCGATGCTCTGGATCATCCACAGGTCGGGGTACTGCTCCGGGTAGGGGATGAAGTACGTCGTCTCCTGGTAGTTGGCGGTGACGGTGACCGGGATCTGGGTGCCCGTCGGCACGGACGACGCGAGTGTCACCTGCGCCGACCACACCCCTCCGCCCTGGTTGCTCATCTGCACCGCGGCGCCCCCGGCGGCGGAGGCCGTCACGCCCGTGAGGGCGTCGGTGGGATCACCCGGGGTGCCCGAGTTGGCCACGGTCACCTGGGCGGTGACGGTGATCGTCCGGCCCGTCACCGTGTTCGCGGACGGCGAGGTGATCTGCAAGGTAACGCTCACTGCTGTGTCTCCTTGGTCCTTGACGGGCCCTCAGCGACTTCCTCTGAGGTCGGGCGGGCTGGCCGGCGGTGCGATCGGCCGGACGGTGGTGTAGTCGGGGAACCCCTGGAAGGTGACGGTGAAGGGGTCGCCGGGGCGGACGCCGAGCCGGTTGAGCTCGTTGCCGAGCTGGGCGCCGAAGGAGGCGTTCACCGACCGGTCGCCGAAGTAGTACGTGGTCCCGACCGGTCCGTTGGGTGTCAGGTGCCGGTTGGCGACGGAGTCCAGCGGGTGCATGGCCTGCCGCCCGCTCCGGTCGAAGCCGATGCTGTCCATGTGGTTGCGGGCCACTCTGCGCAGCGCGGCGTCGTCCGGCAGCCGCCCGCCGCGGATCAGGGGCCCGTCCGCCTGCGCCCATTCGAGGTTGAACCGCAGGAACTGGGCGTCGCTCGGTGCCTGCGCCATCGCGCCGGTCCACCGGATGACGACCTGGGGCGGGCGCGGGGCGACGGGCGCGGGCAGGCTCGGCGGGGTGGGCGCGCTGCGCCGGGGGGTGCGGAATGGCAGGCCCGCCAGCCCGTCGGCCATGGTCTTGGCGCCGAGCGCGGACTCGACGAAGGCCCGCGCGTACATGCTGGTGGCGGCGTACTTCCAGAAGGCCGGCTCGTTGATCGTCCAGTCCAGCGGCAGGTTGTTCACCGGGTTGACCCCGCGCGGACCCCAGGTGTTCCAGACCTGCGTGGTGATGTGGCAGAGCGTGCAGCCCCACCCCTTGTCCATCAGGCCGCGCGCGAAGGTCTGGTCCGGGCCGAGACTGTCGTAGCGCCGGTTGCCGGCCGGGCCCCGTCCGCCGACGAGGATGGACTCGACGAAGCCCCTGATGCCCCGCTGGTAGGGGATGTCCGCCTCGGTCGTCGGATGCGCCTCCTCCGAGGACGTGGACGGCCCCTCCTGTGCGGGCGGCTTCCTGTCGTCCGCGCCGTCGGGATCGACCAGCCCGGTGGGCTTGTTGGCCACGTAGGCGTAACTCGACCCGCCGTGCGGCGAGGTGAGCGGGTCGCAGGAGGTCCAGCGGGCCAGCCACGGGGCGTAGCAGCGGGCGTGGTGGTGACCGAGCCCGCTCTCCTCGTCCCGTTCCATCCCGGTGTAGCGGTACCGCTTGCGGGTGTGGCTGCCGAAGCTGGTCTCGCCGAACGGCGTGTACTCCTCCCGGTTGTTGACGGCGCCGGCGGCGTCGAGGACGGCGGTGCTGCTGCCGAGGTGGTCGGGCAGGTGGTAGGCGGTGGCGGGGCCCTGGTCGTCGGGGTGGGCGGGGCCGACGCGGGCCAGGGCGACGCGTTGCCGGTCGTCCATGACGTGCACGAGGTTGTTCTCGCCCGCGCCGGGGGTGCCGACGGCCCAGCGGTGGTGCTCGAAGGTCCCGTTCAGGTAGTGGGTGACCTCCACGGCGCCGCCCTGCCGGCGCACGAGCTTCTTCACCCGCTGCCCCGCCGCGTCGTACAGGTACTGCGCGTGCAGGGAGGGTTCGGCGCCCGGCGTCTGGGTCGCGAACGCCGTCGTCTGGTCGGCGTGGTTCCAGGCGAAGTGCCGGGAGGTGGTCTCGGCGAGCAGGTTGCCGCCGGCGTCGAAGGTGTAGTCGTACGGCGTGTCTCCCACGGTCATCCGCCGCACCCGGTTGTTGTCCGCGGCGGTGGTGAAGACGCGGCGGAAGCCGGTGGCGGCGGTGTGGGCGAGGGTGAGCAGGTTGCCCGCCGGGTCGTAGCCGTAGGTCTCGGTGTACGCCCGGGTCTTCGTCGGGTCGGTGCCGCGTGGGGCGGCGGACCAGGGGTCGCCCGCGGCGGGCGTCTGGTGCTCGCGGCCGGTGGCGGACAGCAGACGGTAGACCGGGTCGTAGCCGAACCGCCGGTCCAGGGCGTCGCCGGCGGCGAGCAGGGCGCGCAGGGCGGGGTCGGTCGTGGCGAGGGCGTCGGGGTTGCCCGGGATGCCGCTGCCGGGGGTGCGGTCGCGAAGCACCAGGACGTTCCCGGCGAGGTCGTAGCCGTAGCCGACGTCCTGGACGACGGTCCCGGTCGGGCGGTAGGTCAGGCCGTCGGCCGACGTGTAGGGCTCGCTGCGCATCCTGGCGAGCCGGAAGGTCAGCGGGTCGTAGGCGTAGCGGGTCATGATCCCGTTGCCGTAGGCGACCAGGGTGCGCTGGCCCTTGGCGTCGTAGACGAGCCGCCGCACGAACGCCGTGCCGTCGAGGGTGACCGCGTCCACCGCTCCCGCCCGGTTGTAGGCGGGCCGCAACTCGCGCCGGTGGCCGGTGACATCGGCCGGGAAGAGGTGGGACACGATCCGGTTGAGCGCGTCGTAGCGCGTCGAGGTGGCGTAGCCCGCCGGCTCCAGCAGCGCGCTGTCGCGGGCGGCCTGGTCCTGGCCCGCGGCCGGCGTCCAGTCGACCTGGAACGGTGTCACCCGCCAGCCGTTCGCCGCGGCCGCGGTGTAGCCGGCGAGGACCGGGGCGTCGGCGATCACCCTGCGGGAGGACTCCAGCACGTTGCCCTTGAAGTCGACCGCGCCGGTGGACACCAGCCCCGCCTCGTCACGGTGGCGTGTGGCACGCCCGAGCAGGTTCAGCGCGCGGGCCGCGGCGCGGTCGGCGGCCGGCTGGGCGGGGGTGCCGCCGTCGCCGTACTCGATGAACTGGCGCAGTGTCACCGGGCCGTCGGCCGCGTTGCGGGCCCAGACCCGGGTCGGCCGGTGCAGCAGGTCGTAGGCGCCGAGGGTCAACGCGCCCTTGCCGTCCCGGGATTCGACCGGCCGGCCGAGCGCGTCGAGCACGCTGTCGCGCCGCCCGGCGTCGCCGCTCTCCACCCGCCAGCGCCGCTTGGCCAGGTCGTGCACGTAGCGCAACGCCACGCGCCCGAGCGGGTCGGTCACGGAGACGAGGTTGCCCTGGATGTCGTACGCGGAGGTGGTGACGAGCCGGTCGCCGGCGGCGGCGCCGTTGCGCAGGACGGCCCGCACGGTCCGCCCGAGCGCGTCGACCTCGCTGCCGGCCGGCGTGTCCCAGTGGGCGCGGTAGCCCGCGGCGGCGTCGCCGTGGGTGCGGCCCGCGTTGTCGTTCGGGTCGTAGGTGTACGACTCCCACGGCGTCGGCGTGTACCGGTCCGGGTCGGCCAGGTCGGCCGGGATGCCGAGCACGACCCGCTGCTCGGCGCCGTCGGGGCTCACCGTCTTCACGGCGTGACCACGCGGGTCGTGGAACGTCACCGTCTTGCGGCCGCGTTGGGCTTCGCCGGGCTGCCCGTAGTCGTAGCCGGTGGAGAAGAACGGCTCGTACTTCTCCACCACCCGGCCCTTGTTGTCGTAGATCTGCCAGCCGGAGACGACCACGTTGTCCGGGTCCGACGCGGCACGTGTGCGTCCGGTGGTGTCGCCGGCCGCCGCGAGATCCCGCGCCGGGATCACCCCGCCGCCGAACTCCGCGTCGCCGAACAGGGTGTCCTCCGCCTGGGAGCGGGTCTGCAGGATGCGGCCGAACCCGTCGGAGTACTCCACCGAGACGATCACCTCGTCCCGCTCGGCGGCCGGAACGTCCGCGTCGGTGTCGTGGTGCACGCGCCGGACACTGCGCACGCAGGCGGGCCGGCCGCCGTCGGCGAACGCGAGCATGTCGTACGCCATCACCATGCCCGGCGCGGTGCGGTCGCCCTCGCCGTTCTCGCCGCGCGTGAAGCGGGCCGTGACGAGGCCGGCCGGGGAGAAGGTCACCCGGGCGGTGTTGCCGTTGGCGTCGGTCGTCTCGACGGGCTGCAGCACGCGGTAGTCGTGCACCGCGGTGATCTCCAGCCCGGCCGGGTCGACCGTGCGCACCGGCAGCAGGTCGTGCCGGTCGTAGTCGATCCGGCTCTCGGCGCCGAGGGGGTCGAGCGACGACACCGGCAGCCCGCGCGGCACCCGGCCGGGGACGTGGACGTCGTAGCGGTGCCGTTCGGCGGTGATGTAGTAGCCGCCCGGGGAGCCGGGCACCTCGCCGTCCGCGTAGTGCGTGTATCCGGCCAGGGGTGGCAGCAGCGCGCCGAACTCCCGGGGGTACTCGACCGGCCAGGCGGCGGCGCCGCCCGGTGCCAGGTACAGCGGACGAGGGGTGACCGCCCGCGGGTCGGCCGGGTCGAACAGGTCGTCGAGGAAGGCGTCGGTGAAGGCGAGCGACTCGGTGCGCACGGGCAGCCCGTGCTCGCCCAGCGTGCCCAGGGCGAGGCCGGTGTAGGCCGCGCCGTCGTAGTAGGTGCGGGTGTGGGCGACGACCCGCAGCGACACGCCCTGACCCACCGGCCGGCCCGGCCCGCCGAGGACGGCCTCGCGCAGGTCGGGCACCGGCAGCAGACCGTCGTTGACGACCTCGTACCCGGTCGTCCGGGCCACGCGGTCGACCAGGTAGTGGCCGGTGTCGTCGCGGCGCGCGTACTCGGTGGTCGTGAAGGTGGCCAGGTACGGCTGCGCGGACGTACCGGGCGCGGCGGCGGCCAGCGGGTCGCGCCCTCGCGGCACGGCGACGTCGAGCCGGCTGGTGGCGAATCCGTAGGCGTCGTGGTCGCCGGGGAAGGTGAAGCGGGTCATCGGCTCGGCCCCGCGCTCCCACTGGGTGGTGCGGGCGGCGAGGGTGAACGGGAAGAAGACCCGCTCCCGGTCGGTGTCGCCCGGGGCGGCCGGGGCCCACTCCTGCCGCAGGCCCGGCAGTGTCTCGGTGACCGTGTACGGGCGGCCCTCGCGCGGGCTGCCGTCGAGCGCGTACAACTCCGTGCGCAGCAGCTGCCCCCGCAGCGCCCGCAGCGCGGACCGCCGTGCCTCGCGCGGCAGTTCGGCCAGGAGGGCGCTCTGCGCGGGCGGCCGGGGCAGCATCGGCGGGTCGCCGTCCCAGTAGGTGTCCCGCAGGTCGAGTTCGCTCCACTCGCCGGATTCGGCGGCCCCGACCGGTCCCGGGTGGAACCAGCTGCGCGTCAGCGTCGGCGGTGAGAAGTGCCCGTCGGGCGCGGCCCCCGGGCCGGTGGCGGGCGCGTCGGCGAACGTCTCGCTGTCGAGCTGTTCGACCATCGCGAACCCGCGGAACTCCCGCTCGACGCCGTCCCAGTAGCCGTGGTGGTAGCGGTAGCCGGTGGTCAGCCTGCCGCCCGAGATCCGGTCGGTGACCTCGACGCGCGTGACCACGTGCACGGGGAAGGGCAGCGTGGTGCGCCAACGCGTCGCGGGATCGGCCTGGTCGCGCAGGTACTCCCGGGTGGAGGGGGCGTACGTCACCCGGGTGAGGGCGCCGAGGTTGTTGTCCATGCCGGCCAGCAGGTACGGCTTCGTCCCGCCCGTGAGGTCGAGGAAGCGCAGGTCCGCCCCGGCACGCCCCGGTCCGCCGGCCGCCCGGCTGAACAGGACCCCGGCCATCCCGGTGCCGTACAGGTCGCACAGCTGGACCGAGTCGGAGCCGACGACGCCCGGGGTGCCGGTGATGGTGACCGGCCCGGCGGTCCAGGCGTCGCCCGACCGGTTGCCCCACACCAGCACCCGGCCGTGGTCGACGTAGACCAGGTCGGCGGCGCCGTCCCCGTCGACGTCGCCGAGCAGCACCCGGCGCGGGTCGTAGCCGTCGGGCAGGCGCGGCGACTGGCGCATCGTCACCCGCGCGCCCCACCGGTTGTGGCCCAGGTTCGGCCAGTACGCGACGTTGCCGCTGCGCAGCAGCACCAGGTCCTGCAGGCCGTCTCCGGTCATGTCCGCCAGCCGCACCCGCGGGTCGGCGAGGTCGACCTGCGGACCGGTGCCGTTGCCGACGGCGGTGCGCCGCCACGCCTGCTGCGGGTCGCGGTCGTTGAACCAGCACTCCAGCCGGGTGCCGGAGCGCAGCACGTCGGTCAGTCCGTCGCCGTCGAGGTCGACGAACTTCACGTTCGGGTCGGCGAGTCGGACGGACGGGGCCTGCGGGTAGCGCTGGAAGGAGCGGCGGCTCCAGCCGTCCTCGAAGGCCGACGGGAAGTAGCCCGCGCTGCCGCCGCCCGACGCCGTCGCGGAGACCAGGAGGTCGGGGCGGCCGTCGCCGTCGGCGTCCATGAACCGTACGCGGGGGTCGGCGAGGGACAGCGGTGGCGCCTGCGTCATGAGGCGGGGCAGCTCGAACGTGCCGTCGCCGGCGTTGCGCCAGACGCGTTTCGCCGCGCCGAACTCGACCAGGTCGGGCAGTCCGGTGCCGTGCAGGTCGACCAGGGTCATGGTCGGGTCGGCGAGTACGGCGGCCGGCAGACCGGGGCCGCTCACCGGCCGGAAGCGGCGGGTGGCCGGGGTCAAGTCGGTGTAGGTGAAGGCGAGGGTCGGCAGGGCTTCCAACGCCGGCGCGGCGGCGCTCGTGCCGGAGCCGGTGAGCTCGGGATCGTGGGTGGGGACGCCGCCCGGGCCGTCGCCGGGGCCGGGGATGCCGCCCGGGCCGTCCCCGCCGTCCCCGCCGTCCCCGCTGTCGCCGTCGGTGCCGGTGGTCGTGCCGGGCGGGGGTGAGGCGTCGATGCCGACCGCGGTCACGTCGGTCAGCAGGGAGACGCCGTTGAAGTCGGCCTGCCGGTAGCCGAGTCGGTACTCGCGGGCGACTCGTGCCACGCCGTCGGCGGCATGGGTGGTCACCCGCACGGTGTCGCACCGCAGTGACGTCCGGATCTCGAACCCGGCGCGGTGGTCGGAGCAGGGATCGGGGCGCGCCGAGTAGTCGAAGTCCACCGTGACCAGGAACGACGGGGCGGACCGGTCGCCGTAGTCGGCGTAGGAGATCCGGGCGAGCAGGGGCTGGTCCCAGGTGTGGCCGGGTTCCCGGCCGGCGTCGCGCAGGTAGGTGTATCTGACGAGGTTGCCGTGCGGGTCGGCGCTCTCGGTGATCCGCCAGCCGAAGACGTGGGCGGGCGCCTGCGGGTCGGCGACGACGGCCGGGTCCCGCCAGCCCTCGGGGGCGTCGGCCGGTCTCGCGGAGCCGTATCTGGTGCGGGTGCCGTCCTTGGCGCGGACTTCCCAGAAGTCGCCGGAGTCGTCCATGACGTGCTCGATCCGGGCGAACAGGCCCTCGGTTCTGGGCCGGTACAGCACGCGGCCCGGGTAGCCGCCCGCGACCGGCACCAGGTCGTCGGCGCCCGTCAGCACGAACACGTCGGCTCGTTCGCCGTCGGGGCCCTGGGAGCCGGGGGCGGCCCCGGTGACGTAGCGTGGCAGGCCCCGTGAGGTCTTGCGGGTCACGCCGGGCAGGCCGAGGTGCCAGCCGAGGCCGAAGGGGCCGTTGCCGCTGCCCGTGCTGTAGGCGAGGGTCAACTGGGGCTGTACGCCGCGCCGTCCCTCCGGTATCGCGATCGGTACCGAGAAGTTCCCCGTCCCGGTGAACAGGTCGGGCGAGAACTTCTCCCCCAGGCCGCTCACCGCGCCGCCGCCCTTGGGCAACGAGATCACCGAGCCCGCCGCGGCGGTGTCGGTCGTACCCTCCGTGCTCATCCACCCGTCCCCTCGATCGAGATCACCGGGTTGCGCCGGAGGCCTCGTCGTGGGGTGGAGACCCGCGCAGTCCCGAGCGCTGGGCGGCCCAGTCTGGGAACCGGTGCGGTGACGGTCCAGCGCCGGTTCACTCAGCGGAACGCACGCCGCGCGACCGGCGGGATAAGGTGCCGGTGTGGAACGGATCTTGGTGGTGGGGGTGACCGGTGCGGGCAAGTCGACGCTCGCCCGGGCGCTGAGTGGCCACCTCGGCATGCCGTACCACGAGATGGACGCGCTGTACTTCAGCGGCCCCGGCTGGGCCGTCAACGAGAAGCTGGCCGAGGACGTCACCAGGCTCACGGCCGGGCCGCGCTGGATCGTCGACTCCCTCGGCTACCCCGAGGTCCGCGACCTGCTCTGGGACCGGGCCGACACCGTGGTCTGGCTGGACTATCCCAAACGCGTGATCATGCCCCGGGTGCTGCGCCGGTCCCTGCGCCGCACCGTCAGACGAGAGATCGTCTTCGGCGGCAACCGGGAAACCTGGCGGGGCTGGCTGAGCCGGGAACACCCGGCCTGGTGGGCCTGGTCCCAGCACGGACCCCGCCGCCGCGAGATCGAACGCCGCGTCGGCGATCCCCGCTTCGCCCCTCTGCGCACCCTCCGCTTCGGCCACCCGGCCGAGACGGCCGACTGGCTGGCGTCCCTGCGGCTCACCGAGCCGGGCAGCTGAGCGTCGCGCCTCCGGCAGCCGACACGGAGGGGCGGGACGGCGCCCGCCCCGCCCCCCTCATGCAGGCCCGGAGGGACCGCGATGTGTCACGGCGCACCCGCCGGTGATGCCGTGGCCGCTCAGGCGGCGGCCGTGCTCGCCTTGCCTTCGCGCAGGCCGCGCAGCGCGGTGGACCAGGCGATCACCTGGTCGAGCATGTCGCCGACCGACGCCGCGAGGCCGTCGCCGGGCACGAAGGTGCCGGAGGCGAAGGCGGGGATCAGCGCGATGGCGGGCTGCGCGCGCACCGTGGCGACCTGGAGTTCGGCGAGCACGAGACGCAGCGCCTCGGCGGCCCGGACCCCGGCCGCCCACCCGCCGTAGCTGACGATGCCGGCGGCCTTGTCGTTCCACTCCCGGTAGATGAAGTCCAGCGCGTTCTTCAACGCCCCGGGAAAGGAGTGGTTGTACTCGGGGACGAGGAACACGTAGCCGTCGAAGCCGTCGATCAGCTCGGCCCACGCGCGGGTGTGGGGATGCTCGTACTGCTGGTGGCTGGGGTTGCCGGCCTCGTCCAGGTTGCCGAGGCCGTGGTGGGCGAGGTCGATGAGTTCGTAGTCGGCGCCGCCGTGTGCGCGGGCGGTGTCGAGCAGCCAGGACGCGATCTGGTCGCCCCGGCGTCCGGGCCGGGTGCTGCCGAGGATGATTCCGATGCGGAGGGCCATGTCATCCTTCCCAAAGAGTTGACGTGACAACTCTAGGGAGTCGCAAGTTGTCACGTCAACTCTGGCTCGGTAGCCTGGCCCCATGCGCGAACCCGACGCCCTGAAGCCCGAGCAGTGGGACCTCTGGGATACCTGGATGCGCGCGCAGCGCCTGCTCATGCAGGAGATCGACCGCCGCCTGCAGTCCGGATTCGGCATCTCCAAGGCGGAGTTCAGCGTCCTGGTGACCCTGCTGCGAGCACCTGACCGCGAGATGCGCGTGGTGGACATGGCGGCGTCACTGGGCTGGGAGAAGAGCCGGGTGTCGCATCAGCTCACGCGGATGGAGAACCGCGGTCTCGTGGTGCGCACCGAGAGCGGGGCGAGTGGGCGGCGCACAGGCGTCGAGCTGACGCCGGACGGGCGCCGTCTCGTGGAGAGCGCCGTCGTGGCACATGCCGACAACGTCCGCCGCTGCTTCTTCGAACCGCTCACCTCGGAGCAGGCCGCGGCCATCAGGGCCTGGAGCGACCAGATGATCGCCCGGGCCGAAGGCGCGTCGTAGACGGCATGTCGGGGAACGGCTGCCGCGCCGGGGCGACGCGCGAAGGTCCGCACTGTACACCGCGGGCCTTCGCGCGCGGCGAAGGGTGAGCCCGGCGTCGTCAGGTGAGGCGGATCTCCGGGTCGTACATGTCGAGCCACAGGGCGAGGTCGAGGGCGCGCTCCAGACCGCGGCGCTCGGCCTGGGTGCTCACCGGCGCCTCACGGTGGGCGACGCGGTGGAGGCGGTCGCGGTCGACGAGGTCGAAGACCCGGTGGCCGGGCCGGGTCAGCAGGTCCCTGGCCTGATCCTGGAGCGCGGCGGCGTACTTGGGGTCCTGGGTGGAGGGGTACGGGCTCTTGACCCGGTCGTAGACGGACCTGGGCAGCACGTCGGCGGTCGCCTCGCGCAGCAGGCTCTTCTCCCTGCCGTCGAAGGACTTCAGCGCCCAGGGCGTGTTGTAGACGTACTCCACGAGCCGGTGGTCGCAGAACGGGACCCGGACTTCGAGGCCGACGGCCATGCTCGCCCGGTCCTTGCGGTCGAGCAGGATGCGCACGAAGCGGGTGAGGTGCAGATGGCAGATGCGCCGCATCCGGTACTCGAAGTCGCTCTCGCCGTCGAGGCGTTGGATGCCGGTGACGGCGGTGCGGTAGCCGTCGGCGACGTAGCGGTCCAGGTCCAGCGCGTCGAGCAGGTCGGGGCGCAGGACCTCGGCGTCCTCGCCGAAGTGGCGGCCGAAGCTCACCAGCCAGGGGAAGGTGGTGCCGCGCCGGGCCTCCTCGTCGAAGAACTGCAGGTAGCCGCCGAAGACCTCGTCGGCGGACTCGCCGGACAGGGCGACGGTCGACTGGTCGCGAATCGCCCTGAACAGCAGGTACAGCGAGGCGTCCATGTCGCCGAGCCCGGCGGGCAGGTCGCGGGCCCGGATCACCTTGGCGCGCACGCCGGGGTCGGCGAGCGCCTGGGCGTCGAGGACGATGTCCTGGTGCTCGGTGTGGGCGGTGCGGGCCACGGCGTGCACGAACGGGGTGTCGGGGGTGCCGCGCAGTTCGTCGGCGACGAAGTGGTCGCTCTGGCCCACGAAGTCGACGGCGAAGCTGCGCACCTTCTCGCCGTGGGCGCCGAGTTGGCGGGCGGCGAGCGCGGTCATCGCGGAGGAGTCGAGGCCGCCGGAGAGCAGGGTGCAGCGCGGCACGTCGGCGACGAGCTGGCGGCGCACGATGTCGTCGAGGAGGGAGCGGACGGTGGCGATGGTGGTGTCGCGGTCGTCGGTGTGGGGCCGGGTCTCCAGTTCCCAGTAGACGCGCCGGTGCACGCCCGAGCGGTCGACCGTGACGACGGTGCCGGGCTCGACCTCCGCCATGCCGTCCCAGACGGCGTGCCCGGGCGTCTTGATCATGGTGAACAGCTCGCGCAGCCCGTCGAGGGTGACGCGGGCGGGGGCGAGGGGGTTGGCGAGGATGGCCTTGGGTTCGGAGCCGAACAGGACGCCGTCGGGCGTCGGGTAGTAGTAGAAGGGCTTGATGCCCATACGGTCCCGGATCATCACCAGCGTGTCGCGGCGGCCGTCCCACAGGGCGAAGGCGTACATGCCGTTGAGCCGCTCGGCGACCTCCTCGCCCCATTCCAGGTAGCCGCGCAGGACCACCTCGGTGTCGGAATCGGTGGTGAACTCGTGGCCGCGGGCGGTGAGTTCACGGCGCAGTTCGGTGAAGTTGTACGTCTCTCCCGAGTAGACGAGGGCCACGCTCCCGTGCGCGGTGTCGGCGCTCATCGGCTGCCGGCCGCCGGGCAGGTCGATGATCGCGAGCCTGCGGTGCCCGAGGGCCGCCGGTCCCTGCACCCAGGTGCCGCGGTCGTCGGGGCCCCGGCAGGCCATCGTCTCGGTCATCGCATCCAATGCGGCGGTCTCGGTGCGCAGGTCGCGGTCGAAGGAGATCCAGCCGGTGATGCCGCACATGGTGACGCCTCCCGCTCCACATCCTTGCCGGAAACCGGCTCTCACCTGCTCTTTCACGCGGGCGAGGCGACCGGACCGACAAAGAAGATGTAATTGCCATGTATATGCGAGAGTGTGCCCGGCGCCCCGAAGCGGTCAACACGGCCGTAACACCGCCGACCCGTGTGGGCCAACGTTTTCAGCCGTACTTTGCACACGTGAAACCCGACGGGCCGCCTGCCACCGGCCGATCCCGCCGCGATCCGGCCACGGGTAAAAACTTCTCCACCTCACCGCAGCAGTGCGAGGAGCGGTGCGGCCGGCAGCGGGTGACGGGTGTCGCCGCGGGGGCCCGTGGTCGTGGTGGCCATCAGCAGGGAGTTGAGGACGGCTTCCTCCACCGCGTCGAGCACGGCGAGGAACAGGGGGTCGAGTGCGTCGTCGGGCAGCACGGCGGGGCCGGCCGGCATGTCCGCGGGGCGGGTGCCGAAGGCGAGGCCGTAGTCGCCGCTGCCGTGCCCGTACGCGGCGCCCACCCGGCCCAGGCCGTAGACGGCACGGCGCGCCAGGCGGGTCAGCTGCCGGGCGTCCACCGGCGCGTCGGTCGCCGCCACGACCATGCAGGAGCCGTCGTCCGGCCCGGACCGCGGCTCGGCAAGACCCACGTCGGCCGGCGTCACCGTACGGCCGAGGACCCGGAGCGTGCCGCCGAAGTTCGCCTGGACCAGCACCCCGAGGGTGACCTCCCGCCCGGCGAGCGGCACCCGCCGCGACGAGGTGCCGATGCCCGCCTTGAACCCCAGGGCGGCCGTGCCGGTGCCCGCGCCGACGCACCCCTCGGCGACCGGCCCTGCCGAAGCGCCGTCGAGCGCGGCGCGGACGTGTTGCGCACCGACCGGGCGGGAGCGGATGTCGGACAGCAGCCCGTCGTTGCACTCCCCCACCACCGGGTTCACGCTCCGTGCCTCCGCTCCCTCGGGCCGCTCCAGGAGCCAGCCCACCAGGGCGTCGGCGACGCGGAACGCCGAGAGGGTCGAGGTGAGTAGGACGGGGGTCTCCAGCGTGCCCAGCTCGGCCGTCTGGGTGGCGCCGATCAGCTTTCCGTAGCCGTTGCCCGCGAACACCCCGGCCGGCCGCGGACTGCCGGGGCCCACCCCGTCGGGCACGATCGCGGTCACCCCGCTGTGCACCCGCGGCGGCGACTTCACCGTGGCGTGCCCCACGCGGACTCCGGGCACGTCCGTGATCGCGTTCAGCGGGCCGGTGGGCAAGTCGCCGACGATCAGGCCGAGTTCGCGGGCGCGGCGGGCCGCGGGGAGTGAGGACGGGGGCGGGTCCGGTACGGGTGCGCGCATGATCGGCACCTTAGCGGCGACGGGCACGGCTCCCGCCGGTCGGCCGGTGCGGACGGACGGAACGACCTCCTCGCGGGCGCGGGCTCCCAGCCTCCCACGACCGCCAAGGTCGCCCCATTGGCGGCGGTATCACGGCGGCGATGGGGGGTACCCCCTTGGGGGAGGTTGATGATGTTCGAGGCAGGCGACATCCGCGAATGGCGTGGTCATGATGTGGTCGACCCGCGCGGCCACAAGATCGGCACGCTGGAGGCGGTCTACGTGGACACCGCGACCGACCAGCCCTTCTTCGCGACGGTGACCGTGGGGCTGCCCACCCGCCGCCGTCTGACGTTCGTGCCGCTGACCGGCGCGACGGTCGGACCGGGCTATCTCAAGATCACCCAACCCAAGGACCTGGTGAAGAAGGCCCCCACGATCGACACCGACGGAGAGCTGCCGGCCTCCGACGAGCCGGGCATCTTCGCGCACTACGAACTCGACTACACGCCGGGGGCCGGCGGCGAGCGGCGTCTCGCCCGCCGCTGACCCCCCGAAGCCGCCGGGAGCACTGATGAGCCTGTTCCTGCTCCTCATCCTCGTAGCCCTCGTGCTGGGCATCATCGGATTCGCCGCGCACGGCCTGTTCTACCTGCTGATCATCGGCGCCGTCGTCCTGCTCGCCGACCTCGCCTACGCCGCCGTGCGCTTCCGCCGCGGCGGCCGCAAGCACCGCATCGCGCGCTGACCCGGCGACCGGCCCGCGGCCGCGACGCGCTCAGGCGTGGTCGGCGCAGCAGGGAGTGGGGTTGGGCACCTCGAACGGCGCGAGGGTGCCGCCCACCGCCGGGACGAGGGCGAGGGTGAGCCGCCCGGAGCGCCACTCGGGCCGGACGTGGTCGCGGGTGAGCACCGGCGTGGCGGGATCCGGGCCGGTGCCGTCCGTCGTGGCCGCGCCGATCACCGTCACACGCTCGATGGCGGTCGAGGCGAGCAGGTCGGCCACGGTCACCGTGCCGGTGAGCCGGTCCACCCCCGGATAGAGGACGGCGCGTCCGCCGAGCCGGCCCGTGTGCTCCGCGGCGGCCAGCGCCGCCGCGTGGGCGGCGATGGCCGGGCCGAGCCGGCGCTCGCCCAGAGCCGCGCCCGTCTCCGCCCGGTCCGGGGCGGCCAGCCGCCGCCAGGCCGCCTCGGCCGCCGCCGTGTCGGGCAGGGCGAGGGAGACCGCCGTACCGCGGCGGTCGTCGGTGCGGATCAGGTGGGTGCAGGCGAGAGTGGCGGCCGGCAGGCCGAGCTCGTCGGCCAGCCGGTGGACGAGGTGGTCGGCCTCGCGCAGGCTCACCGTGCCGGCGTCCACCCCGAGAACGGGGCGGACGCCGGACGCGTGGCGGGGTGCGCTCATGCGGGCAGGACCCACATGGGGTTGGAGTAGAACCACAGGTCCTTCCACGGGTCGGCGTCCCCGAGGACGTCCATCGCCGGGCCGGCCGGGTCGACGGAGGCGCCGTTGACGCCGACGGCGGAGCGGTTGCCGTCGGTGCCGCGCAGTCGTACGTACAGCGGCTTGTCCACCTTGCCCAGCGAGTAGGTCAGACGCACGGTGCCGGTGGCCCTGTTCACGTCGAAGGACTTCACCACCTTGGTGGTGGGCGTGGCGAAGATGTCCTTGTCGGAGACCGGGCCGGTGACGTGGCCCTGGATGACGTCGACGCGGGCCAGCGTGGGCACGAACTGCGCCCAGTTGGGGCCGTTGGCCAGGCTGATCTCGACGACCAGGTCGACCTGGCTGCCGCGGCGCACCTGCAGCATGCCGCCGAGGGTGACGGACCGGTAGCCCGACCGCAGCTGGGCGTTGAGGCCGCTGATCAGGCCGCCGTGGTCCACCCAGACCCGGCCGGCCCGGATGCCGTCCATGACCGCCTTGTAGGAGAACGACGCGGCGCCGACGTGCGTACGGCTGTACTGGCCGGGCCAGAAGTCGGTGTCGCCCAGGTTCAGGCCGCCGCCGTAGACCGGGTCGTTGTACTTGCCGTTGCCGGCGAAGTCGCTGTTCGCGCCGCGTACGGCCGTGTCGGCGTAGACGTTGTGGGAGTCGGAGTTGGCGGTGATCCACCACGGCTTGCCCTCGGCGAGCAGGCTGTCCCACAGCCCGCCGACCGTGGCGGTCATCCAGTCGAAGCCGCCCCAGGTGCGGTAGCTCTCCAGCGGGTAGGCCGCGAAGGAGTCGGCGCTGGGGCTGTTGTCGTAGCCGCCGCGCCCGGAGCCGGGACCCTGCGGGGCGGCGATGCCGGCGGCCTGGTGGCCGGGGGCGCCCTCCATGCCGACGGCGATGGCGGGCTGCGCGTCGCGCCAGGCGCGGATCTCGTGCGGGGAGTCGATGCCCTTGCGCGCGGGGTGGTTGGCGAGGAACAGCGCGTCCTTGACCTTGCGGCGCCGGACCTGCTCGGCGAGGAAGTTCACGCCGGCGATGGCCAGGGCCTCGTTGGCCGGGGTGTTGGCCGTGGCCTTCTGCACGGCGCCGTCGAAGGAGTTCTCGAACTCCTTGAGGACGGCGACCTCGTTGCTGCCGGGGTGGACGAAGACGGTGCCGTGCTCGGCGGCCGGGATGTTCCACTCCAGGCCCTGGAAGACCAGGGTGTCCTCGACCTTGGCGCGGGCGGCGACGATGTCCGGGTTGACCTTCTCCACACCGATCTTGGCGTGCGTCTCGCTGCCGTGGTCGGTGATGACCATCCAGTCCAGGCCGTGCGCGTTGGCCTGGCGGACGTGGTCGATGACCCGGTACTTGGCGTCGGAGCTGTACTGGGTGTGGATGTGGTGGTCGCCGGCCAGCCACAGGTAGCCGCCGGAGCGCGGGTCGCCCGTCCCGGACGACCCGGCCGGGGACGCGGCTGCCTCCCCCGCGCCCGCGAGCACGCTGCCCGCCGCCAGCCCCGCGCCGAGCAGACCGGCCCGGCGCAGCATGGAACGCCGCGAGAGCTGACCGGGGCTCAGTTCCTCGTCCGGGACGGTCATGTCGAGGGCGGGCGGCAGGGAGGCCGTCTCCGCGCCGTCGTGGTGATGGTGGTGGCCGTGGCCATGGCCGTGTCTGTGGTCGTGACTCATCTCAACTCCCGCTGGCAGCAACGACGTCCACGCGTCGGGGGGCGTGCAGATTCTGCGAAGGCCGGGTGACGCGCGGGAGTCCGGATGATGATGCGACGTGGAAGGAGGGATGTGCAGCGGGAGGCGGCGCGCGGCCCGGGCGGCGCTCGGCGCCTACTTGGACTCGACCCGCCCGTACGCGTCCGGGCCGCTGGTGAGGGCCTGACGGGCCTGCCGCCAGGCGTCGTCACCGGGCCGGAACGCGCTGCGCAGGTAGGCGGCGGTCAGCTGCGCGAGGGCGGCGACCAGCTCGGGGTTCTCGTCCGTGGTCTCGGCGGCGTCGTACCCTGCGGTCCCGCCGAGTCCGTGCTCGGCGCCGAACAGGGTGAGCAGCGTCTTGGGGCCCGGGGCGAGATGGTAGGGGTCGGCGTGCCAGTCCGGCCCGACGTCCGTGAAGTGCCGGGAGTCGTCCTTGTCGCCGGCGACGACCAGCGCGGGGGTGGTCATCCGGGAGAAGTCGACGGTGCGGAAGAAGGGCACCCGGTCGGCCATCTCCCCGTTCAGGGCGTCGCCGCCCCGACCGGGCGCGGCCAGCAGGATGCCCTGCGTGATGCGGGGCTCGGTCAGGTCCGCCTCCGGCCCGTCGTCGGGGCCGGTGACCCGGGCGCCGAGCAGCAGGCCGGCGGTGAAGCCGCCGAGCGAGTGCCCGGCGACGGCGACGCTGTCGTGGTCCACGCGCCCGGCCAGGTGCGGGACGGCGTTCTCGATCACGTCGAGCCGGTCGAGGATGTGGGTCATGTCCTCGGCGCGCGAACGCCAGAAGAAGGGCGCTCCGGGAAGCGTGGCGAGGCGGTGGCCGAGTGTCCTGGAGCTGAGGTGGGTGGGCTGGATGACGACGAAGCCGAGTTCGGCCCAGCGCTGGGCGATCGGGGCGTAGCCGTTGAGCGAGGAGAGGTTGTTGGACGGGCCGTGCCCGTGGGACAGGAGGATGACCGGCAGGTCGCGCCCGGTCGCTGGGGCGGTGACGCGGACGTGGAGGTCCACGGGGCGTCCGGGCACGGGCAGGACCAGCGGGCTGAACGAGAGAACGGGGGTGGATGCGCTCATGGCGCGTCTCCTTCACTTCGGAGCAGGAAGCGGAACATCGCTCCACTTACGATACGGAACGCCGTTCCGCTTTGCAAGGGGCGCCGTCCGAGTCGTCGCCGCGCGAAAACACGCGTGCGTGCGGGATCTCGGCCGTGTCACGATGCCGTCGGAGGGCGAGGTCACGTGGACGAGGTGAGGCGGTTCCGGCAGGCGCTGGTCACGTGGGCGGCGCGCGGGTCGGGGGCCGGCGCGGCCGCGGCGGAGGCACGCGGGCTGGCCGGCGACGGCGTGCGCGCGATCGTGCTCGTCGAGGGCGGCAGCGACCAGGCCGCGCTGGAGGCGCTGGCCCTGCGCCACGGCCGCGACCTGGGCGCGGAGGGCGTCGCCGTGGTGCCGCTGGGCGGGGCGACGAACATCGGGCGCTTCCTGGACGTGTGCGGTCCCCCCGGACTCGGCCTCCCGCTGGCCGGCCTCTGCGACATCGGCGAGGAACGGCACTTCCGGCGCCACCTGGAGCGCGTCGGCCTCGGGTCGGGCCTGACCTCCGAGGGGCTGGAGAGGCTCGGGTTCCACATCTGCGTCGCCGACCTGGAGGACGAACTGATCCGCGCCCTCGGCGCCGACGGCGTACAGCAGGTGATCGACGCCCAGGGCGAGAGACGCCCCTTCCAGACCTTCCGGAACCAACCGGCCCAGCGCGAGAGGCCCGTGGAACACCAACTGCGCCGCTTCATGGGCACGCACAGCGGCCGCAAGGCGCTCTACGCCCAGGCGCTGGTCGCCCAACTGCCCCTGGACCGCATGCCGAGGCCGCTGGAGCGGCTGCTCGCACGCGTCTGACAGGGCTACGGCGTCAGCGCCACGACCGGCGCTCCGCCGGAAGCCGTCATCCGCCGTCGCGGCTCGGGGACGGCGAGGTCGTGGCCGAGCGCTCGGGGTCCGGGCCGCCGGAGTTCCGCCAGGCCCGGATCAGCTGGGCGAGGCGGCGGGACGGGGTCTCGCTCGGAACGAACAGGACGACCGCGACCAGGACCAGCGCGCTCGCCGTGAGTCCCGCGATCGTCCAGACGGGCGGGCCCCCGCGCGCCACGGCCACCACGAAGGCGGCCGCAGCCCCCACCAGGCCGCCGACGCGGGCCGCCACGTTCACCATCGCCGCTGTTCCCGACCGGCCGGGCGCCGCAGGGTCAGGGACAGCCGGGGCGTGCGGAGCAGAACGCGGACGGTGAAGCGGGCTCGGGCCCGTCGCCCGGTGAGGACGCCCATCTCCGCCTGCCATTCCTCCCGCCAGCGTCCCCGATGACCGGCGGGCAGCAGCAGGGTGGGGATCGCCCACACCAGGGGGGTGCGCCGCAGGACGGCGGAGGACAGCTCGTGCAGTTCGCGGCTCACGTCGGTCAGGCCGACGGCACCGGCCAGGGGTGCGAGGACGTCGAGAGTCTCGCGGGCCTTGCGGTGGCGGGTGGCCGGGGCGAGGTACGCAATGGTGCGCATGTTGTGCAGCCGGTCGGCGAGACGGATGGCCAGCACGGCCTCCGTCCGGGACGGCGGGACGTCCGGCAGGGCGGATGACGGCGTGGTACCCGGGGACGGAGCCGGCCCGAGCTGCGCGTTGCGGGCCGCCACGACCAGTTCGGCGATGTCTTCGCCGAAGCGGGCGGCCACGCGGCCCGGCGGGCAGGACGTGTCCTCGATGTCGTGCAGCAGGGCCGCGCAGACGACGGACGTCGGCATGCCGAGTTCGGCGACGATCGCGGCGACGGCCACGCAGTGGGTGACGTACGGGTCCCCGCTGCGGCGGAACCGCCCCGCGTGCCAGCGGGCGGCCTCGTCGTGGGCGTGCCGGACAAGCGCGAGGTCGGCGTCGGCGTGATGCGTGCGTACGGCGGCCAACACCCCCGCGAGGGAAGGGGCGTGGGAAGCGCGGACGCCCCGGCGCCGCGCCGACCGGCGCCCGGGCCTCATGACACTCCTCCGTCACCGACCGGACGGGTGGCGGCCCATCCCGGAAGGGGCTGCTTGCGGGCGCGGTAGACACGCGCCAGGGCGATGCGGGCCTGTTCCGCGCCGTCCTCGGTGATGCGGTAGAAGCGGCGGCGCGGACGGCCGGCCTCCTCGTGCACGGCGGGGTCCTCCCAGACACTGTCCACCCAGCCGACCCGTTCCAGACGGGCGAGGATCGGATAGATCGTGCCCGACGGCAGCCCCGCCAGCTCGCACAGCTCAAGGCCGTAGCGCTGCCTGGCGGGATCCTCCAGCAAAGCCCGCAGCACCAGTTGGGTCTGCAAGGTCATACGCGGCGAACCCATAATCGTACTCTACATAGCCTATATACGGACTGTCCAGGCTCCCTGATCCCCCGTCAGGTCAGGGCGTCGCCCGCGGCAGGAGGGCTCGTCGTCAGCCGGGGCATGCCGCTCTGTTCGTGCTCGATCAGACCCGCGGAGACGCGCATCGTCTGGAAGACCAGGGTGAGGCAGTCGGAGAGGTTGCGGCTGCGGCGGGCGCGGTGGGCGGGGCCGGCGGCGAAGACGAACCACGGTTCACCGAGGAAGCACCACTGCCAGTCGGGGTCACGGACGTCGAGGGGTGGTTCAACGGCCATGGCCGGGGGTCGAGTTCACTCAGTGCGGTGAGGACGCCCCAGAAGCGGGCGTGGCCCTGTTCGAGTTCCGTGTCGGGGGCGGCGGTCCGGTCCGTCCGCGGTGGGCCCACGGCGACGATCAGCGACTGTCTCGCCCGGCTCGCGCCGGACAGATCCCGGAACGCCTCGACACTCAACGCGAGTTGCCGTATGCCCCGGGAGCCGTGCCGGTGGTCCGCAGCGGTGAACCGGTTGTCCTGCCGCTGCTGCGCCTGCACGCCGAACGGGCAGGGGTACGACGGTGAACCCAACAGGGCGGCCACGAACCGGCCGTGCGCGGAGACCAGCCAGGCGAGCGGGCGGCCGGCACGCGCCGCACCCTGAGCGGCCTGGCCCGTGTGCGTGCCGTCGAGGTCGGCGTCGCTCCACAACCTTGCCTGCCCCATCGCTTCTCCTCCCGGTCACAGCAGACGGTCGGCCAGTTCGGCGATGCCCCTTCCGTCGTACGTGCGCAGCAAGTGCCGCAGGTCGGCCAGGGCGGGTTCGTTGTCGGGGGCGGTCACGCCCATGGAGCGTGTGCGCTCGCGCCACCTCGCGTCGTCGCCGGCCGCCTCCGCCAGGGCACCGAAGCCCGAACCGTGCTCGTCGCGCCGGCGCAGGACGCCGAGGAGGGCGGGCCACCGGGTGATGATCTCGGCGAGGACGACGAGGCACCCGGCACGCGTGACCGCCGCACCGGCGTCGGTGAGCGAGGCGGCGGGCATCAGGTGGACGGCCTGCTCGGCCGCCGGGACCGGGCCGGCTCGCGGACGTCCGGCTGGTCGGTGACGTCCCGCGCGTGGGCTGCACCTTCATCGACGGCGTCGGGAAGATGCCGCCGGTCGAGGTGACCCCGGCTTGCGTCAGGACGGCGCGTGTTCCTGGTCGGCCACCGTCGTGGCGTGTCGGCGCACGTGGTCGAGGAAGCGGGCGGAGTTCGGCGGGAGGGTGCGCGAGGTCAGCCAGGCGATGCCGATGTCGCGGGCGCTGTCGACGTCGGTCACCTCCAGGTAGGTGGGCGCGGTGGCGGGCACGGCGGCGTGCGGGCGGGGGACGAGGGCGACACCGAGCCCGGCCCCGACCAGGCCGCGCAGGGTGGCCACCTCGTCGCCCTCGAAGCCGACCCGGGGGGTGAAGCCGGCGGTGCGGCACAGCGCCTCGGTGACGGAGCGCAGTCCCTGCTCGTGCCGCAGCAGGATGAACGGCTCGTCGGCGACCTCGGCCAGCCGGGCCCGCCGGCGCCGGGCGAGCCGGTGACCGGGGGGCACGGCCAGCCACAGCGGCTCCTCCAGCAGGCGCCGCCAGGTGATCAGGGGGTGGCCCGGGTCGCCGGCGGTCAGCAGCAGGTCGGCCGTGCCGTGCAGCAGGTGCTGGACGAGCACGGCCTCGCTGCCCTGGTGCAGCTCGAACCGGGAGCGCGGGAAGCGGGTGCGGAAACCGGTGATCAGCGGCGGCAGCAGCCAGGTGCCCAGGGAGTGCAGGAAGGCCAGCGGGATCAGACCGGCTTCCGGGGAGACGGTCTCGTGGACCGCGCGCAGGCCGCGGTCCAGCTCCTCCAGCGCGGCGTCCGCGTGCTCCTTGAAGGCACGCCCCGCCGGTGTCAGCCGCAGCACCCGGCCCACCTGCTGGAACAGCTCGGCCCCGACCTCGTGCTCGAGCCGCCTGAGCGCACGCGAGAGGGCCGGCTGGGTCAGGTGCGCGTCCGCGGCGGCCTGGGTCACCGTGGCACCCTCGGCCACGGCCAGGAAACACCGCAGCACCTGCACGTCCATGAGATCCATGTTACTGACGCATGGAACGACACGTATGCAGGCATTGGACGCATGGGACCGTGACGGGGACCCTGGGAGGGACGGGCGGCCGACACCCGCCCCTCCCCCACTCGTACGGAGCGACGATGAACACCCGCTGGAACGCGCAGGAGAACCGGCTCGAGACCTCGGCGCGGGGGCGTGCCGTGCTGGCCGATCCCCGTCTGAACCGGGGCACGGCCTTCACGGAGCGCGAACGCCGGGACCTGGGCCTGGACGGCCTGATCCCGCCGCGTGTGCTCACCCTGGACGAGCAGGCCGACCGCGCCTACGGCCAGTACCGCGCCCAGCCCAGCGACCTGGCCAAGCACGTCAACCTCACCGCGCTGCACGACCGCAACGAGGTGCTGTTCTACCGGCTCCTGGGCGACCACCTCGCCGAGATGCTGCCCATCGTCTACACGCCCACGGTCGGCACCGCCATCGAGCGCTACAGCAGCGAGTACCGGCGCCCGCGCGGCATCTACCTGTCGGTGGACGCGCCCGAGGACATCGAACCGGCCCTGCGCGCCTCCGGGTTGACGGCCGAGGACGTCGATCTCGTCGTGGCCACCGACGGCGAGGCCATCCTCGGCATCGGCGACTGGGGCGTGGGCGGCATCGACATCTCCGTCGGCAAGCTGGCCGTGTACACGGCGGCGGCCGGCATCGACCCGTCCCGCACCCTCGCCGTGGTCCTCGACGTCGGCACCAACCGCGAGCAGCTCCTGGACGATCCGCTGTACCTGGGCAACCGCCACCCCCGGGTGGACACGCCGACGTACGACGCGTTCATCGACGCCTACGTCACCACCGCGGCCCGCCTCTTCCCCCACGCGCTGCTGCACTTCGAGGACTTCGGACCGGCCAACGCCCGCCGCATCCTGGACCGTTACCGCGGCGAGCGGTTCGTCTTCAACGACGACATCCAGGGCACGGGCGCGGTCAACCTCGCCGCGGTCCTGTCGGGCGTACGGGTCAGCGGGCTGCCGCTGCCCGAGCACCGCGTCGTCGTCTTCGGCGCCGGTACGGCCGGCATGGGCGTCGCCGACCAGCTGCGGGACGCCATGGTCGCCGAGGGCCTCACCCGTGAGGAGGCCACCGGGCGGGTCTGGGCGGTGGACCGCTACGGGCTGCTCACCCATGGCCAGGAGGGACTGCGGGACTTCCAGGCCGCCTACGCCCGCTCGGCCGACGAGGTGGCCGACTGGCGGCAGGACGAGAAGGTCGGCGGCATCCCCCTGGAGGAAGTGGTCCGGCAAGTCCGGCCGACCGTGCTGATCGGCACCTCCGGCCAGGGCGGCGCCTTCACCGAGAGCCTCGTGCGGGAGATGGCCGCGCACACCGAGCGCCCCATCATCCTGCCGATGTCCAACCCGACCCGCCTGGCCGAGGCCGTCCCCGCACAGCTGCTGGACTGGACCGACGGCCGGGCGCTCGTGGCGACCGGCAGCCCGTTCGAGCCGGTCACCCGGGACGGGGTCACCTACGAGATCGGCCAGGCCAACAACGCGCTGGTCTTCCCCGGCCTGGGACTCGGCGCCGTCGTCGCCCGCGCCACCCGGGTCACCGACGCCATGCTCTCCGCCGCCGCGCACGCCGTCGCCGCGCAGGTCGACTCCGGCACTCCCGGCGCCTCCCTGCTGCCGCACACCACGCGGCTGCGGCGCACCTCGGCCGCGGTGGCGGTCGCCGTGGCCCGGGCCGCGGCCCAGGACGGCGTCGCCCGGGAGACCGTGGACGACACCATCGAGGAGCGGGTGCGCCAGGCGATGTGGGAACCGGTCTACCGGCCCATCGCCGCGGTCTGACCGGCTGAGCGGCAGGTGCCCGTATGCACACCGACGTGAAGCCCGCGCAGTTCCGGGCCGGGCCCGTGAAGCCTCCACGGCGCGTGGCCGGGCTCCGCGCCGTCGCGGCCCGGGCCCGGCAGGCGCTCACCGGTGGGACGAGGGACGGCCGGGTGCTCGCCCCGCTGCTGATCCTGACCCTGCTCAGCGGCGTCATCGACGCCGTCAGCCTGCTCGGGCTCGGCCATGTCTTCGTGGCGAACATGACCGGCAACCTCGTCCTCATCGGCCTGGCGCTCGCCGGCGCCCCCGGGTCCTCGCCGGCCGGTCCGCTGACGGCGCTCGGCGGCTTCGTCCTGGGCGCCCTGCTGGTCCGTACGGTGGCGCCGGACCGCGTCGGCCACCGTACGCTGCTCGGGCTGTGCGCGGCGGCGGAGGCCGCCCTCTTCACGGCGGCGATCCCGGTCCGGTCCCCCACACCGGTCCCCGTCCTGCTGTGCGCGGTGGCGCTGGGCCTGCAGAACGCGGCCGTCCGGCGGCTGGGCGTACCGGGACTGACCACGACGGTCATGACCAGCACACTGACCGGGCTGGTCGGCAGCCGCGCCCAGGAGCGCACACCGTCGACGGCCGTACGTCAGGCCTGCAGTGTCCTCACCCTGATCGCCGGTGCCGCGCTCGGTACGGTCGTCATCCGCCTGGCCGGTACGCGCTGGGCGCTGGCCCTGGTGGCCGGGCTGGCCGTCCTCGTCGCCCTGACCGTCCTGGTCACCGTGAGGTGTCCCGGGACATGGCGGTCAGCCAGTCGGTGAGGATCCGGTTCACCTCGGCGGGGCGTTCCTGCTGGATCCAGTGACCGCAGTCGTCCAGGAGGTGGGAGGAGACCAGGCCCGGCAGCGTGGTCGGGTACGCGTCGACCGCGTCGGCCAGCCACATCGTGGAGGCGTCCAGGCGACCGCCGACGAACAACGACGGCTGCGTCAGAGGGGCGCCGTCGTAGGCGGCGAGGTCCTCCCAGTCGCGGTCCATGCTGCGGTACCGGTTCAGCGCGCCCGTCAGGCCGGTGCGCTCGAACTCCCCGGCGTAGACGTCGAGATCGCCCTCATCGAGCCAGCCGGGCAGCCCGCCCGCGGGGAACCGGTCGCGCAGCATCCCGCCCTTGCAGACGAAGTGCGGATCCGCCGCCCGCGGCCCGGGCATGGTGTCGCCGGACAGGGCCGCGTAGAACCCCGCGAGCCAGCCGCGCACGTCGGGCTCGATCTCCGCCTCGGCGCGGCCGGGCTGCTGGAAGTAGGAGACGTAGAACTCCTCGTCGCCGCCCATCCGGGCGAAGACCTCGCTGGGCCGCGGACCACCGCGGGGCGTGTAGGGGACGCTGAGCAGGCCCACCGCACGGAAGACCTCCGGGTGCAGCAGGGCGGAGTTGGCGGCGATCGCCGACCCCCAGTCGTGGCCGACGATCACGGCCGACTCCTCGCCCAGGGCGCGCACCACCGCGACGTTGTCCGCCACCAGGTCGAGCATCCGGTACGCGGACGGGTCGGCGGGCTTGGACGAGCGGCCGTAACCCCGCACGTCGACGGCGACGGCGCGGTATCCGGCCGCCGCCAGCGCGGGCAGCTGGCGGCGCCAGGAGTACCAGGACTCGGGGAAGCCGTGCACGAGCAGCACCAGCGGTCCCCTGCCCTGCTCCACCAGATGGATGCGGCCCGCCGGCGAGGCGACCAGACGATGGGTGACATCCGTGACGTGGTGCGACATGCGTCCTCCGATTCCAGCGGCCCGCCCTGGCCACGGGAGACTCCCGGTCCGCCGTGGCCGCGGCTCGACACCGATCATGCTGGGGGCGCCGCCGCGGGAGGGAGGCTTGTTGCCGTTTCGGCAACCCGCCGGTGCGCCGCGCCGGGCACGGGCGCCCGCCCGGCCGTACCGGGTCCGCATCGGGCACGGGCGCCCGTACGACCGCGCGGGGTCAGCGTCACCGCACGGCGGCGGAGTCAACGCTCGGGCAGCGGACGGCAAAGGCAGTGGCAAGGAACACCGTCCCCGCCCGCCTCGGGCGCCTCAAGGGCCAACTCGCCACACGCCGTTCACCCGCAGTCCGCCAGAGAGCGTCAGGGTGCCGTCCGTTGAGAGCTCAACAGCTCGTCAGGGAGGGCATCATGACCGCAGGGGCAGGGACATCGGACGGGACGCGGGATTCCGCCGAGGGGGTCAGCCGTCGTCACGCGCTCGGCCTGCTCGGTACGGCGGGGGCGGGCGCGGCCGTCACCCCGCTGCTGGGGGCGGGCACGGCGCAGGCCGCGCCGCCCGAAGCACCGGCCTTTCACGTCACCGCGGACTCCTCCGGCGCGCCCCCGGTCCAGGGGCTGCACCTGACCTTCGGGGCGGACCCCCGCACCCAGATGACGGTCTCGTGGATCACCGACCGGCCGGTGACCAGACCCGTGGTGCACTACGGCACCCTGGAGCACGGCTTCGGCTCCAGCGCCGAGGCCCGGACCGTGACCTACGTCGACGGCACGTCCGACCGGACCGTCTACGTCCACCACGCCCGGCTGAACCGGCTCACCCCGGGCACGGACTACCTCTACCTCGCCACCCACGCGGGCGCGACCCCCGACAGCGGCACGTTCCGCACGGCGCCGCAGGGGCGCAGGCCGTTCACCTTCACCAGTTTCGGCGACCAGTCCGCTCCGCAGGTGACCTGGGCGGCCGACGGCACGGTGGCACTGGACGCCAACTCCACTCCGGCGACGAAGGACATCGTCACCGGCATCGAGCAGGTCGCCCCGCTGTTCCATCTGCTCAACGGCGACCTGTGCTACGCCAACCTCGACGTCGACCGGGTGCGCACCTGGAACAACTTCTTCACCAACAACAGCCGTTCCGCGCGGTTCCGCCCCTGGATGCCTGCCGCCGGCAACCACGAGATCGAGAAGGCCAACGGGCCCCTCGGACTCGGCGCCTACCAGGCCTACTTCACCCTGCCCTCCACCGAGACCGACGCCGAACTGGCCGGCCTGTGGTACGCGTTCACGGTCGGCTCGGTGCGTGTGATCGTGCTGCAGAACGACGACAACTGCCTCCAGGACGGCGGCGACGTCTACATCAACGGCTACTCCGGCGGACGCCAACTCGCCTTCCTGGAACGGGAGCTGAAGGCGGCGCGGGCCTCGCGTGAGGTGGACTGGGTGGTCGTGGCCATGCACCAGGTCATGATCAGTTCCTCGGACGCCAACGGCGCCGACCTCGGCCTGCGCCAGAAGTACGGTCCGCTGTTCGACAGGTACGGCGTCGACCTCGTGCTGTGCGGCCACGAGCACAACTACGAGCGCTCGCTGGCCGTGCGCGGTGTCGTCACCGGCAGCGAGACGCTGACGCCGAACCCGGTCTCGCAGGCCACCGACTCCATCGACACCGGTCTGGGCACCGTCCACATGGTCCTCGGCGGCGGAGGCGTCTCGGGCACCACGAACCAGAAGTTCTTCACCGACGGCACCGCCAAGGTCATCACCGCGGTGTCGGCGACCCCCGGCGCCAACGGCAAGCGCACCTCCACCTACACGAAGGAGGAGGCCGTCTGGACGGGCGTCCGGGACGTCGAACACCCCTACGGCTTCGCTGCCTTCACCGTCGATCCGGGCCGGTACGCGGGCGACACCACCCGTATGCACGTGACCTACTACAACGTGAACAAGCCGCACGGCGAGCTGTCGGTGTTCGAGACCTTCACCCTCCACCGCCGCCGCTCCGACGGCCACGCGGGGTAGTCGCCGCCGGAACCGCTTCTCCGCCCGGTGACGGCCCCGGGGGCGACGCCGAGCGCGGCCCGGGCGGCGCGGCGGCCGAGGATCTCGACGTCGATGCGCACGGGGTGAGCGCGGTCGTGGACAGCGAGCCGTACTCGGTCTCGCCGAAGCCGATCACGACCACGTCCTCGGGGACGCGCCGCCCCAGGTCGCCCAGGGCCGTCAGGGTGCGCAGCGCGGTGTCGTCGTCGAAGGCGGCCACGGCAGTCGCCTCCGGATGCGCCGCCGGGTACGCCTCGACGGCGGCAGGTCCAGCCGCCCGGCGGCCTCGCGGGCGAATCCGAGACGGCCTCGGGCAACGGGACGTCGTGGTCGGGTGGGACCATGGCGATACGGCTGTGGCCGCGTTCGGCAACGTAGCAGGTCTGGAGGGCGGCGCTGGCGGCGAAGCCGTCCTCCGAGCCCCCCTCGGAGGGCTCCTGCCCGGCATGCAGACCTCGCCCGACCGCGGCAGGGCCCGCGCCGCGATGCTGTCGAGGATCTTCTGCGTGACCTCGGGCGCCGCACGACCCTGCCGGACCAGCAGGATGTCGTCGTGCTCGGCCAACTCCTCGCCCAAGCCGCGGACATGGCTGCGGGAGAAGTTGCCCTCCACTGCCGTGGTCGGAGGCGCCCTCGCGCAGCGCGCGGGCGATGCCGTGCACGTGTTCGGGGCGCCGCCCAACGGCGATCTCGCCGACGAGATCACGGTGGCCGATCCCGTGCGCGCAGCGGCACAGCTGTGCCAGGCGATGCCGGGTGACGCCCGGATGCGGCTGCTGACCAACTGGCCCCACCCATCACGGCGTGGCCAAAGCCCCTTCGTGAAGCGGACGCGCCATCGGCGTCTCCGCGAGGACGGATGCCGGCACGCTGACCTGTCTCGATTTTTTGTTGGCAATTCTGTCGTCGATATTGCTGACACTCCGCGGCGGAGCTACGTTCGGGGACCGCGGAGTCGAGCCCCACCGTTCTCGGCTCCGGCACCCCCACCCTCGTCGAACGGAGATCCCGCATGCCCGTACTCAGCAGATGGTGTCGGCGAAGGACCGCCGTCCTTCTCGCCGTCCTGGCCACCGTGCTCACGCTCGTGACCGGGGTGAGCGCGGCGCTGGCCGGCGGTGCCTCGGCCGTCGCGCAGAACGTCGCCGCGGTCGACGCGCACGCCGCCGGCACCACGACGTCCGGCATATCTCCGGCGATGTCCTGCTCCGGGGCGACCTCCCTCGACCTGGCGGCCGCCGTACCGGGGGTGCCGTTCGAGGTCACCTCGGCCACCCAGGTCGGGGCCGGCAGCAACACCCTGGGCAACTGGGCCTACTGTGACGTCAAGGGCGTGATCGCCCCGCAGATCCACTTCGAGCTGCGGCTGCCCGAGACCGGCTGGCAGGGCGACTACCTGCAACTGGGCTGCGGGGGCCTGTGCGGCAACGTCAGCACGGACAGCGCGGCAGCCTCCTACGGCTGCGTGCCGCTGACCGACGGCGCCTTCGCGGTCGCCTCCAGCGACGAGGGCCACTACCAGGGCGGCGGCCTGTTCTCCACCGACCCCAGCCTGCGTGCCGACTTCGGCTACAAGTCCGACCACCTGCTCGTGCAGGCCGCCAAGGCCCTCGTCAAGCGCTACTACGGCCAGGCCGCCACCCGCTCCTACTTCGACGGGTGTTCGCAGGGCGGCCACCAGGCCCTGACCGAGGCGCAGCGCTATCCGACCGACTTCGACGGCATCATCGCCGGCGCCCCCGCCAACAACTTCACCGCGCTCAACACCTTCTCGCACGCCTGGACCGCCCAGTCCGTCTTCCTCAACGGCGGCCCGGCCACCATCACCACAGCCGACCTGGCGCCGATCCACGCCGCCGTCCTCAAGGGCTGCGGCGCGCCCGCCGACGGGATCATCGCCGACCCGCTGGCCTGCACCTGGGACCCGGCGAGCATCCAGTGCAAGAGCGGGCAGACGTCCACCGCCGACGCGTACTGCCTCACCGCCGACCAGGTCACCACCCTGCGCCGCATCTACGCCGGCCCGACCGACGAGCACGGCCGGCTCCTGTACCCCGGCTACCAGTTGCGGGGCTCGGAGCTGAACTGGGCCGGCATCATCGTGCCGACGACCGCCACCGGCACCACCGGTGACCAGAACTTCGTCAGGGAGACCATCCGCTACCAGGTCTTCGACGAACCCCACCCCGAACTGACCTACCGGGACGTGAAGTTCACCGCCGCCTACTTCAAGAGGATCATGCAGCCCAACGAGGGCGTCTACGACGCCACCGACCCCGACCTGACGGCGTTCAAGAAGGCCGGCGGCAAGCTGATCCTGTGGCACGGACTCGGCGACCAGCACATCCCGGCCGTCGGAACGATGGCGTACTACAAGGCGGTCGAGAAGGCCATGGGCGGCGCGGCGGCCACCAGCGGCTTCGCCCGGCTCTTCCTCCTCCCGGGCGTCGCCCACTGCGGCGGCGGTCAGGGCCCGGACAAGTTCGACGCGCTCACCGCGATCGTCGACTGGGTCACCAAGGGCCAGGCACCCGACAGCCTGCTCACCAAGACGGTCGACAGCACCGGCAAGGTCACCTCGTCGCGGCCGGTCTACCCCTTCCCGTACGTCGCCGAGAACACGGGCGGTTCGGCCGACGACCCCTCCGGCTACACCCCGGTCAAGTCCACGGCCGAGGCCGGCCTGATCCTGAACTGGCTCGGCTCCTTCCGCTCCGGCTACGAGAAGGTCGGCGCATGGGTCCATGGCAAGTGGGTCCTCACCCGGGGCAAGGCGTGACCTGTCCCACGACGGTGACGGGCGGGGCCCGGCGCGATGCGGCGCCGGGCCCCGCCCGTCTGCCGTACGGTCAGCTCGCCTCGCCCCCGCCATCTCGCCGGTCAGCGGCACCGTCTCGGACGCGGTGTGCGGGATGGGCCGGGCGCGAACCCCGATGAGGACGAAGGCCACCACGGCCGCCACCAGCATGCCGATCCCGCCGACGAGGGCGCAGGGGTGCAGGGCGTCGGTGCAGCTCGCGACGTAGGCGGACAGGGCCTGCCCCACGCAGACCTGGACGACGCTGTGCGCGGTCACACACACCAGGCGGCCCAGGCAGAACAGCGCCAGACCGCCGAGGTGGGCCTTCTTGCGGCCGTAGAGATCACCGATCACCCGCAGGTCGGCAGCAGCGCCGCGGTCGGCAGGGGGAACGCGTCGGTGATCCACTGGAGCCCGGCGGTGGAGGCGTCGAGCGCCTGCCGCAGCACCGGCAGGGCGACCGAGACGCCGACGACCGGCAGGTAGGAGACGAACACGCCCACGCAGGCCGGCACGATCGTGAGCGTGATGTGCCGGGACTCGGGGGGCGACTGCGCAGGCTGGGGCGGTACGGGGGAAACGACGGCCGGCACAGCACCTCGAAACATCGTGACGTGAGCGGGGAAACCGGCCGAGGTGTGCGACGGCGGGCGATGCCACGCCCTGGGTCCCGATCGAGCGGGCGCGCATCACCGTCCGCCGCAGGACCGACGGCACCAAGCCCGGCGACTCCTTGATGGCCGGAACCCAACCCGGCCCCGCGGCGCGGGCATGCCCTTGGAACCGCGAACAAAGCTGAACCAGGCTGAACGCAGCGGTGTCACGACGCGCCGGCCGGATCAGTCGTTCTCCAGTCGGCGGACGTCCTCCTCGTCCCACGTCCTGGTGTCCCGGGGCTGGGTGTACGGCTCGGCCTCGGGCGGGTGCCCGCCGGCGATGGCCCGCTGGCGCACGCTCTCGGCGTCGAACTCCAGGCCGAGGAGGATGGCGAGGTTGCTGATCCACAGCCACACCAGGAAGACGATGACGCCGGCCATGGTGCCGTAGGTCTTGTTGTACGACGCGAAGTTGGCGACGTAGAAGGCGAACCCGGCGGACGCGGCCAGCCAGATCACCAGGGCCAGGAAGCTGCCCGGGGTGATCCACCGGAACCCCTTGACCTTGGCGTTCGGCGTCGCCCAGTACAGGATCGCGATCATCACCGTCACCAGCAGCACCAGCACCGGCCACTTGGCGATCGACCAGACCGTCAGCGCCGTGTCCCCGATCCCGAGCGCCTGCCCGGCCTGGCGGGCCAGACCGCCGGTGAAGACCACGATCAGCGCGCTGGCCACCGCCAGCACCATCAGCACCACGGTGACGCCGACCCGCACCGGCAGGACCTTCCACACCGGACGGCCCTCGGGCATGTCGTAGACGGCGTTGGCCGCGCGGATGAAGGCGGCCACGTATCCGGACGCCGACCACACGGCCAGCACGATGCCGACCAGGGCCATCACGGAGCCGGTCCCGGAGTGGTTCTGGAGCTGTTCCACGGCCCTGGTGATGATGTCGCGCGCGGAACCGGGGGTCAGTTGCCTGAGGTTGCTCAGCACCTTGGCGGTGGCCGACTTGCCGGTGATCCCCAGCAGGGACACCAGCACCAGCAGCGCCGGGAAGAGCGACAGCACCCCGTAGTAGGTCAGGGCCGCGGCCCGGTCGGTGAGCTCGTCGTCCTTGAACTCCTTCAGGCTGCCCTTGAACACCGCGCCCCAGGCGCCCTTCGGCAGCCGGGTCGGTGTCGGCGGCGCCGCCCGCTCCACGTCTCGGTCCGGCCCCGCGTCCTCCGGCGCCGGCACTCGGGGAGCGCTCGCCCGCTCGGGCTCGTCATGGGTCTTACGCCCGGGAAGATGCAGTTTCGTCATACCGCCCGGGTATCCCGCCGCACCCCGCTCAAGCCGGGCGCTCTACACGCCGTACGGTGCCTGACGCCGCGCCGGCTTCGGGGACGGGGGCGCGTGCGTGCGGAGCTTGGCGCGCAGGGCGTCGGCCTCCGGCAGGCCCAGCTCGTCGAAGAGGTCCAGGGCCTCGTGCCAGGCGTCGAGTGCCGCGCCCGACTCGCCCGCCGCCTCGTGGGTGTCGCCGAGGTAGGTCAGGCCGATGGCCTCGCTGCGGCGGTCGCCGGTCTTGCGGAAGAGGGCGAGGGCCCGGTCGTAGCACTCCACGGCCGTGGTGTGGCGGCCCAGGTGGCGGTGGATGTAGCCGAGGCTGTCCCAGGTGTGTGCCTCGCCGCTGAGGTCGCCCGTGGCCTGGACCAGCGGCAGCGCCTGCCGGCAGTGGGAGTGGGCCTCGCGCAGTTCGCCGAGTTCGGCGAGGTACCAGCCCATGTCGTTGAGGGCGACCGCCTGGCCGCCGCGGTCGTGGGCGAGGCGGAAGTGCTCCAGCGAGCGCCGGGAGTGGTGCAGTGCCTCGCGGGGCGCGCCGTGCGCCCAGGCCATCTTGGCCAGGTTCTGCCGGGTGCGGGCCTGGCCGGCGTGGTTGTCCAGGCGGCGGAAGAGGGCGAGGGCCCGGGTGAAGTGGTCGCGGGCGCCGGCGGGGTCGCGCAGCTGGAAGCGGGCCAGGCCGAGGCCGCGGTGGGCGGTGGCCTGTCCGGTCGGGTCGTCGTGGACGGTCGCCGCGTGGAGGGCGGCGGTGTGGACGTCGGTCAGGGCCTGCCAGTTGCCCTGGCGTTCCAGGAACGTCGTCAGCATCGCCGCGAGCTGCCAGGTGTAACGGTCGAGACCGGGCGCCGGTCGCTCCACGGCCGACAGCAGGACCGGCTGCTCGGCGATCAGCCACGCCAGCGCCTCGTCCCCGTCGGCCGGTTGGCGGGGCAGGGCGCCGGGTTCGGCCGGGGCGAGGGTCATCGGGTGGCGGCGCCGGGTCACCAGGGCGTCGGCCGCGTAGGCGGTGTGCAGGTAGTGGTCCAGCACTCGGCGCCGCGCGGCCCGTACGGCGGGTTCGTCGTCGTGGACGGCCACCAGCTCGGCGGCGTAGGCGCGCAGCAGGTCGTGGCAGGTGTAGCGCCGCGGGGTGTGTTCGGTCAGCAGGTGGGCCGCGGTCAGCTCCGCGGCCGCCTCCCGGACCTGCTCCACTCCTGTGCCGGCGAGTGCGGCGAGGGACGTCAGGTCGGCGTCGGGGCCGGGGTGCAGGCCCAGGAACCGGAACAGGCGGGCGGCCGGCGGGCTGAGTGTGCGGTAGGACCACTGGAAGACCGTCCGTACGGCGGTGGCGGGGTCGCCGGTGTCCAGGGGGTCCAGGATCCGCTCGGCGGTGCGCAGTTCGCCCGCGAAACCGGACAGCGGCACGGCGGGCCGGGCGGCGGCGCGGGCGGCGACGACCGCGAGGGCGAGGGGCAGCCCGGCGCAGCGCACGACGATCTCGTCGACGGCGGCGGCCTCGGCGGCCACCCGGGCGGCGCCGAGGCGGGCGGCGAGCAGCTCACGGCACTCGGCCGGCGTGAGCAGGTCCAGGGCGAGCAACTGCGCTCCCTGGGCGACGGCCAGTCCGGTCAGCGGACCGCGGCTGGTGACCAGGGCCAGACAGCCGGGCGCGCCGGGCAGCAGGGGCCGTACCTGTTCGGCGTCACGGGCGTTGTCGAGCAGCACCAGGACGCGCCGGCCGGCCAGCAGGCTGCGGTACAGGCCCGCTTGCGCGTCCGGCGACTGCGGCACCCGGGCCGCGGGCACCCCCAGCGCGTCGAGGAAGCCGCGCACCGCGCGGTCGGGGGCGAGCGGCGTGCCGCCGGGGTCGAAGCCGCGCAGGTTCACGTACAACTGCCCGTCGGGGAACGCCTCGCGCACCCGGCGCGCCCAGTGCACGGCGAGCGCGGTCTTGCCCACTCCCCCCATGCCCGACAGCGCCGACACGACCACGGCCGCCGGACGGCGCCCGGTATCGGCCAGCAGGGCGTCCAGCCGGGAGAGTTCGTCGGTGCGGCCGGTGAAGGAGTGCGCGCCCATGGGGAGTTGAGCGGGCACGGTGTGCGGGGCGAGTACACCACGCTGATGCCCACCCACACCGTCGCGCACCTCCGCGACGGTGGGCGGTGCCGCCGGGGCGGCGGGCGCGGCGTCCTGGGCGTTCGTGAGGGGGCGCTCGTGGAGGATCTCCTGGTGCAACTCCCTGAGGCGGCGCCCGGGTTCGGTGCCGAGTTCCTCCACCAGACGCCGTCTGGTCTGCGCGTAGCAGCGCAGCGCCTCGCCGCTGTCGCCGGCCGCGTGCAGGGCCCGCATGAGGGCCTCGGCCAGCGGCTCCGTCAGCGGGTACTCGCCCAGCAGGTCGGTCAGCAGGTCCACGACGGACGCCGGGTCGCCGCCGTGGACCTCGATGCCGGCCAGGCGCACGGCGGCGTCCACGCGCTGCCGGCGCCAGGTCTCCCGCATGCGGGCGGGCCAGCCGCCGTGCAGTCCGGCGAGCGGTTCGCCGCGCCACAGGGCGAGCGCCTCGCGCAGCAGCGCGGCACGCGTGTCGTCGGGCTGCGCGTGGTCGCGGGCGCCGGCGGCCAGACGGTGGAAGCGGTGCAGGTCGACGTGGTCGGGGTCGACGTCCAGCTGGTAGCCCCCGGAGCGGCGCAGCACCGGCAGGTGCCCGTCACCGGCGTCGTCCAGGCGTTCCGCCAGCCGCCGGATGCGGGCGATGTGCGCGTACAGGGCGCGGCGCGCGCCGTCGGGCGGATCGGCGTCCCAGATCCGTTCGACGAGCACGTCCACCTGCACCGGCCGGCCGGCGTCCACCGCCAACGCGGCCAGGACAGCGCGGCGTTGGGGCGGACCGAGGTCCACCGACGCACCGCGCACCAGCACTTCCACCGGCCCCGACAGACACAGCCGCAGCACCATGCCCACCCCCCGTGCACATCGCATCCACAGTCTCCTCACATACGCGTGCAGGGCGACAACCTTTCGGCAAAATCTCGGCCCACCCCCGCCCTTCACGCTGTTGCGAGCGACGCCCGCTCCGGCACGGCAGCGCGGCGCGCACCACCGC
Organism: Streptomyces sp. 7R007; assembly: GCF_054850255.1. NCBI lineage: Bacteria > Bacillati > Actinomycetota > Actinomycetes > Kitasatosporales > Streptomycetaceae > Streptomyces > Streptomyces sp. 7R007. The sequence continues at coordinate 42,533 of NZ_JBTWMV010000007.1, read as the reverse complement.
CCCGGACCGACCACTCCTCGGGGCCACACGTGAACACGGGGGTTGACACGTGCATCGATCGACCACGGCGACCATGACGACGACGGCGCCGGACTGGAGCGCCCCACGGCAGGCGGCACCGGCGCCGGACCTGCACGGACCGGAGTCCGCGACAGCCGGCCGCGGCGTCCTGGAGGGGGCCTTCGCCCTGCTGAACGCCCTGCGTCAGGCGGAGGACGCGGGGGTGACGGCACTGGCCTCGGCGTGCGGTCTGCCCAAGACGACGGCGTACCGGCTGCTCGACCAACTGGTGGAGCTGGGGGCCGTCGAACGCCGTGCGGGCCGCTACCGCATCGGGCCGGGCATGTTCCGGCTGGGCCACGGCTGGCAGCCGTATCCCGGTCTGCGACGGACCGCCGGGCGCCCGCTGCGGCGGCTGGCGGCCGTCACCGGCATGACGGTCGGGCTGGCCGTCCTGTACGAGGGGCAGACCCTGGTGCTGGACTGGACGGCGCCCCCCGACAGTCCCTGTCCGCTGCCCGAGGGCCGGCAGACCTGGCCGTGGTACACGGCGGCCGGCAAGATCCTGGTCGCCTGGGCCCGTCCCGGTCTGCCCCTGGGGCCGCTGCCGCAGACCTGGGCCGGGCAGGCGGCACGCATCCGGGAGAGCGCGGCCGCCTTCGACCGGCAGGAGGTGCTGGCGGGGGTGTGCTGCGCCGCCGTGCCCGTCTTCGCCCGCGACGGCGCGCCGGTGGCGGCGCTGAGCGTGCTGACCGACCCGGACCACAGCCTGGAGCGCCTCGCCGACACCGCCCGCCGCGCGGCCTCGGCCATCAGCGCCGGCCTGCGCCACGCCCGGTGACGGACACGCCGCGGCTGTTCCGCTCATCGGCACAACGGACGACAGCGCCGGGCCCGCTCAGCAGGCTGGACCCGCCGGCGCGAGCACCGTGGTCCCTGGGCGGCGCCAGGCCCGTACACACGCTCGGGAGGGTGCCATGGAGTCGTCACCGCACCGCCGCGTCGGCCCGCCGGGCCCGCCGACCGCCGGGTTCGACGGCGTGCACGGCGTGTGGCGTTCGGTCGAGGGCGACGTGTGGGTGGCCGATCCGGAAGCGGCCCGCGAGGTGCTGGGCAACCGTCACGCGGTGGTGGCGGAGACCTCCGACTTCTACCGCAACCGGCACGGCGTCTTCGGGCCGCGCCCGGCGCAGATCGCCATCGGCCGCGCCGCCCGCGACCTGATACGCCGTCACCTCGACGCCCACCGCGCGGAGTTGCCCGGGCTGGTCGCCGAGCGGCTGGCACCGCACAGCGTGTGGCCGGACGCCGGGAACCTGTTCGTCCTGCACCACCTGCGGGACGTGCTGCTGCACCCGGACGCCCCCGCGCGCGTGCACCGGACCGTGACGGCCGTCGTCGCCCGCGCGGTGCTGGCGGGCGCGCGCCGACGCCACGCGCCGCCGTCCCGGCTGCTGTTCCGGCACCGTGCCCTGCGCGTCCTGCGCGGCGAAGTGCGCGCCCGGCAGCACGAACGCCGCGTCACCGGACCCGCCCGGCCGCGCGACCTCCTCGACGTCGTCGTCGACGGCGCCGGCCCGCAGGCCGACCCGCGGGACCTCGTGGAGGTCTATCTCTCCTTCCTGTTCGCCGTGACCGGCTCGGTCGGGTTCGCGCTCGGCTGGTCGGTCCTCCTCCTGGGCACGCACCCCGAACGCGCGGCGGCCGAGCCGGGCTGGACGGTACGCGAGGCGCTGCGGCTGTGGCCGGTGGCGTGGCTGTTCGCCCGCACGCCGAGCCGGGCGCAGGAGCTGGGCGGCACCCGGGTGACGCCCCGGGACCGGCTCGTGGTGTGCAGCTACCTGGTGCACCGGCACCCCGGGCACTGGGAGCGTCCCGACGAGTTCGTCCCGCGGCGCTGGGCGGCGGGCGTGCCGGACGGGGCGTATCTGCCGTTCGGGCTCGGCCCGCACACGTGCGCCGGCGCGACCGTCACCGTGCGGCTGCTGGAGGACCTCGTCACCCTGCTCACCCGTGACTGGCGGGTGTCGGTCACCCATGACGGCGGCGGGCCCCAGGTGGGTCCGGCGCTGGCTCCGCCGCGGTTCACCGCGGCGCTGAGCCCCCACGACGGCTGCCCCGGGAGGAGGTGAACCAGCATGCGCGCGCTGTATCTCAAGGCGAAGTCGGTCCTCAACATCCGAGGCCAGTACGAGTACTTCTGGTACCTGTACCACCACATCTGACCGGCCCTGCGCGGGGAGGCGCCGAGCCGGTCGCCTCCTCGCGCGCCCACGAGGAGAACGTTCACGATGACCACCCCGCAGCACCCGGAGGACTTCCTGCGTTTCATGCGGATGCGCAGCGCACAGGAGGACGGCGTCTTCTGGGTCGACGACCAGCGGCTCGGTGTGTTCGAGCCGGAGGCGGCACGCCGGGTCAGCGCCACGAACTGGCACCGGTTCGTCATGCACGACCGGCTCGTCGACATGGTGCGCCGCCGGTCCAGCCCCGAGATGCGCTGGAGCCGGATCCGCTCGGCCTGGCTGACCCAGCTGCACACCCTCGCCACCGCCGAACACCACGGCCGGCTGATCGAGCGCATGGAAGGGATCATGGACACCCGGGTCGGTGAGGATCTCGACCTGACCATGCTCATGCAGGACGTGACCCTGCGCTCGCTGCTGCCGCTCGCGCTGAGCGGCCTCACCTCCGCGGAGGCGGAGCTGGTGCGCCGGGACCTGGAGATGAAGCTGCTGCGGCTGGTCTCCCCCGAGCCCGGCAGCACCTGGCACCACCTGCGCTTCATCGCCGTGCAGGTGCGCTCGGGACTGGTGGTGCGGCGGGTGCTGCGCCAGCGCGCCCGGGGCCGGCGCGGACGCGAGCCGGACCTTGCCGACCCGTTCGTGGACCTGCTGCCCGAACTCGGCATGGACCGAGCGCTGGACGTGGTGACGGCCGTCCTGACGGCCATCGGAGGCCCGCCTGGGACGGCCGCGGCGAGCCTGCTGTACGAGTTCGCCCGCCACCCGGACTGGCAGCGGCGTCTGGCGGAGGAGCTGAGCGCCGTGGACCCCGTGGAGTTCCGCACGGCCCCGACCGCCGCGGCTCCGCTGACCCACCGGTTCGTGAAGGAGGTGCTGCGGATGTGGAGCCCGCCGCTGCTGCTGGTGCGCCGCTCCAAGTTCGCCTTCGACCTGGGCCGGACCCGGCTGGAGCCGGGGCAGTGGTATCTGCTGAGCCCGCACATGATCCACCGCGACGAGCGGGTGTGGAAGCAGCCCGACGTCTTCGACCCCGACCGGTTCCTGCCGGGCGCGCCGCACGGCCCGGCGGACCGCAGCTGCTACGTGCCGTTCGGGTGGGCGCCGAAGAAGTGCATCGGCGCGAACATCGGCACCGTCCAGCTGATGGCGCTGCTCCACCTGCTGTGCACGCGCTACCGGTTGAGCGTCGAGCGGCCGCAGGAGGTCACGATGGCCCTGCGCTTCGCACCGGTCCCGGAGAACTTCCGCGGCCGGCTGGCCTTCCGGGACTGACGCCGACGTTCCCCGGCCCAGGTCCGGGGGGTGTGGCCGCGGCGGCGACCCGCAGTGCCTGGGGCCGGCCTCATCCGCTCCGCATGCCCGTCTGGTCCCCGGGCCCCTTCGACGCCCTCCCGCCGCATCCGAACGACCAGCGCATGCTGAACACTGGAGGGAGGAGCACCGTACGAGGGCGCGAGCGCCCGCGAAGGAGGACCGGTGTCGATGAAGGCCGTCGGATCCGGCGTGCCCGGTCTGCGCAGGCAGCTGGGCTCGGCCCTCTTCACCCATGTCGCCGGCCCCGACGGGCCGCGCGACCGCGCCCGCATCCACGACACCCCCGGACCCCGCTGGTTCGGGCCCGAGCGTCCCATCCGCCGGGTGCACGCGGACGCCTCCATGTTCATCGGCGGGCTGTCGGCGCTGCTGCTGCAGTCCCTCCACCCGCTGGCCATGGCCGCCGTGGCCGCCCACTCCGGCTACCGCGGCGACCCCTGGGGCCGGCTCCAGCGCACCAGCCTGTTCCTCGCCACGACCACCTACGGCACCGCGGACCACGCACGACAGGCCTGCGCACAGGTCCGGGCGGTGCACGCGCGCGTGCGCGGCGAGACCGCCGAGGGCGAGGCGTACCACGCCGGGGACCCGCATCTGCTCGCCTGGGTGCACGCCGCCGAGATCGACAGCTTCCTCAGGGCCCATCAGCGCTACGGCGCGCGGCCCCTGTCCGCGGACGGCTGCGACGCGTACGTCGCCGACACCGCGCGGATCGCCCGCGAACTCGGCGTGGTCGATCCCCCGGCCAGCCGCGCCGAACTCGCCGGCCTGCTGGCCGCCTACCGTCCTGAGCTGCGGGCCACCCCGGCGGCGCGAGAGGCCGCCCGCTTCCTGCTGCTGACCCCGCCCGTCCCGCTCGCCGCCCGCCTGCCCTACGGCGTCCTGGCCGCGAACGCGGTCTCCCTGCTCCCCTCCTGGGCCGCCCGGCAACTGCGCCTGCCCCGGCTCCCGGTCGTCGACGAATGGTGCGTCCGCCCCCTCGGCACCGCGATCACCTCGACCATCCGCTGGGCGCTGGCCCCGTCACGCCCCGCGGCGTTCTCGACGACGGCCTGACCCACCGCCCTATGGGGCGGGTTCGCCGCCCGCCCCATACGGCGGCAGGCCGCAACGGCCGACCCCGTGGACCCGCGACCACCGCACCCCCGGAAATGCGATGCACCGTTGGGGCGGTCAGCCTCACGCACCGCGGCCCAGACGCTCGCGTACCCGCCCCGCGCACGGCCGGCGGCACAGCGGAGGGCGCGTGGGCGACGAGCACCGCGGCGGAGGGGCGGGCGCGGTGTGCGGCCGTGGTCCTGGTGCTTGGCGGCCCGCCCCCCACGCGGCCGGCCGGCGAAGTCCGTCGTCGTCAACGGGCTTCGCCGGTCGGGGTCAGATGCGGCCGCCGGTCAGGCGGGTGATGGGGCCGTAGCTGCGGCGGCCGGCGCGGCGGCCCGCGGCGTACGTCGTCGCGCCGAGCGCCGTCAGGCCCGCGCCCACGCCCGCGACGAGCGCCTTGCGCTGGGCGATGACCGTCCAGGCCGTCTTGGCCAGGGCCACGGCCTGACCGGAGGCGGCCACGACGGCCTGGCGGCCCGCTTCCACGCGCTCGGCCGCCGTCTGGGCGACCGCGGTGGTCGTCTCCGCCGTACGCTCGGCCGTCTCGGCGGCCTTTGACGCCGCGTCACCGGTCTTCGCGGCGGCCTTGCCGGCCGCCTCCGACGCCGGAGCGGTCGCCTTCGCCGTGGAGCGCCGGGCCTTGGCGGCGGCACCCCGTGCGGATCCGGAATCTTGATTCGTGTCGTTGTTCGATGGGCTCATGGACATCGCGTTGCCGCTCGCTCGGACCACAAACACGTTCCGGCAAGACCGCGTTCACCGACGCGAGCTGAGGCCCGCCCGTCAGCCGAGCGCGAGTTCCCGCAGCCTCTGCCGGGTGCCGTTGAACCGGTCGTGGTCGCCGACCGTCGGCCCGGACGAGGTGTACTGCCACATCGTGTACGACGACCAGCCGGCCGGCAGCGTGCCCACCGAGGCGGCGTACCGGGCCACCCACAGGGGGTTGGTGGAGCCGAAGGCGGTGGAGCCGCCCGTGCACTGGGCCCACCAGCTGGTGGAGGTGTAGATGACCGCGTTGCGGCCGGTACGGGCCTTGTAGCGGCTCAAGAAGTCACGGATCCAGCCGACCATGCCGCTCGCCGACAGGCCGTAACATGCCTCGCCGTAGGGGTTCCACTCGATGTCGAGGGCGCCCGGCAGCGTTCTGCCGTCGCCGGACCAGCCGCCGCCGTGGTCGACGAAGTAGTCGGCCTGCGCGGTGCCGCTGCCGGAGTCCGGGGTGGCGAAGTGGTAGGCGCCGCGCACCATGCCGATGTCGTAGGCACCGTCGTACTGGCCGGCGAAGTAGGGATTGCGGTAGGACGTGCCCTCGGTGGCCTTCGTGTAGGCCCAGCCCACACCGCTGCTCCACAAGGTGGACCAGGCGACGTCGCGCTGGTAGCTGGAGACGTCCACACCCTCCGTCAGGCCGGCCCGCGGACCCGGGAGTCCGGCCCGTGAGGTGTCGACGCCGTCGTGGGCCAGCACCCCCATGCCCATGTAGGCGCTTCCGCGCACGGGTATGGACTCGGCCGAGGCGGGCGCCGCCGTCAGGGTGGACAGGACGAGCAGAAGACCGGCGAGGGCCGCGGCGGACACGCGCAGGCGCCGGTACGGGGAGAGCGTCGTTTTTCGCACGGTATCCATCCGACCGTCGATCGGCCCGTGCCGCACCTCAAGCGGGTCCTACCGGTCGTCCCGCAACGCGATCCGGACGGTGACGCGTTTGCCCTCCGGCTCCCGCTGCACCTCGTACGACTGGACGAGCGCCGTCACGATCTCCAGGCCGTGCCGGTTCGGCCGCTCGGGGTCGGCGGCCTGTACGACCGGCAGCCGCGCGGCGCGGTCGCGGACCGCCACCTCCAGCAGCTCCGCCACGATCCGCAGCTCCATCGTCACCGGACCGGGCGCGTACTTCCGGGCGTTGGTGACCAGCTCGCTCACCACCAGCTGGGTCACCTCCACGGCCCGCGCCGAGGGCCGCGGACCCCCGACGGCGGGCAGCCTGCCCAGGAACGCGGCCGCGAGCCGGCGCGCCTGCGCGATGCAGCCGGCGTCCGTGTCGAAAACCGCCGTGGCCCGGGTGTGCCCGGTGTCCCGAGCCGTCCCACTGTCGTCCGTACAGGTTGCTTCCATCCGTCTCGCCTTCGCCGCCGCCACCCCGAGCCGGTCGGCCCGCCGTCACCTGTGGGTGCGGGGCAACCGGACGACCTGGACGAAGAAGTCGTCGATCTGGCGCACCGCGGCGATGAACTGGTTCAGGTCGACGGGCTTGGTGACGTAGGCGTTGGCGTGGAGTTTGTAGCTGCGCAGGATGTCCTCCTCGGCGGCGGAGGTGGTGAGCACCACCACGGGGATGTGCGACAGCTCCGGATCGGACTTGATCTTCTCCAGGACCTGACGTCCGTCGTACTTGGGCAGGTTGAGGTCGAGGAGGATCAGGTCGGGCTGCGGTGCCTCGGCGTGCTCGCCGCGGCGGTAGAGGAAGTCGAGCGCCTCCTCGCCGTCGCGGACGACGTGCAGGGTGTTGCCGATCCTGTTGTCCTCGAACGCCTCCCGGGTCATCAGCTCGTCGCCGGCGTCGTCCTCGACGAGAAGCACGTCTACGGGGGTGGCGGCGGGAGTGGTCATGCCAGGACCTCTTTCTGCGTGTCGTGCGAGGCGTCCGTCACTTCGGCGGCGACCGGGAGGGTGAAGCAGAAGCGCGTGCCCTCACGGTGGGTGGTGTCCATCCAGATGCGCCCACCGTGATACTCGACGATCTTCTTGCACAAGGCCAGCCCGATGCCGGTGCCACCGTAGGCGTCCCGGCTGTGCAGCCGCTGGAAGATGACGAAGACCTTCTCCGCGAACTCCTGTGAGATCCCGATGCCGTTGTCGGTGACGGTCAGCAGCCAGGAGTCGGGGTGGTCGGGATCCTGGTCGCAGGTGATGCGGATGCGCGGCGCGCGGTCGCGGTGGCGGAACTTCACGGCGTTGCCGACGAGGTTCTGCCAGAGCATGGCCAGCAGCATCGGGTCCCCGACCACCTCGGGCAGCTTCTCCGGCCGCTCGACGCGGGCGTCCGACTCGCTCACCGCCGTGTCCAGGTTGTCCAGGGCCTTGTCGAGGGCCTGGCCGAGGTCGACGGGCAGCCGGGCGTCGTTGACGCGGCCGACGCGGGAGAAGGTGAGCAGGTCGTTGATGAGCACCTGCATGCGTTTGGCGCCGTCCACGGCGAAGTCGATGTACTGCCGGCCGCGGTCGTCGAGCTGGTCGCCGTAGCGTTTCTCCAGCAGCTGGCAGAAGGAGGCGACCTTGCGCAGCGGCTCCTGCAGGTCGTGGGAGGCCACGTAGGCGAACTGCTCCAGTTCGGCGTTGGAGCGCCTGAGTTCGACGGCCTGCGCGTCGAGGTCGGCGGCCTGCTGGGTGAGCGTCCGCTGCTGGTCGCGGGAGGCGTCCAGTTCGGCGACGATCTGCTGGCGCATCTCCTCGACGTCGTGTGCCACCGCGGCGAGGTCCTTGGGTCCGCCGCCGGTGATGACATGGCCGAAGTCGCCGCGCGCGACCCGGCGGGAGGACTCGCGCAGGGCGGCCACGGGGCGGGCCACCAGCAGGTTGATCAGCACCGTGAGCACGGCGCACGTCAGGAGGAAGGCGCCGACCATGGCGCCGAGGACGCCGGTGCGCAGGACCCGTACGTGGTCGAGCCGGTCCTTGCCGGCGTGGACGGCCCGGGCCAGGTCGGCGTTCTGGTCGGCGAACAGGCCGCGCAGCCGGTCGAAGGCCTTCTTGCCGCGCTCCGTGGTGGCGGTGTCGACCGTGCCGGGGTGTCCGACGGTCACCTTGGCGATCACCGGCTGCGCGTAGGTACGGCGCCACTGGCCCGCCTGCCGTTCGATCGCCTCCAGGTCCGCGAGGAGGGCGGGCCGGTCGCCGACGAGCCGGCGCAGCCGGGCGGCGGAGCGGGCCTCGTCCCGCTTGCCCTGGGAGTACGGTTCGAGGAACTGCGGGCCGGCGGCTATGGCGTAGCCGCTGACCCCGGTCTGCTGGTTCACCAGGGCCGCCTGGAGCCGGTAGGCCTCCGTCTGGGCCGGCAGGATGCGATCGGACAACTGGTCGCTGGTGTCCGACGTCTGGCCCAGCAGTCTGACCCCGATCACGGTGCCGACGACGACCAGCAGCACCATCAGCGACACCACCAGGTAGAACCAGCCCCGCACCGTCAGCCGACGGCTCAACCACGGCCCGCGGGCCTCACTCGCGCTCACTGTCCCTCTCCGACCTCGTCCTCCGGCTGCCCCGGCCGCCAGCTCAGGTGCAGCACCGCCACGTCGTCGTCCAGTCCGCCGTGGTCCTCCGCGAGCTCCTCCGCGGCCTGGATCAGCCCGTCGACGAACGGCTCCGCCTCCCGTCCGGCCAGTCCCCGGGCGAGGCCGAGCAGCCCCTGTTCGCCGAGCCGTTCCGGCCCGTGGCCCACGTGCCCTTCGAACAGCCCGTCGGTCAGCAGCACCAGCGCCGCGCCGGGCGGCACCTCGAGCTCCTCGACCGGCCAGCGCGCCCGGCCCGGGACGACGCCGAGCGCGGGCCCGGCGGGCACCTCGACCCACTCCACGCGCTGTCCGGGGGTGCGCAGCAGCATGCCCGGGTGCCCGGCCCGCACGATCCGCACGCGGTGGGTGTCGGGCTCGACGGTGAGGCTGGCCAGCGTGGCGAAGACGTCGCCGCGGGCCCGCTCGGCCACCAGGATCTCCTCCAGGCGCGCCACCTGTTCGGCTCCCGCGACGCCGCTGAGCACCAGGGTGCGCCAGGCGATCCGCAGGGCGACGCCGAGGGCCGCCTCGTCGGGGCCGTGTCCCGAGACGTCCCCTATGAGGGCGTGGACGGTGCCGTGCGCGCTCTGCACGATGTCGTAGAAGTCACCGCCCAGCAGTGCCTGGGAGCGGCCGGGGCGGTAGCGGGCCACCACGTCGACGCCGTCGCCGTGCAGCAGCGGGCGGGGCAGCAGGCCCCGTTCCAGGCGGGCGTTCTCCTGGGCGTGCATCTGGCTGGCCTGCAGCGCCACGGCGGCCTGCTCGGCCTGCTTGCGCTGGATGGCGTAGCGCACGGCCCGCCCGAACAGCTCGGGCTCGACGCGGCCCTTGACCAGATAGTCCTGGGCGCCCGCGGCGACCGCGGCGAGGCCGGTCTCCTCCTCGGCCAGACCGGTCAGGACGACCACGGCGACCTGGTCGGTGTGCCGCTGGATCGTCGAGACCGCCTCCAGCCCGTGGGCGTCGGTCAGATGCAGGTCCAGCAGCACGCAGTCGGGTGTCTCGCGGGCCAGCACCTCGCGGGCCTCGGCCATCGAGCGCACCCAGCGCAGGCGCATCTTGGGGGCGCTGTCGGCGACCAGCTCCTCCACCAGCAGCGCGTCGCCGGGGTCGTCCTCGACGAGCAGGACGGACGGCTCGCGCCACTGCCACACCACGCCGGTGCCGTCGCGCGGGGCCGGCACCGAACCGACAGCCCTCGGCTGCGACGTCACCATCTTCTCGGCATCCTCAAACTACGCACACACCCACTTCGGTCTAGACCATAACGCGCGCGGACGGCCGGTCCGCCGGGGGCCCGGCCCGGAGCACGCGCGCGGCGGCCGGTGCCGCCGCGCGTGTGGTCCTGACGGTGAGCCGCCCGCTCCTGGAGGGCGGTTCAGCCCGTGCCGAGGAGGCCTTCGCGCAACTGCGCGAGGATGCGGCCGAGCAGCCGGGAGACGTGCATCTGGGACACGCCGAGCTCCTTTCCGATCTCGGCCTGGGTGCGCTCCTCCACGAAGCGCAGATGGAGGATCCGGCGTTCGCGTTCGTCGAGTTCCGCGACGAGCGGGGCGAGGGAGTGGAAGTCCTCCACGAGCTCCAGCGCCCCGTCCTCGCAGCCGATGAAGTCCGCCAGCACGCTCTCGCCGTCGGCACCGGCGGACAGGGTGGCGTCCAGGGAGGAGGAGGTGTAGCCGTTGGAGGCCAGCCGGGCCTCGATGACCTCTTCCTCGGACAGGCTCATCAGCTGCGACAGCTCCGCGACGGTGGGCGTGCGGCCCAGGCGGCTGCTCAGCTCCTCCGTCGCCTTGGCGAGCTGGACGCGCGCCTCCTGCAGCCGGCGCGGTACGTGGACGGCCCAGGAGGTGTCGCGGAAGAACCGCTTGATCTCGCCGACGATGTAGGGGATCGAGAAGGAGGTGAACTCCACCTCGCGCGAGATCTCGAACCGGTCGATCGCCTTGATCAGTCCGATGATGCCGACCTGGACGATGTCCTCCATCTCCTCCGGGCCGCGGCTGCGGAAGCGGGAGGCGGCGAAGCGCACCAGTGAGATGTTCATCTCGATGAGCGTGTTGCGTGCGTACTGGTACTCCTCGGTGCCCTCTTCCAGCACCGCCAGCCGTCCCAGGAAGTGACGTGTCAGCTCGCGGGCGTCCTTCGGGGCGACCTGGGAGGGGCGGACGACCTCGGTCAGTTGTCCCCTACCGGTCTCCGTCGTGATCGGCGCCGTCATCGCGCTGTCCCTCCCCTGCGTTCCGTGCGGCCGGTCGGCCGCCCGGGCTGGCGTGTACCCCCGTTTTCCGTTCTCATCCATCGGAATCGTGGACTTGCCCCGAAGGGGTCCGGAGGGGGGCTCACCGCGTCGTACCGGCGGACCTCCCGCCGGTGGGGTCAGGGACCTCAGTGGACGCTCTCCCGGCGCGAGCGCGGTGGGGTGGAGCGGCCGGAGACGGTCGTGCCGGAGGCGGCGGCGCGGGCCGGGGCGTCGGGCAGGGTGAAGGCGAAGACGGACGTCACGGCGGCGAGCGCGGCCAGCACCAGGTACGCCTGCTGGTAGGCGCTGACGGGCGCCTGCGCGGCGGCCGCCGCGGGCGTGTTCAGGACCAGTGCGGTGGTCGCGACGGCCGGGGCCAGGGCGCCGCCGGTCTGCCGGACGACCGTGTTGAGCATGGAGGCCTGGGTCACGTCCTGCCGGGCTATGGTCGCCAGCGAGGCCACCGTCGTCGGCATGAAGACGCCCCCCATGGCGATGCCGAGCAGGAACATGTAGGCGCGGAAGGTCCACAGCCCGGTGTGCTCGTCGCAGGTGGCGAAGAGCAGCAGGACGGCGCTGACCCCGGCCAGACCGCAGCCGACGATCAGGCGGGGGCCGACCCGGGCGTAGAGGACCCCGGCGACCTGGACGGTCAGCAGGACGCCGAACGCCTCGGGGAAGGTGCTGGTGCCCGACTCCAGCGCGGTGTGGCCCTGCGCCTGCTGGAGGAAGAGCGGGCCGAGGTACATCGCGCCGAGGATCGGCACCAGACCGACGAGGTTGATCAGGTTGGTGTCCCGGAAGAGCCGGTCCGCGAACAGGCGCAGCTTCAGCAGCGGCTCGGCGGTGCGCAGTTCGAAGGCGACGGCGGCGGCGAGCAGGACCGCGCCGGCGACCAGGGCGGTGACCACGGGGCCGGAGGACCAGCCGCGGTTGGGGCCCTCGCAGACGCCGAACATCGTGGTCCCCAGCCCCGCGGCGCTCAGCAGCAGGCCGGTCAGGTCGAACCGGCCGGGCCGGGGGCCGCGGTGTTCGGCGAGGAAGAACAGCCCGAACAGGACGGCCGGCAGGCCCACCGGCAGGTTGACGTAGAAGACCCACCGCCAGGACAGGTGGTCCACGAGCAGGCCGCCGAGGATGGGGGCGGCGGCCGGGGCCACCTGCTGGGGGATGATCATGTAGCGGGAGATCCGCACCTGTTCGGCGGAGGTGAAGGTGGCGAAGAGCAGTGCCGCGGAGGCCGGGAAGAGCACGCCGGCCGAGATTCCCTGGACCGCGCGGAAGGCGACGAGCCGGGCGAGGTCGGGTGCCGTGCCGCACAGCAGGGACGAGCCGAGGAAGGCGGTCAGTGCGGTGAGCAGGACGCGTTTGCCGCCGAAGCGGTCGACCAGCCAGGCGGAGGCGGGTATGGCCATGGCCAGGCAGACCGGGTAGACGACGACCACGCCGTCCAGGGCGGCCGTGGTCAGCCGGAACTGGCCGGCGATCGAGGGCAGCGCGACGGTGGTGATCGCCCCGTCGACGATCGCCATGAACGTCACGCTGACGCACATGACGGGGACGACCAGGCGCTGGCTGAGACGGATGGGGAAGCGGGAGCGACGAGGAACCGGAAGCACATGCTGAGCATACTCACTATGTGACTGCTCATAGAATGGGTTTTTTCGGCACGCAAGGCGGCCACGTCGGATCCGGGGAGCGGTATGGCAGTGCAGGGCAGCAGCGACGTCCTCGTCGACGAGTTGTACGAGACCACCCACCAGCTGCGCCGGTTCGTGGAGGAACGGCTGCGGGCCGGCGGTGCCTCCGTGGCCAGGCTGCGCGCCCTGCGGATGCTGGCCCGCGCCGAGCAGCCGCTGCGGATGCGGGACCTGAGCGAGATGACGGGGGTCGCGGCCCGGACCACGACCAGCATCGTGGACAGCCTGGAGCGGGACGGACTGGTGGAGCGGGTACGGCACCCGCACGACCGGCGCGCGTTCCTGCTGCGGCTCACGGAGGCGGGCGTGCGGTGCCATCGGAAGGCGGAGGAGGTGGACCGTCTCGCGCTGGCCGAGGCGACGGCCGCGCTCGGCGAGGAGGACCGGGCCGAGCTGCGCCGTCTGCTGGCGCGTATTCGCACGGCCACCACCTGATATTCGGGTGCCGAGCGCGTACCGTCTCAGGGTAAGGATCAGCCGACAGGTCGCGGCAAGTGGCCCCGAACGCAGAGGTGACCGATGCAGTGGCGGGAGTTTGCCGAACAGATGGCCCAGCTGGCACGCGACCTGCTGACCAAGGAGTCGGTGCAGGAGACGCTGGACGCGATCGCGTCGTCGGCGGTGCGGCTGATCCCGGGGTGTGACGCGGCCGGCATCCTCGCGGTGCGCAAGGGCCGCTCCGTGACCCTCGCGTACTCCGGCGAGATGGTCCAGGAGAGCGACCGCATCCAGGGCGAGCTCGGCGAGGGCCCGTGCTTCGACCTGGCGCACGGCGCCGCCGACGAGCGCGCCTACCGCATCGAGGACGTGACCAAGCCCCAGCCGACGTGGCCGCGCTTCGCCCTGGAGGCCCGCCGGCTCGGGATCGGCAGCATGACCGGCGTCCTGCTGTACACCGACCGGGACGACTTCGGCGCCCTGAACCTCTACTCACGCCGTCCGGGAGCCTTCACCCACGACTTCGAGACCGCCGGCTGGCTGCTGGCCTCGCACGCGGCCGTGGCGCTGTCCAGCGCGCGCACGATCGACCAGCTGGAGCACGCCATGGACACCCGGCACGCCATCGGCGAGGCCATGGGCATTCTCATGGAGCGCCACCGGCTGAGCGAGGACGACGCCTTCAACGTCCTGCGCAAGATCTCACAGGATCACAACGTCAAGCTGCGCGACATCGCCCAACGGGTGCGCGACGAGCACACGAACGGCTCCTGACCCGCCCTGGTCACCGTCTGCGGCCGCGCACGGACCATCCGGTGCCGACGCCCGCCAGGTGCAGTGCCAGCACGGCGAGACCGAGCAGCATCACGTTGGTCGAGGTGAACGTGTCGTTCGTGGACAGGTCGGCCGCGTTGATGAGGAAGGCGATGAAGAAGAGAACCGCGGAGATGATCGCCAGCATGGTGGGCGCCCCTTCGCTCGTCGGTGGTGCGCGTCGCACCGTGTGCACTCCGGATGCCCCCAACTCCCGGCCGCACACGGGCTCTTGTACGCGCTTCACCGGCCGGCGGCGATGCCGTCACCCGGCCAGCGACGAGGCCAGCTCCTCGGCGGCCCGCACCAGTTCGGCATCCCGCTCCCCCAGCAGCCGCGGGAGGGCGCCGGCGTGGTCGCGCACGGCTCGGCGCGCGGCGCACTCCCAGTCGACGTAGTGGCCGTGGTGACGCCGCAGCTTCGGGTAGGCGGCGGCCGTGGTCTCCCACTGGCGCGCCTCGGCGATGTTGCGCAGCAGGTGCAGGATCTGCGGCCGGCAGGTGACCTGCGGGCGCTGGGCGAGGTCCCACAGGAACGGGACGGTGGCCGCCGTGGCCTGGTCGACGACGAAGCCGTACTGGCAGATGCGGTTGCGCAGCCTCTCCAGCGCGCCGCGGGCCACGGCGGCGTCGCCCGAGGCCACGGCGGCCAGCAGGAAGGGGATCGCCGCCGCTGAGCCGGAGGTGTCTCTGAGCTCGCTCCAGGGCACCTGTGTGACGTCGGCGAGGGTCGCCGCGGGCCGGTCGTGTCCCAGAAGTCTGCTCATGGCTTCAGGCCTTCAGCGCTGAGTCGCGGGCGGCGCCGGCCCGGATGGGCAGCATGGCCCAGACGGTCTTGCCGGCGGGGGCGGAGCGGGTCCAGCCCCAGTGTTCGGACAGGGCGTCCACGATGTGCAGGCCGCGCCCGCGGTCGTGGAACGGGTCCGTGACCTGCGGGCAGGCGGGCAGGGCGGCGCCCGGGTCGGTGACGGCGCACAGCAGGTGCGCGGTCCGCAGGGTGAGCCGCAACCGCACGCCGGGCCCGGCTCCCGGCGCGTCGGGCCGCGCGTGCTGTACGGCGTTGGCGACCAGTTCCGACACGACGACCAGGGCGTCGTCCCGGCAGTCGTCCACGTGCCAGCGGGCGAGGGCGCCGGCGGTGAAGCGGCGCGCCCGGGCGCAGTCCCGCTCGGTGCCGCGCAGGTGCAGCGCGAAGGTCCGGGGTGCTTCCCCCGGTGGCCCGGCCAGGGGCGCGCGGGGCTCCACCGTGCTCGTGGTCGGGCCGGACAGCGCTGCTGGGTGCGCGGGCAACGACACGGCGTCTCCCTGAGAGGACGTCAGGACGGGGCGTCGACGCGGAGGTTGACGCCTTGGTTATTATCCACGACGACAGCAGCTTCGTGCAATTTCACGGGAAATTGCGCGAGGGAGACGGACATCGGCTCGGCGCGCGGCGGCCACCCCTTGCGGGGTTGGCGGTCGACGACGAGGCATCGCACCTGCAAGGAGATTGACGTGACGTCAGTTCGCAACGGCGCGCAGGCCAGTTCCCTGGCCGTGACCTGGATCAAGAGCCGCCACAGCAACGCCGAGGGCAACTGTGTCGAGGTCGCCGCCCTGCCGGGCGGGGACATCGCCGTGCGCAACTCCCGTGATCCCCACGGACCGGCACTGGTCTACACACCGGCCGAGGTCGCCGCCTTCCTTGCCGGTGCGAAGGACGGCGAGTTCGACCATCTGCTCTGACAGCGGCGAGCGGCTTCCAGTCGTGACGGATCCATGCGCCGACAGGCTGTCCGAATGCGATAATGCAGCCTGTCGTCGTCTGCCCACCGGGAGTCAGGATGCCCTCCGAGTCACCGCGCGTCTCCCGCGTCGAAACCTATCTGAGTCGCACCGAGCCCGCCCCGACCTTGCTCAAGATGCTGGTCGGGGTACTCCTGGTGGGCTTCCGCGAGGACGCCGGACTGGCCCAGGAACAGGCCGCCCGCACCGTGGGGTTCAGCCCGGCGAAACTGTCGCGCATCGAGGCCGGCAAGGGTCGCCGTCCGCCGACCGAGAGCGACGTCCGAGCCCTGCTGGAGCTGTACAAGACCGACGAGCACGAGGCCTCGGTGCTGCTGCAGCTGCTGCGCCGGGCCGGGGAGCCGGGCTGGTGGCAGCGGTTCGACAAGCGGCTGATGCCGGAGTGGTTCGACCGGCTGGTGGGGCTGCAGGAAGCGGCCGAGACGATCCGTACGTACGAGCTCCAGTACGTTCCCGGCCTGTTGCAGACCCCCGCCTACGCCCGCGCCGTGGTGGAGCGCGGACTTCCCTCGGCGTCCGCCCGCGAAGTGGAGCGCCGTGTCGAACTGCGCACCCGGCGGGCTCAGTTGCTGCAGCGTCCCGACGCACCCCAGCTGTGGGCGATCGTCGACGAGTCGGTCCTGCTGCGCGTCCTGGGCAGCCGTGAGGTGATGCGCGAGCAGCTGCACCACCTGATCGCCATGGCGCAGCTGCCGCACGTGACCGTGCAGATCGTCCCCCTGGACGTGACGAACGCCTCCGCGCCGTCGATCCCCGTCACCTATCTGCGGTTCGGCGGCTTCGACCTGCCCGACGTCGTCTACCTGGAGCAGATCAGGAGCGCCACGTTCCTGGAGGATCGCGACGAGACGGAGGAGTACCGGGCGGTCCTGGACCGTCTCGCGGACGAGGCGCTCACTCCCGCCGAGTCACTGGCCCGGCTGCGGCAGACCGCGGCAGGGCGGTACGCGGACGAGTGACCCCGCGGACGGCTAGCGCAGCATGCCCACGCCGCCGAACTCGATCCACTCCTGGGTGAGCTGACGCGGCGCCGCCTCGTTGTCCGGGCGCCAGGTGGACACCTCCACCAGGCCGGGTTCGAGGATCTCCAGCCCCTCGAACCACTCCGCCACGTCCCTCTCCTCCCGCACCCGGCCCCAGTGGCCCTGGGTCGCCTGGTCCATGAAGTCGGTGACGAACTCGCGCACCTTCGGGTCGTCGCTGACCAGTTGGCACATCACGAGACAGCTGCCGGGCGCCAGCCGCTCGGTCACCCGCCGCACCACCGCGAGCGGTCCGTCGCTGTCGCTGTCCGGGATGCAGTGGAACACCGAGTTGAACAGGACTCCGACCGGCTGCGAGAAGTCGATCAGCCGCTGTGTGTCGGGGTGGGAGAAGATCTCGTCGGTGTCGCGCATGTCGGCCTGGATGACGGCGGTGCGGTCGTTCTGGTCGAGCAGGGCCCGGCCGTGCACCAGCACCATCGGGTCGTTGTCGACGTAGACCACGTGCGAGGACGGGTCGATGCGCTGCGCCACCTGGTGCACGTTGTTCTGCGTGGGCAGGCCCGACCCGTGGTCGAGGAACTGCCGCAGGCCGTACTCCTGGGCCAGGGTCGCCACCACCCGCTGCAGGAACCGCCGGTTGTTCAGCGCCAGCGCCCGGGTGCTGGGCACCACCTTGTCGAGTTCCTCGCAGGCGGCCCTGTCGACGGCGTAGTTGTCCTTGCCGCCGAGGTAGTGGTCGTACATGCGCGCGGCCGTCGGCACTGTCTCGTCGATCTTCGTCGACATACGCTTGTCCGACTCCATCGTCGCCCCCCATGTCCGCACCCCGTCCGGTGCACCGGCACGTCAGGCCCTTCATCCTAGGCACGCCGCAGCCGCGCAACCACCCACTCGATCGATCTGCCGCACGGCGGCGTGCGCGGCCGTCGCCACTCCCACGGGGCTCCCACGCCTCGCACGTCACCCATGCCGCTCCGCTCCGGCACGCAATACCCCCAATGCTTCCGTGCGCCCCCGAGCGCGGCGGGATTCCGTGCGTCGATCGGGCATTCGACCGCAGACCGGGTATCTCTCAACGAGGGTCCGTGCAGGCGGAGTTGGGGGGCTGACACTGTGGCACGCCGGTCACCGACGCCCGGCCGTTTCCCTACGCGCCGTGTGGGCAGGCGGCACCTCGTGCGGTCCCTGCGGGCCGAGGGGCGCTACGGGCCTCGTTTCCGCGAGGTGCTGCCGGCGCTCGCCGGTGTGGTGCTGGTGGTCTGCGCGCTGGTCGCCCTGCTGGCGGTGGGGTACCGCGTCGCCGGGGTCGCCGTGCCGGTCGGCGGTGTCGCCCTGCTGGCCCTCGCCCTGGCCGTCGCGATCCGGCGGCGCCGGCCGGCCGCCCGGCGCCGGCTCGGCTACTACACGCCCGCCGAACTGCTCGAACTCGACACCGAGGGCCTGGCGTTGGCCGTGGCCCGGATGCTGCGCCGGGACGGCTGGCGGGTGCGGCTGCTGCCGGCACCGGACCGGCCGCGGCTGTGCGCCCGGGACCGCGGCGGACGCCGGCTCGACGTGGCCTTCCGGCCGGTGGCCGAGCCGCTGCCCGACGAGGACCCGCCGCATCCGCACCCCCACCGGGGCGGCGCCGAGCAGCCGTTGCGCCTCGTCGTGCACCGGGGCACCTTCCACGCCCGCGATGTGCGGTGGGCCCGGCGCCAGGGCAGGACCTGCCTGCTCGACGGCCCGGCCCTCACACGCTGGGCCCAGGGCACCCGCCTCAACGAGCTGCTGTCCCAGAGCCGGTGACCGTGGTCAGTCGCCGCGCGCGTCGACGTCGCCGTTGACCGTGGTGAGCGTCATGGTGCGACCGCGGTCGGCGCCTTCGGTGGGCAGCGTCACCGTGGTGCGGCCGTTGGCGGTGGTCGCCGAGACACGGTAGGCGGGGCCGCCGTGGGGCACGGTGACGTCGACCGAGCCGTTCGTGGTCGCCGCGGTCACCGTGGAGGGCACGTCGGCACAGGCGAGGCTCACGTCGCCGTTGGTGGTCCCGGCGGCCAGCCGGCCGGCCGCGAGGGCGTTCGCGCGGACCGACCCGTTGCGCGTGGACAGCCGTACGACGGCGTCCTCGCGGCCGGAACGGGTCACCGTGACATCGCCGTTGACGGTCGTCAGGTCGAGCGGCGCCGCGACACCGGCCGCGTCGAGGCCGGCGTTGCGTGCCGTGACGGTGACGCCCACGTCGTCGGGGACGTCCACTTCGGGCATCCGGGGGCAGGGGCCGTCGCCCTCGTCGGAGCACGACAGGTCGAGCGTCCAGGTGCCGTCGTGGTGGGTCCAGTGCCGCCGCACGTGACCGTCGACGGTGACGCGGCGGCCGTCGGTGGCGCGCAGGCGCAGCCCGTTGTCCGTGGTGATCACCAGCCGGGTCCGCGCCGCCGTGAGGGCGGGTGTTCCCGCCGCTTTGAGGTCTGCGGAACCATGGCCGTCGCCGCCGCACGCGACGGCGAGGGGAAACAACGCCAGTACGACGCTCACGCGCCGCAGGCGCCTTGTCGGCATCGCCTTCATGCACCGTCGGATGCCCCGACTCGGCGTCCTCATGACTGCGGCGCCGGGCGCGCGGCACCGGCAGCGCGCCGGTATCGCGCCGAAACGAACGAAATCGTCGCTGCACACCTCTGGCCCGGCGACTCTACCGGCCGGTATACAAGCTCAGTTGAACAGGCGACGGCCGTCTCGGGGGGCCTCGACCTGCGTGCCGGTTCTCATCGAGGAGGCCCTTCATGATGCGTGACTCGCGTGCGGTCGCACCGGCGTCCCGCCGTCGTCGTACCGGTGCCAGGGCGGCCGCCGCGGCGGCGAGCGGGTGCGCCCTGGTCGTGGTGCTCGCCGCGCCCGCCGCGGCGCACGGCGCGGACACCGGCCGCGGGACGCACTACGTCTCCCTGGGCGACTCCTACACCTCCGGGCCGCTCATTCCGCAGCAGGTCGACGCCAACTGCGCCCGCTCCGACCACAACTACCCCTCGCTGCTGGCGGCGGAGCGAAGAATGACGGCCTTCAAGGACGTCAGCTGCGCGGGCGCGACCACCGAGGAGATGTGGAAGCCGCAGGGCACCAACGAGCCCCAACTGGACGCCGTGCAGCGCGACACCGACCTGGTGACGGTCCAGATCGGCGGCAACGACATCGGGTTCGGCACCATCATCGGCACCTGTGCCCGGCTCGCCGCCCAGGACCTGGCGGGCAACCCGTGCCAGCGCTACTACACCGCCTCCGGCGCCGACCAGCTCGCGCAGGCCGTCCTGGAGACGGCGCCGAAGGTGGCGCGGGTGCTGCGGGCCGTGCACGCCAGGGCGCCGCACGCACGGGTGGTGGTCGTCGGCTATCCGGACCTGCTGCCCGACGACGGCAGCGGCTGCTACCCCTCGGTGCCGTTCGCGGCGAAGGACTTCCCCTACCTGCGCGACACCGAGAAGCGCCTCAATCTGATGCTCCGGCTGGTGGCCGCGTTCAACCGGGCCGAGTACGCCGACACCTACGGTCCCACGGTCGGCCACGACATGTGCAAGGCCCCGGCCGACCGCTGGATCGAGCCCCTCCAGCCCGCCTCCCCCGCCGCGCCGGCCCACCCCAACGCCAAGGGCGAGGCGGCCATGGCGCAGGCGGTGAGCCGGGAACTGGGCCGGGGGCGCGGTCACTGACGCGTGCGTCCGGTCAGGAACGGTCAGGAACGGTCACAGGTGACGTCCGCCGACGGCAGCCGGCCGGTGGCGAGGTAGGCGTTGACGGTCGCGTCGACGCAGTCGCTGCCGAAGACGCCGTACACCGCGTGCTGGTCCGCCCCGCGCAGCGTGAGCAGGCGCGAGGAGGGCCACATGCGGTGGACGTCCGTCGCGCCCCGGTAGGTGGTGCGCGGGTCGCCGGTGGCGTTGACGAGCAGGGCCGGCAGGTCCGCCCGGATCCGGGTCGGGCGCTCGCGCGGCGGCTCCCAGAAGGCGCACGGACCGATGGTGTGGGTGACGGGCCCGAACAACGGGTCCTGCAGGCGCGCCCGTTGCACGTCGCGCCAGTACGTCTCCGGATCGCGCGGGGCGGCCACGTCACCGCACAGGATCGCCGACTGGACGCTGCCGTAGGCGGATTCGGCGCCGCTCAGCAGGAAGTCGAGGGCGTCCGCCAGCCACGGCGACGGCGTGCCGACGGGCCGGCCGCCGGCCGCGCGCCGCAGGTCCCGCACCGCCTGCGCGAAGTCGCCGTAGGCGCTGTCGTTGTCCTGGGAGAGCCCGTTGAAGACGACGAGGGGCAGCACCTGCTCGTCCACGCGCCGGTCACCCACCGTCAGGGGTGCGCGTGCGGCCGCCGCCCGGACGCGGTCCACGACCGCGAGCACCGCGCCCGGAGTGCGGCCCAGGCCGTACGCGGTGTCGCGGGCGGCGGCCCAGGCGGCCCAGTCGCGCAAGGCGTGCCGGTTGGCCCGCTCGGTGCCGATCAGCAGCCGGGGACCGTAGCGGGCGGGGGCCACGACACCGTCGAGGACGACCCGGTCGGTGCGACCGGGGAACATGGTCGCGTACACCTCGCCGAGGTAACTGCCGTAGGAGTAGCCGAGGTAGGAGATCGTCCGCTCACCCAGCGCGGCACGGATCACGTCCATGTCGCGCGCGGTGTCGCGGGTGGTGACGTACGGCAGCACGTCACCCTCGTGGGTCCGGCAGCGACGGGCGAGGTCGGCGGCGAAGGCCACCGAGCGTTCGAATCCGGCGCGGTCGCTTCCCGGGCCGCGGAAGGAGGAGCCGGTCGGCCAGTGGCAGTCCAGCGGGGTGCTGCGGCCGACGAACCGCGGGTCGACGCCGACCACGTCGTAGCGCGGGCCGACGTCGCGCATGGCCTGGCGCACCCATGGCGGGTCGGCGAGGGTCTGGCCGCCGGGGCCACCGCTGTTGAGCAGCAGCGCGCCGACGCGATGGGCGGAGTCGGCGGCCCGGATCCGCGAGACGGCGACGGTGATCGTGCGGCCGCCGGGACGGGCGTAGTCCAGCGGGACGGTGACGTCGGCGCATCGGGCGCCCGCCTGCTGGAGTTCCTTGCCGGTGTCGTCGTCGGGTCCCAGCACGCAGCTCTTCCAGGTGAGGTGCTGCTGATGGAAGCGGGCGAGCGGGTCCGGGGCCGGGCGGGCGGGTGCGGCGGTGGCGGGCGACGCGGCGAGGGCGAGCGCGCCGGCGACGCACAGCCCGGCCGTTCGTGCCCTGCGCGAGCGGGCGCCACCGGTCCTCGGGCCGGGCCCTGCGATGCCGGTCATGCCGATGTCCTCTCCGAAGGCGTGGATGCGCACAGGGACTTGTCGATCACGTCGAGGAAGTCCTCTTCGGCCTGGAGCGTGGCCGGTACCTCGTTCAGGGCGACGGCGACGCTGCGGCCGCCGGGTGAGACGGCGACGAGCGCCCGGTGGCCGCCGGGCATGGTCCCGCCGTGCCCCCACCACGTTCCGCCGCAGGACAACGGCGAGCCGATCAGGCCCAGGCCGTAGCGCGCGCCGGGCCACAGCCGGTCGGGGTCCGCGGGCACCGTCCGCCGCATCTGCGCCAGTTGGGCCGCGGGCAGCAGACGGCCGCCCAGCAGGGCGGTGGCGAACCGGGTCAGATCGGCGGGCGTGGAGACCAGCGCGCCGCCGACGCCCGCGAAGGTCGTGTTCCAGGCGGTCCCGTCGACGCGCTGGCCGTCGGTGGTGAAGTAGCTGTGGGAGTGCGGTCCCTGGATGCGGGTGCCGTCACCGGGCCAGTAGGTGTCGCGCAGCCGGAGCGGGGTGATGACGCGGCGGGTGATCTCCGTCTCCGGACGGTGACCGGTGACCTCCTGGACGATCAGGCCGAGGACGAGGTAGTTGGTGGTGGCGTAGTGCCAGGAGCCGTGCGGGCTGGGCAGTTGGAGGGCGCGGGCGACGAGGGCGCGCGGTTCGAAGTGCCGGTGGCGCAGCCGTTCGGGATGCTCCCATTCGGAGGCGTCGAGGTAGTCCGGCAGCCCGCTGGTGTGCTGCAGGAGCTGCCGTACGGTGATCCGACGGCCGTCGTGTCCGTGGCTGCGGATCAGACCGGGCAGGTACCGGTCGACGGTGTCGTCGAGCGAGAGGCGGTGCTCGGCGGCGAGTTGGAGGACGACGGTCGCGGTGAACGTCTTGGTGACGCTGCCGATGCGCAGACGGTCGGTGGCGTTCATGGGACGACCGGTGCGCAGATCGGCTGTCCCGGCGTGTTCGGTCCATCTCCCGCAGGGGGCGGCCGGGTCGGCGTCGGTGCCGAGGACCGCGGCACCGGCGATGCGGTCCCGTTCCGTGAGGACGCGCAGCGCTTGACGGACCTGGTCGTGCGGGGCGCACCGTGCCGAGGCGCGGGAGGGCGGGGCCGGGGGCTGTGCCGTGGCCGCCGGGGCGGTGGCCAGCGCGAGGGCCGCCAGCACGGCCGCGAGGCCGGTGCGCCGTGCGCGGCGCGAGTTCGGTAAGAAGGTCGGCATGCGACCTCACGCTAGGCGCGTGGCGTCCGGCCGGCACTCCGGCGAGCCGGTGCTCCGCGGTGGGGGCACCCCCACCGGACAACGGGGAGCCCACCCCCTCGACGACAGCGCCGGACGCCGGTACGGCAGCGCCGGAAGAGCGGTGCGGGCCATTCAGGCCGTCACGGCTCTGAGGTCTCCGATTCGAGAGCGGCCCGGGTGGCGTGGCCGTAGACCCCGGACTCGTCCGTGAAGATCAGGCGGGCGAACTGGTAGCTGCGTACCGCGTTCTCGACGTCCTTGTCGTAGTCGCCGTCGGCGTCACCGGTGTAGAAGCCGATCTGCCGCAGGCGGAGCTGGAGTTCGACGACCTCGGGGCCCTTGTCGCCGTAACGGAGCACCGGGGGCTGGCCGTTGGAGGTGGTGGGCGCGGGGGCGGTCGTGCCGGTGGTGCTGGAGGGGGTGCTGGTGGGACTGGCGGTGGCGGCCGGAGTGGTGGCCGTGGTGGTGGCCGTCGTGGGGGTGGTGGAGGTCGAGGGCTCGGACGAGGGTGACACCGATGTCGTCGAGGAGGGCTGTGCCGGTTCCGCGCTCGTGGCCGAGGAGCCGTCGGGAACTCCCGCGCGGACACCGCCGGTTACGGAGTCGTCCCGTGAGGGGCCCGTGTAGGAGAAGAGACCGCCGACGAAGCCACCGGTCACCAGCACGGCCACGGCCGCGCCGGCACCGGTGACCAGCACCGTGCGGCGCCGGGAGCGGGGGGCGTCGGCGGGCGGTGGGGATGAGGAACCGGCGGTCGGCGGCTGGTCGTGGCCCGGGGAAGGGGAGTCGGGGCCGGGATCAAGCGGGGCAGCCGGCTGTTCCGTGTCACCGGCCGGCGCCGCGCCTTCCGGCCCTTCCGGCCCTTCCGGTTCTCCCGGTGCTCCCGCTGCTTCCGGTGCGGGAGCGTGTGCGGACGCCGGGTCCTTGTCGCCGAACTCCACGAACGGCCGTATGCGCAGCGGGTTGAAGTCCTCCGCTGCCGCCGCCTCCGCGTGCCGCGTCTCCCGGTGGGCCTCGGCGGCGCGGCGGGCGCAGGAACAGGCAGGGCTGCCGTCCGCCACCCGCGGCGTACCGCACTCGGGGCAGGCGGGCCCCGTCGGTTCACTCACAGTGCTCCCTCTCCGTACAAGGTTCAGAGTTTAAGCAGTTCTGCTGCACACAACCTCCACAACCTTTCGAAATCTGGAATCGGCACGTCCGAAGGGCCGGGAACAAGCCGGGACGAGGTGCGGATCAGGCCAACTCGGGTGTCCGCGCAAGGCGTTGGCGGCCACACGGACCGCGCCGCGCGGTGACAGCGGGGGCGGCGTGGGAGGGTGGGCACCGTACGGACACGAGTGGGGAGCGGTGCGGTGCGGATCATGGTCATCGGCGGGGGGATCTGCGGTGCGGCGACGGCCCTGGCCCTGCACAAGGCGGGCTTCGAGGTCGACGGGTACGAGGCCCACCCCGACGCGGCCGAGGACCTCGGCGCGTTCCTCACCCTCGCCAGCAACGGCATGCGCGCCCTGGCCCAGGTGGACGCCACTCCGGCCGTCACCCGCCTCGGCTTTGCGCTGACCTCGATGCGGGTGCTGGACGCCACGGGCACCGAGCTGGCGCACGTGCCGCTCGGCGAGTCCGACGACCCGTCGCTGCGCTACCGCTGCCTGCGGCGCGGCGACCTCGGCGCCGCCCTGCAGGCGGAGGCGGCACGCCGGGGCATCGGCATCCGGCACGGCGCCCGGCTCGTCTCCGTGGCGGACGGCGCCGGCGGTGTCACCGCCCGCTTCGCGGACGGGAGTTCGGCCACCGGCGACCTCCTCATCGGCGCCGACGGCCTCAACTCGACCGTACGGCAGGCCGTCGCGTCCGCCGTCCGCCCGCGCTACGCGGGCCAGCGTGTCTTCTACGGTCGCACCGGCTCCGCGCCCGTCCCGGCCGGGGACGGGTGCATCACGATGGTGCGCGGCAGTGCGGCGGCCTTCGGCTACGCGGTGTCGCCGGGCGGGGAGACCTCCTGGTTCGCGCGGGTCGCGGGCGAACCGCTGTCCGGCGACGAGATCACGCACGGCACACCCGACCGCTGGCGCGCGGAGCTGGTGCCGTCGCTGCGCGGGGACGCCACCGCGGCCGCGGACATCGTCGCGGCCACCGGAGAGGACCTCCTGGTCACCAACGCCACCGAGATCCCCACCGGCACGCCGTGGCGCTCGGGCCGGGTCCTGCTCCTCGGCGACGCCGCCCACGCCGCCTCCCCCGCGACCGGGCAGGGCGCCTCGATGGCCCTGGAGGACGCCGTCGTCCTCGCGAAGTCCCTGCGCGACGCGCCCGACACCGACACCGCGCTTGCCCTCTACGAGACGCTGCGCCGCCCGCGCACCGACCACAACACCACCGTCAGCGGCAACATATCCCGCGGCACCCACTCCCCCGGCCGCTCCGACCGCGGGGCGGCCCCGTCCCGGGCCGACGACGACCTCGTACGGCTGCTGGAGTGGTCGTCGGACATCACGGCCGCACACCCGGTGGCGTAGGGCGGGCGGGCCCCGGCCGTGTCGATGATGTGCGGGTGTGGTCCGTTCGAGTGGTGCGGGCCGGCGGCCGGTCGTAGCGTCGGTACAGGGACTCCCGCACGAGAGGGGTGGGGCCATGCGCCGACGGGTCGTGGGTACGGCGGTCGCGGTGTGCTGTGTCGCGTCGCTCGCGGCGGCGGGGGCGTCCCCGGCCGCGGGGACGACCGGGCATGCCGCGCGGCGGCCATCGGCGGTGCCCGTCATCGTCGACTGTCTGTGGCACCCGCACGTGCGCCCCGCCGGCTTCATGCTCGCCTGCGGCGACGGCAACAGCCGGCTGACCTCGCTGCACTGGTCGAAGTGGGGCACCGACACGGCGCGCGCCGAGGGCGTCAACCTGGTCAACGACTGCAAGCCCTACTGCGCGGCGGGCACCTTCCACGCCTACCCCGTGACCGTGCGGCTGAGTGATCCGCACCCCTGGAAGAAGCGCCCCACGCTGTGGCACTTCACCGAGATCACCCTCACCTATCCCGGCAGCAGGCCCGACGTCTACGCCCAGACGGTCACCCTGCCGCTGTGGGAGTGACCCCGGCGCCTCAGCGCCGGTCCAGCGGCGGCCGGCCGTCCGGGGACTCGCCCGCGGTCAGGTGCTGCAAGACCTCGACCAGTTCCTGGCAGGCACGTTCCACCGACCGTCTGGTGCTGCGCTGCTCGGCGATCACCGCGGACAGCAGCAGGGCCGTCAGCGCCATCGAGCCGTTGAAGGCCTGGAGTTTCATCAGGGTCCCCACGCGGGACAGCCCCTCGAAGGGGCC
Organism: Streptomyces sp. 7R007; assembly: GCF_054850255.1. Taxonomy (NCBI): domain Bacteria; kingdom Bacillati; phylum Actinomycetota; class Actinomycetes; order Kitasatosporales; family Streptomycetaceae; genus Streptomyces; species Streptomyces sp. 7R007. The sequence goes on along the minus strand of NZ_JBTWMV010000007.1, from coordinate 15,815 downwards.
GACGTGGTCCGTCGCCGCGACGGTGGCCAGCACGGAGGCGAACAGCGCGCACGGCATGGACCCCGGCAGCTCGAACCGCAGGGCCGCCCAGATCAGCAGCGGGTAGACGAGGAACATCAGGCTGACGGGGCTGCGGGTGGCGTACGGCACCAGGACGGCGGCGATCACGGTCAGCGCCGCGGCCTCCTTCCAGCGGGACAGCGGCGGCGGCCAGCGGGCGGCCCGCAGCATCAGCAGCACCGGCGTCACGATCAGGACCCCCATCGCGTCACCCACCCACCAGGCCACCCACACCGGCCAGAACTGGCCCGCCGGGAGCTTGTCGGTCAGGACCAGGAGCCCGGCGCCGATGGTCGCGCTGATGAGCATGGCCGTCAGCGCGGCCAGGAACACCAGGGCCAGGCCGTCGCGCAGCCGGACGAGGTCGGTGCGGAAGCCCACCCTGCGCAGCAGCAGGCAGGCGCAGACGGGGGCGGCGGTGTTGCCCAGCAGGGTGCCGAGCACGGTGGGCTGGAGCGAGGTGGTGATGGACAGCACGACGAGGAGGGTGCCGAGGGTGATGCCGGGCCAGCAGCGCAGGCCGAACAGCAGCAGGCAGGCGACCGCGACGCCGGTGGGCGGCCAGATGGGTGAGACGACGGCGCCCTGGACGACGAGCTGGCGCATCAGGCCCAGTCGTCCGGCCGCGAAGTACACGACGGCCACGCCCAGCGTCTGCAGTACGAGGACGACGGGCCGGCGCAGATCCTGGGTACCCACCACAGCTGTCATCAGACACCGGCGCCGCCGTGTCGGCGAGGCGAGAGGTGCCCGCGGCGGGCCCTATGGCTGAATCCCGGGCCCGTCGTGGCCGACGACCAGAACGGCCGCGTCGTCCTCGTGTCCGACCCGTTCGGCGACCTTGATGACGGCGTCGGCGAGCGGGCCGGCCTCCATGCCGGCGACCGCGGCGATCCCCGCGAGGCGGACGATCTGGTCGAGGCCCTCGTCGACGTTGAGCGTGGGCCCTTCCACCACGCCGTCCGTGACCAGCACGAAGACGCCTCCGGTGGTGAGCCGGTGACAGGTGACCGGGTACTCCATGCCCTTCTGGACGCCGAGCGGCGGGCCGCCCTGGTCCTGGGCGACGCCGGACCTGCCGTCGGCCGTGGCCCAGATGTGGGGGATGTGGCCGGCCCGGGCGCTCTCCATGATCCCGGTGGCCGGGTCGAGCCGTATGAAGGTGCAGGTGGCGAAGAGGTCGGTGCCCAGGGACATCAGCAGGTCGTTCGTACAGGCCAGGAGTTCGCCCGGTTCGCTGGTGACCGACGCCAGCGCGCGCAGGCCGACCCGGACCTGGCCCATGAAGGCGGCCGCCTCGATGTTGTGCCCCTGGACGTCGCCGATCGACAGCCCGATCCGGCCGTCGGGCATGCGGAAGGCGTCGTACCAGTCACCCCCGACGTTCAGCCCGTGGTAGGCCGGCGCGTAGCGGACGGCCAGGCGGACGCCGGGGGCGGCGGGCAGGTGGGAGGGCAGCATGTCCCGCTGGAGGGCGATGGCGAGCTCGACGCGGGAGCGCTGCAGTTCCGCGAGTTCGCGCGCCTGGGCGGTCAGCGAGGCGAGTCTGGTCAGCAGCTCGTCACTGTCGTCCGTGGGGCGCGTGCGGGACATCGATCACTCCGGTGAGGGCATCAGCCCCTTCACGACAACATTCAGGGTAAAAACGACCATATTTTACCCTTGTGTGCCATATCCGCCCAGGAGGTGGGTCCCTTACGGATCCTCAGCCGCCCAGGGCCGCCATGACGACCTCCTTGGCCTCCTCCTGGACCTGGCGGAGGTGATCGGGGCCGCGGAAGGACTCGGCGTAGATCTTGTACACGTCCTCGGTGCCCGAGGGGCGGGCCGCGAACCAGGCGTTCTCGGTGGTGACCTTGATGCCGCCGATCGCGGCGCCGTTGCCCGGCGCCTCGGTGAGCACCCCGGTCACCGGCTCTCCGGCCAGGGTGTCGGCGCCCACCTGCGCGGGCGAGAGCTTGGCCAGCAGGGCCTTCTCCTCGCGGCTGGCCGGGGCGTCGATGCGCGCGTAGGCGGGCTCGCCGAAGCGGGACGTCAGCTCGGCGTAGTGCTGCGAGGGCGTCCTGCCGGTGACGGCGAGGATCTCGGAGGCGAGCAGCGCGAGGATGATGCCGTCCTTGTCGGTGGTCCACACCGAACCGTCCCGGCGCAGGAACGAGGCGCCGGCCGACTCCTCCCCGCCGAAGCCGAGCGAGCCGTCGACCAGCCCGTCGACGAACCACTTGAACCCGACCGGCACCTCCACCAGCCGGCGCCCCAGGTCCGCGGCGACGCGGTCGATCATCCCGGACGACACCAGCGTCTTGCCGATGCCCGTGCCGGCGGGCCACTGCTCGCGGTGGCGGTAGAGGTAGGCGATGGCGGCGGCCAGGTAGTGGTTGGGGTTCATCAGCCCGGCGTCCGGGGTGACGATGCCGTGCCGGTCGGCGTCGGCGTCGTTGCCGGTGGCGATCTGGAAGCGGTCGCGCCGCTCGATGAGCGAGGCCATCGCGTACGGGGAGGAGCAGTCCATGCGGATCTTCCCGTCCCAGTCGAGCGTCATGAAACGCCAGGTGGGGTCCGCGAGCGGATTGACCACGGTCAGGTCGAGCCGGTGCTGTTCGGCGATCCGGCCCCAGTAGGCGACCGAGGCCCCGCCCAGCGGGTCGGCGCCGATCCGCACGCCGGCGGCGCGGACGGCGTCGAGGTCGAGGACGTGGGGCAGATCGGCGACGTAGGCGCCCAGGAAGTCGTGGTGGCGGGTGGTCTCGGCGGCGAGCGCCCGGGTGTACGGGATGCGCCGTACGTCCTTCAGGCCGCCCGCGATGATGGCGTTGGCGCGGTCCTGGATCCAGGACGTCGCGTCGGAGCCGGCCGGTCCGCCGCTGGGCGGGTTGTACTTGAAGCCGCCGTCGGCGGGCGGGTTGTGCGAGGGGGTGACCACCACGCCGTCGGCGAGGCCCGAGGTGCGGCCGCGGTTGTGGGTGAGGATGGCGTGCGAGACCGCAGGCGTGGGCGTGTAGCCGTCGGCGCTGTCGATGAGCACGGTGACCTCGTTGGCCGCGAACACCTCCAGCGCGGTGACCTTCGCGGGCTCGGACAGGGCGTGGGTGTCGGCGCCCAGGAAGAGGGGGCCGTCGGTGCCCTGCGCGGTGCGGTACTCGCAGATGGCCTGGCTGGTGGCGGCGATGTGGTCGTCGTTGAACGCCGTCGCCAGCGACGATCCCCGGTGACCCGAGGTGCCGAACGCCACCCGCTGGCCCGGGTCGGCCGGATCAGGGTGCAGCGCGTAGTACGCGGTGACCAGCCGGGCGACGTCGACGAGATCCTCCGGACCGGCCGGCTTGCCCGCTCGCTCGTGCTGCATGTACCCGCTCCTCCACATCGGTTCCACCGGAAACGCTTGCCCAGCCATCTTCCCTCGCGACGCCGACGGCGGGCGAGGGGCCCCCGACGGACCGTCAACGCGTGTGGTGGGCTTCGACGCGGGACCCTCGTTCAGGAGACCCGGTGCCGCAAGCGGGCCGTGATCACCGCGATGTCGTCCTCCGGCTGCTCGACCGTCAGGTGGGTGAGGACCTCGTCCAGGACCTCGGCGACGTCCTTCCCGGGGCGCAGGCGCAGGCCGGCCAGACGGGCGAGGGAGGCGTCGATGTCCTCTCCGCGGCGTTCGACGAGTCCGTCGGTGAACAGCACGAGGGTGTCCTCGGGGCCCAGTGTGACGGTGGTCGTCTGGTAGTCGGCCAGTCCCGTGCCCAGCGGCGGGCCCACGGCCAGCGGGACCAGTTCCCCGTAGCCGTCGCGGTGGAAGACGGCAGGCGGCAGATGGCCGGCGCCGGCGAAGGCGACCGTGGCGCGGGCGGGGTCCAGCAGGGCGAGCAGACAGGTCGCGGGTCTGCGGTGGTCGTCCTGCGACATGGCCGTGTCCACGCGGCGCAGGATGCGGTGCGGCGGAAGGTCCTTGGAGGCGACGTAGCGCAGCATCGAGCGGTAGGCGTTCATGTCGACCGCCGCGTCCAGGCCGTGCCCTATCACGTCGCCGATGACCAGCAGCGTGCGGTCGTAGTGCAGCCGTACCGTCTCGAACCAGTCCCCGCCGACCACCGCGCCCCGGCCGGCCGGCAGATAGCGGGTGGCCATGTCGACGTTGGGATGCGGGCGGCCCGGCTCGGCGAGCAGGCTCTCCTGCAGGTGCAGGGCGGTGGTGCGCAGCCGGCGGTGTTCGACGGCGTGGTGGAGGTGGGCGGCGGTCAGCCGGGCCGCGTAGTGCACGGCCGTGGCCTCGCCGTCGGTGAACGCCCGGCCGGTGCGCACGGCCACGACCGCCCCGTAGGCGCGGTCCCAGGCCAGCAGCGGCACGGACAGCGCGGCCACCGGCTCGCGCCCGTCCGGGCTGAAGGACGCGGTGATCGGATGACCCGCGTCCAGGGCGCGCACCAGCACGTCGCTGCGCGGCACGTGACGCAGGTCCTCCACCAGTTCGCGCCGGCCCGCCGAGGCCGCGGGGCGCAGCGTGCCGCGCCGTGCCCGCCGTTCCTCCTCGTCCGTCAGGAGGTCGACGGCCGCGGCCTCGCACAGCTCCTCGACCAGGAAGCGGGCGCACTCCCCGGCCGTTCTGCGCTCGTCCAGCGAGCTTCCGATCGTGGCGACGGCCCGCCCGGCGAGGGCGAAGCAGTCCGCCGGGTCCGGCTGGGCCCCGGCTGTGCGGTCACCTTCCAACACCATCCCCTTCTGCCGCGTCCCATCCCAACATCAGCGGGGCCGGAGGGCCGGTAGCGACCCGGGGCGAGTGTGCGCGGAGCGCGGGCGCGGGTCAGGCCGGGACGGTCACGAACGTCTCGATGGCCGCGGTGACCTCCGCCGGCTTCTCCACGGGCAGTTCGTGGCCGCCGTCGATGATGCGGACCAGGGCATGGGGATACGCCTTCGCCATGCGCAGCATCTGCTTCACGGGGAGCTGGATGTCGTGGTAGCCGTGGATCAGCAGGGTGGGCGCCTGGATCTCGCCCACCCGGTCGAGCACGTCGAAGGCCCGCATGGCGCCGTAGAGCGTCATGACGACCTCCTTCGGGGTCGCCGCGGAGGCCTCGACGTACTTGCGGATCTCCTCGCGCGGATAGCCGGGGGCGAAGGCCCGCTGGATGTTGGCGGCGACGAACAGCCGGTAGGGCACGAGGGTGGAGAGGCCCATCAGCAGGCCGCGGCCCCGGCTGTAGGTCATGCGGCTGATGGAGTCCACCAGCACCAGCCGCTCGACGCGGTCGGGCTCGGCCAGGGTGACCGTCTGGGCGATCATGCCGCCCATGGAGTGGCCGACGAGGACGCACCGGTCGACCTCAAGGTGGTCCAGGAGGGCGAGGACGTCCGCGGCGAGTTCGTCGACGCTCCGCACGCCCTTGCCGGTGCTGTCGCCGTGGCCGCGCAGGTCCAGGCGTATCACGCGGCGCTTGCGGCCGAAGTGCTCGATCTGGTGGTCCCAGCGGTGCCGGTTCGCCGTCCAGCCGTGGACGAAGACCAGGGGCACGCCGTCGCCGTCGCGGGGCCCCTCGTCGTCGTACGTCAGCGCTGCGCCGTCGACTTCGAGCTGCGGCATGGGGGCCTCCTGGATCCAGTCCGGTTACTGGCCGGTACGGTAGCCGGGAGCGCGGGTTTCCGTCACCGTCCCCGGCCGGGGACGCGGAGCCGGTCAGAAGTCCCAGGACAGCTCCTGCTCGTCGACGACGAGCCGTTCGTAGCAGTCCAGCAGGCCGCCGGTCTCCAGCGCGGTGGCGGTCATGTCCAGCAGCGCCGGCAGCGAGGACCACATCGGGTGGGAGGGGAAGCGGCAGCCGTCCTCGTGGTCGGCGTCGCCTATCCGTCCGGTGCGGCGCGTCGGGCGCTGGTCGACGACCAGGTGGTCGCCGCAGCCGTCGGCGGCGAACGGGATCCACTGGCGGTGCCACCACGGGCCGTACTCGGACTCCGGATCCCGCTCCTCGTCGGCGGCGGACGGCGCCCCGTGGATCCGGGTCCGCATGCGCCAGTCGTCCACGATCCGCTCGGTGCTCAGCATCGTCCAGAACGGCGGCAGCAGGACGCCGCAGCCCGTGCCGTCGTGCCGGAGCAGGGACTCGGTCAGCGGTTCGGGAAACGGCATGCCGACGGCCTCCTCGGCGGCGGCGATCGCCTCGGGGGCGGCGGGCGGCGCCAGTTCGGCGCGGGTGCGCGGCGCGTGCCGCGCGAGCCAGGTCTCGATGCGGCTCCAGGACGCGGTGGTCGACGGGGTCATACGTCGCATGGTGCCAGCCGGCACTGACATCTGACGCCCCGTCGGCACGCGGAAGGCCCGGACCACCGTGTCGTCACGGCGTCCGGGCCCGCTCGGCAAACCGCCGTCAGCCTCCGCTGAGGCGCGCGCGCAGGAGGTCCTTGCCGAGTTCGGCGCCCTTGCGGCTGTCGGCCTGGGCCTTGCGGAACAGATCGGCGACCTCGGTGTCCTTCTCGCGCTCGGCGTCCTGGATGTAGCTCTCCAGGCGCAGGGCGTTGCTCAGGCACGCTTCCACGTACCAGATGAGGTTGTAGTCCTTGTCCGGCGTACCGGTCACGCCGCCGGTCTCGCTGCTGCTGGTCATCCGAACCTCCTCCAGCGGTTGTCGTTCCGGAGAGGTCCGAGTACCCGTCCCGCGCCCGCCAATCAGCCCAGGTCCCAGAGGAATCGGTGGGTGTGGATGCCGAAGTACGGGAACGACTGGATCCGCTCGACGCCCTCGATCGGCCGGACGACGTCGTTGACGAAGTCCAGCAGTTCCCGCGGGCCCGGTGCGACCACCTCGGCGAACAGGTCGAAGCCGCCCGAGGTCAGCACCGAGTAGACCACTTCGGGCCGCCGGGCCAGTTCGTCGGCGACCGCCCGCGGGTCGCCGTCGACGCCGATGCCGAGCAGGGCCATGGCCTGGCCGCCCATGGACATCGGGTCGGTGACGCCGACCACCTGGACGGCCTTGGAGTCCAGCAGCCGCTGGAGGCGCTGGCGGGCGGCCGACGCGGACAGGCCGACCCTGGGGCCGAGGTCGGCGTAGGCGATACGGCCGTCGGTCTGCAGTTCGCGCAGGATGGCCCGGTCGATCTCGTCCACGTCGTCACACGTCCTTTCCGGCGGGGTCGGCCCACCCTATCGACGCCGGTCAGCCGACCAGTTCGGACAGGGCGGCGGCGAACAGGCCGGTGTGGGTGTCCACGTCCTGCTCCGTCGTGTCGGGGCACATCAGGGCCATGTTGTGGAACGGGGTGAGCAGGATGCCGCGGTTGGCGAGGTAGAGGTGGAGGAAGTCCTCCAGGTCGGGATCGGCGGCCGCGGCGGACTGGGTGCCGGTGCGCGGCGCGGGGTCGGCGAAGCGGTACTCGGTGCGGGCGCCGAGCCTGCTGACCGACCAGGGCAGGGCGTGGGCCTCGATGCCGGCGCGGACGCCCGCCTCGAACCGTTCGGACAGCTTGGCCATCCGCGCGAAGGCCTCGTCCGTCAGGACGTGCTCCAGGGTGGCCCGTACGGCGGCCATCGACAGGGCGTTGCCGGCCAGGGTGCCGCCGACGCCGCCCATGTCGACGAGGTCGAGGTCGCCGCGGCCGAGGAGTTGGTCGGCCAGTTCGGCGGAGAGGCCGTAGGCCCCGGCCGGGATGCCGCCGCCGATGGCCTTGCCGATGGTCAGCAGGTCGGGCTCCAGGTCCCAGGCCGCCGTGCAGCCGCCCGGGCCCGCCGAGAAGGTGTGCGTCTCGTCGTTGATCAGCAGTGTGCCGTGCCGGCGGGTCAGTTCGCGCACGCCGGCCAGGTAGCCGGGTTCGGGCAGCACGATGCCGATGTTGGTGAGGGCGGGTTCCATCAGGACGGCGGCGACGTCGCCGTGGGCCAGTTCGCGCTCCAGCTGGTCGAGGTCGTTGAACTCCGCCACGCGGCTGGTCAGCGTGACGTCGCAGGGGGCTCCGACGTTGCCGGGGCGGGCCGTTCCCCGGCCGTCGGGGCCGACCACGATCAGCGACTCGTCGACGCTGCCGTGGTAGCTGTAGCTGTTCACCAGGATCTTGGGGCGGCCGGTGACGGCGCGGGCCAGCCGGATCGCCCACCGGTTGGCGTCGGTCGCCGTCAGCGAGAAGCTCCAGCGCGCCAGCCCGAAGCGGCGGGTGAGTTCGGCACCGACGTGTTCGGCGTCCTCCGTCGGCAGCATCGCCGTGGCGCCGCCCAGCTCGCCGAAACGGCGCTGGACGGCCTCGGCGACGACCGCCGGGGAGTGACCGGCCATGGCGCCGGTGTCCCCGAGGCAGAAGTCGACGTACTCGTGCCCGTCGACGTCCGTCACCCGAGCACCCCGCGCGCCGGCCAGATAGCGGGGGAAGGAGCCCGCCGTCTTGTTCATCCACGTCATCGGCACCCGCCCGAAGAGGTGGTCGGCGCGCGCGTACGCCTCCCTCGAACGCGGGCAGCGGCGCTCGGCCTCCGCCTTCTCGCGGGCCAGCAGGTCCTGCAGGCGGGAGCGGTCCATGGCACACCTCAAGGGGTCGGACGACGATCGAACATGCGGAGCGTACGACTCGATCCGGTGCGTTCACAAGCGACGGCAACAGATTCAATCGTCCGTACAATCGTTTCGATCGCCGCGCGCACTAGTGGCGGGACTGCCGGTGGCCCGCGTCCGACCGGGAGCGAGCCGCGCGTGCCACCGCCGTCGCCAAGGCCAGGAACACGGCGACGATCGCCGCGGGAGCCAGGACGGCCGTCGGCCGGCCGAGGCCGTCCCCGGACCCGGCGGCGGTGGCGAGGACCGCGCCCGCCGCGGCGGCCGCCACTCCGGAGGCGACGAGGGCGGCGAAGACGTACCGGAAGCCGTGACGCGGCGGCGGAGCCGACCCCAGCGCCGCCCAGTGCCGGGCCGCCTCCCGCGCCTCCCGGCGATGCCGCACGGCGGCGCCGGCGCGCAGGCCGGCGGCCACCGTCATCGCCGCCACCGCCGTCGCGCACGCCGCCTGCCACGCCGCGCCGGCGAGCAGCAGTACGGCGAACCCCGCCACTCCGGCCCAGCCGCTGAGGCAGGCCAGGGCGGCGGTGCGGCGCGCCGGCGGCCGGTCGGCTCCGGCGCGCAGGTCGGCGAGGGCCGGGACGTACCAGACGCTGCCGGCCGCGGTCAGCAGGGCCGCGCCCAGCCCTGGGACGGCGTGCGACACGCTCAGCTCACCGCCTCGGCCGCCGCGGCGATCTCGGGGTGGTGCAGGTCGAACGCCGGGGACTCGGAGCGGATGCGGGGCAGCGAGGTGAAGTTGTGCCGCGGCGGCGGGCACGAGGTCGCCCACTCCAGCGATCGGCCGTAGCCCCACGGGTCGTCGGTGTCCACCTTCTCGCCGTACTTGGCGGTCTTCCACACGTTGTAGAAGAACGGCAGCAGCGACAGGCCGAGCAGGAACGAGCCGATGGTGGACAGGGTGTTGAGGGCGGTGAAGCCGTCGGCCGCCAGATAGTCGGCGTACCGGCGCGGCATGCCCGCCACGCCCAGCCAGTGCTGGACGAGGAAGGTGAGGTGGAAGCCGGCCGTCAGCGTCCAGAACGTCATCTTGCCGAGGCGCTCGTCGAGCATCTTGCCGGTCATCTTCGGCCACCAGAAGTGGAATCCGGCGAACATCGCGTACACGACCGTGCCGAAGACCGTGTAGTGGAAGTGGGCGACGACGAAGTACGAGTCGGACAGGTGGAAGTCGAGCGGCGGCGAGGCGAGGATCACGCCCGTCAGTCCGCCGAAGACGAAGGTGATCAGGAAGCCGGTGGTCCACAGCATCGGCGTCTCGAAGGACAGCGAGCCCTTCCACATCGTGCCGATCCAGTTGAAGAACTTCACACCGGTCGGCACCGCGATCAGGAAGGTCATGAAGGAGAAGAACGGCAGCAGCACGCCGCCGGTGACGTACATGTGGTGCGCCCACACCGTCACCGACAGACCCGCGATGGCGATCGTCGCGCCGATAAGGCCCATGTAGCCGAACATCGGCTTGCGGGAGAAGACCGGGACGACCTCGGAGACGATGCCGAAGAACGGCAGCGCCAGGACGTACACCTCCGGGTGGCCGAAGAACCAGAACAGGTGCTGCCACAGCAGCGCACCGCCGTTGGCGGCGTCGAAGACGTGGCTGCCGAACTTGCGGTCGCACTCCAGGGCGAACAGCGCGGCCGCCAGCACCGGGAAGATGATCAGGACCAGCACGCCGGTCAGCAGCACGTTCCAGGTGAAGATCGGCATGCGGAACATGGTCATGCCCGGTGCGCGCATGCAGATGATGGTGGTGATGAAGTTGACCGCGCCGAGGATCGAGCCGAACCCCGACAGCGCCACGCCCATGATCCACAGGTCGGCGCCGAGGCCGGGCGAGTGGACGGCGTCGGACAGCGGGGCGTACAGGAACCAGCCGAAGTCGGCGGCGCCGCCCGGGGTGAGGAACCCGAACGCGGCGATCGAGGAGCCGAACAGGAACAGCCAGTAGGCCAGCATGTTCAGCCGCGGGAAGGCCACGTCCGGGGCGCCGATCTGCAGCGGCATGATCCAGTTGGCGAAGCCGGTGAACAGCGGCATCGCGAACATCAGCAGCATGATCGAACCGTGCATCGTGAACGCCTGGTTGAACTGCTCGGTCGACATGATCTGCAGGCCCGGCCGGGCGAGTTCCGCACGCATCAGCAGGGCCAGCACACCGCCGACGATGAAGAACGCGAACGCGGTGACCAGGTACATCGTCCCGATCTTCTTGTGGTCGGTGGTCGTCAGCCACTGCGTCCACGACGGGCGCGGCGCTCGCGTGGCCGGCCCCGTGGGCGCGGCGGGCTCGACTCCGGGCCGTATCTGTACTTCGTCCACCGAACGGTGTCCTCTCAGCTGCTCATGTGACGTGCCGCCACATGATCGGCTCAGGGGTACGGGGGCTCGGTAGGGCCTAACGGTCCCCGCGCGCGGCCGCGTTGGGGCCCAAGGGTCCCTCTTCGGGGCCCCGGCCCGTCACAGCAGCGTCTGCCAGTAGCTCCACCAGCGCGTGGCGATGAGCATCACGATGCTCAGGCACCAGGTCAGCGGCACCACCCAGTGGAACTCGCGCACTCCGGCCACCAGTCCACGCGGCGCCCGGATCACGCCGTGGCGCAGGTTGTGCACGGTCGTGTACCAGAACAGGGTGATGGTGGCCGCCCAGGCCAGGCAGCACCACAGGCACAGCGCGCCGATCACGTACAGCGCCTGGGACATCAGCCACATGCAGAAACCCGCGCCGAACAACGTGCCGGCGTTCAGGCCGAGCCAGAACCAGCGCCGGAAGCGGGCCCCGGCCAGCAGCGCCAGCCCGGCCGCCACGACCACCGGGTAGGCCAGCAGCCCCAGCATCGGATTGGGGAAGCCGAACACGGATGCCTGCGGACTGCGCATCACGTTCGAGCACGACAGGACCGGGCTGAGGTTGCAGGACGGACTGAAGGCCGGGTCCTGCAGCAGCCGGAACTTGTCGACGGTGATCACGAAGGAGGCGAGGATTCCGAGAGCGCCGGCCGTGATCAGCAACCAGGCGAAGGCGCGGGAGCCGCCGGTGGCGCCCTCCGGGGTGATCTGCCGGGTCCGGGGCGCCAGGGCCCGCTCGTGGGTGGCGGTGTCGCCGGTCATCCGGCGTGTCCCGTCCGGTCGTCGAGCAGGGCGGGCGCTGAGCGCACCAGGGGCGGTGCCGGCCGGGCGGCGGACCGCGGTGGACCGGTCGTCCGCTCGGCGCCCCGCGGCCACACGACTTCCACGGGGACGCCGTGGGCGCGGGCGTAGGCGACGAGATGGGCGGTGGCGTCGCGCCCGCTGGACGGCGAGCCGTCCCACACCGCCAGCAGTCCGCGGCAGCCCGCGATCATCCGCTCGTCCGCGCCCACGCACGCGTCGCGGTCGCCGGGGTCGTACGCCAGCAGGCGCACCTGCGCGGCGAGGCCCAGCAGTTCGCCGGTGGCCACGCGGTCGCCCGCCGGCAGCAGGGCGGGCACCATCCCCTGCGTGGGCGTGACCACGACCAGCGATCGGCCCGCCGCCCGCGCCGCCCGCCCGAACAGCACCGGCACCCCCGCACCGGCCCGCACCACACCGACCGCGCGCGCCGGCAGCCGCTGCAGGGCCGTGCCCAGCTCGGCCTCCACCAGCTTGCGCGTATCGGGAGTCAGGTCGGCCTGGCCGACCGCCGCGATCATCATCCGTTCGCCTCCTGTCCTCACACCGCGGGTCCGCCCGCGCACGACGGGGCGCGACCGCGGGATCAGTGAAGCCAGAACGCCCGGCGGACGACAGGGCCGAACGGCCCTGCGCCGACGGCTGCGACGCACTTGCGGACCGGTGGCGATCCCCTTGCTCGATGGGCCACGTCGGCCGCTTCCCGGTGCACGCGCGGCGGGGGCCCGACCGGTCCCCCGCTCCGGTCGCGCCCCCACGGCGCGTCGAACTTACGTGCCTGGTTGAGCCCTTGTGAATCGTGCCGGTGCCCGCCTCGGCGCCCGAAGGGCTCACCCGTGCACAGGTGCGTCCGGCTTGGCCGGTTATGTCCCGTGCAGGGCGGGTGCGTCGAGGTCACCGAGCGCCAGATGGGCGAGGACGACCTCGTACAGGTCGCTGCCGGAGGCGAGGAGCTGGCGCTCCAGGACGGGCTCCGCGCTGCGCACGTGCTCGCGGACGGTCTGCGCGTGCACCCCGAGGGTCTGCGCGGCCCGTTCGGCGTTGGCGCCGACGGCGATCCAGGTGCGCAGGGTGCGGCGCAGGTCCCGGCCGTCCCCGGCGAGCCGGCCGAGCAGGTCGTCGGCCCAGACGCGCAGGGCCGGCCCGGTGAGCAGGTCGCTAAGGCCGGCCGATCCGGCGGCGGGCGGGGGATCGCCGGGCAGGTCCGCGGATCCGGCGTGGGAGTTGAGGGCCAGGTGGACGACGGCCCGGACGGCCAGGTCGGAGAAGTCGGCACGCAGCAGCGTCTCGACGCGTTCCATGCGGGCGCGGACGGTGTTGCGGCTGACGCCGAGGACCTTCGCGGCGCTGACGGCGGTGAACTCCAGGCCCAGACGCGTGGTGGCGAGCAGTTCGGCGCGGGTGTGGTGCGCGAGGGCGTCGAGCGGGCGCAGCACGCGGGCGGTCCACGCCCGCAGGGCGACCGGGTCCATCAGCCGCTCGGGGTGGCTGCGTTCGGCGTACACGGCCTGCTGGTCGGGCCGGTAGCGGGCCACGGCCAGGGCGCTGACGGCCTGGCCGTAGGCGGTGGCGATGCGGGCGAGGCTGTGCGGGGTGCTGCCGCCGAGGAAGACGCCGGGGTGCCGGCCGATGAGCGAGCGCAGCGCGTCGGCCGCCGCGTCGCGCGGTGTGACGACGATGACGTGCGCGTCGACCGCCGGGCAGCGCACGACCAGCGCCCGCTCCCCCGTCACGTCCAGGCACTCCTCGGCGATCCGGTCCCGGTCCGCGACGCACCCTTCGAGGACGTACACGCACGCGGTGTCCGCGTCCAGCAGGCCGGGCCACAGCCCCGCGGCCACCCGGCGCGCGGAGACGGTGTCCTCGACCATCAGCAACTGCAGGATCGCCAGGCGCAGATCGGCGGCGGCCCGCTCCAGGCGGCGCCCGGCCGCGGTCGCCTCACCTGCCCTGAGCAGGAGTTCGACGACCTGGGCGGTGTACGCGACGATGTCGGAGGTGCGCCGGTCGAAGGGGGCCGTCCGGGCGGCCGCGAGCACACCGGCCGGCGCGGGGTGGGGCTGCTCGACCTTCACCAGGCGCAGGTGCCGTCCCTCGCCCTCCCACGCGGCCGAGGCGATCCGGCCGGCGGCGATGTCCGCGACCAGCTCCCGGTCCAGCGGGACGGGTGTGCCGGCGACGAGGGCCCCGGTGCCGTCCTGCAGACAGGCGGTGCCGTGCACGGCGTCGGCGAGCCAGGCCACGACCTTGCGCACGTCGCGTGCGCTCGGCCGCAGCTGGTCGAGCAGCGCCTCCGCCCAGGCGGAGGTGTCGGCGTCCGCCCGGCGGGGTCCGTCGTTGCGGCCAGCCATGTCGGCCTTCTCCTCGTCCATCGCTTCGACCTCGGGGTTTCGGTCGGGGACGTTACCTCACACGGGCCCGCCGGCCGCCCCGCCGACGGGCCCGCGATCCTGACGGGTTACCGACGACGGCGATCCCTACCGCGTTACGGGGCGGCCACCCCGCTCGCCGGGGCGGCCACCCCCACCCTGCGCGGCGCACGGCCGCGCACGGCATAAGCTCGGCCAATGGCGAAGTACTTCGACGTGCACCCCGACAACCCCCAGCCGCGCACCATCGCCCAGGTCGCCGACAGCGTCCGCCAGGGCGCGCTCATCGCGTATCCGACGGACTCCTGCTACGCGCTGGGCTGCCGGCTGGGCAGCAAGGACGGCATGGAGCGCATCCGCGCCATCCGCCACCTGGACGACCGGCACCACTTCACCCTGGTCTGCCAGGACTTCGCGCAGCTCGGCCAGTTCGTGCGGGTGGACAACGACGTCTTCCGCGCGATCAAGGCGTCCACGCCCGGCAGTTACACCTTCATCCTGCCGGCGACCAGGGAGGTGCCGCGCATGCTCCAGCACCCCAAGAAGAAGACGGTCGGCGTGCGCATCCCCGACCACGTGGTGACCCAGGCGCTGCTCGCCGAGCTCGGCGAGCCCCTGGTCTCCAGCACGCTGCTGCTGCCCGACCAGGAGGAGCCGATGACCCAGGGCTGGGAGATCAAGGACCTCCTGGACCACGTGCTGGACGCGGTGGTCGACTCCGGGGACTGCGGCACCGAGCCGACGACGGTCATCGACTTCTCCGACGGCGAGGCGACGATCGTGCGGCGCGGCGCGGGGGACGTCACCCGGTTCGAGTGAGCCCGGGGCCCCTTCGAGCCGGGTCGGTGGCACGTGCAACGATATCCGGACCGGGTCCCTCCGACCGGGCCCGGCCACCGTCGCGTGCGCAGAGAGGCAGACCTCCCCATGACCTCCGTACAGGGAACAGCCGTGGAGATCCCCACCGAGGACGGCGTCGCGGACGCCTATCTGGCCCACCCCGGTGACGGCGGTCCGCACCCGGCCGTCCTGCTCTACCAGGACGCCTTCGGGCTGCGCCCCCACCTCCGGGCGATGGCCGACCGGCTCGCCGAGGCCGGCTACACGGTCCTGGTGCCGAACGTCTTCTACCGGCACGGCCGTTCGCCCGTCTTCGACCTGCCCGAGTTCATCGACCCCTCGGCGCGGCCGGAGATCTGGGGGCAGATCAAGCCGGTGATGGAGGCGCTGACGCCCGAGCGGGCCGTGCGGGACGCGGGCGCCTATCTGCGGTGGCTGGCCGAGTCGCCGCTGGCGGCCGACGGGCCCGTGGCACTGACCGGCTACTGCATGGGCGCCCGGCTCGTCCTGCGCACCGCCGGCGCCTACCCGGAGCGCGTCGCCGCGGCGGCCGGGTTCCACGGCGGCGGCCTGGCGACGGACGCGCCGGACAGCCCGCACCTGGCGGCCGGGCGCATCACCGCCGAGCTGTACTTCGGCCACGCCGACGAGGACCCCTCGATGCCGCCGGAGCAGCAGGAACGCCTGGAGCAGGCACTGACCGCGGCGGGCGTGCGGCACCGCTGCGAGGTCTACGCCGGCGCGCCCCACGGATACACGCAGGCGGACACCGCCGCCTACCACAAGGAGAGCGACGAGCGGCACTGGGAGGCGCTGCTCGACCTGCTGCGGCGCACCTTCTGACACCGGTTCGGGCGCCCACCGCGCGGTG
>NZ_JBTWMV010000069.1:0-30311 GCF_054850255.1 Streptomyces sp. 7R007 | reverse complement strand
CCGAACAGGCCCGCCTCGACCTGCCCGGACTGCGCCATTCGGGCGTGGGCATGGGTGAGCCTCCCGCAAAGTTCGATCTGAACGTGACGATGTCCGAGATTCCCGACACCGACGGCAACCCCGCCCTCCTCACGGGCGCCGTGACCGTGGCAGCAGACCTGTTCGACCAGGCGTCGGCGGATCTTCTGGCGCAACGGCTCACACGGGTCCTGGAAACAGTGGCGCTCGATGCTTCGATCGCGGTCAGCGCGGTGCCGATCCTCAACGAGACCGAGCGGATCCAGGTACTCGAACACTGGAACGACACCTCCGCAGACGTGACGGACGGACTGGTGACGGAGCTGTTCGAGGCACAGGTGACACGATGCCCCGACGCTGTGGCGGTGCTGGACCAGACCACCTCCCTGTCATACGGAGAGCTCAACGCGTCGGCGAACCGCCTGGCACGACTGCTCGCCTCCCATGGTGTGGGCCCCGAGGACCTGGTCGGGCTGAGCCTGCCGCGAGGTGCCGCACAAGTGGTCGCAGTGCTGGGCGTGTTGAAGGCGGGCGCCGCATACGTGCCGATCGATCCGGAGTACCCGGACGAACGGATCTCGTACATGCTCGCCGACGCAGCCCCAGTGTTGCTGCTCACCGACCAGCGGACCCTCGCCGACCTGCCCCGGGGCGAGTTCACCTCCGTGGCGCTCGACGATCCGGCGGTGGTCGCGGAGCTGGCCGGTACGGACGCGGCTGACCTGACCGTACCCGTGTCGCCCGCTCAT
This sequence comes from Streptomyces sp. 7R007, assembly GCF_054850255.1. NCBI lineage: Bacteria > Bacillati > Actinomycetota > Actinomycetes > Kitasatosporales > Streptomycetaceae > Streptomyces > Streptomyces sp. 7R007. The sequence continues at coordinate 29,544 of NZ_JBTWMV010000069.1, read as the reverse complement.
CCGGCATACGTGATCTACACCTCGGGCTCGACAGGGGCCCCCAAGGGGGTTGTGGTCACTCACGAGGGACTGGCGAACTACGCGGGATGGTGCCGTCGGGCGTACCCGGAGGTGGCCGAGTCGAGCCTGCTGCATGCCTCGCTCTCGTTCGACGCCGGGGTCACCGGTTTGTACGGAGGACTGACCTCGGGAGGCCGGGTCGTCGTGGCGGAGTTGGACGAACGGCTGCCACGGGTGCTGGCCGGGACACGCCTCGGGTTCCTCAAGCTGACGCCGTCGCACCTGCCAGTCCTGGAGCAGCTGCCGCCCGAGGTGCTCCCGACCGGGCGGCTGATGATCGGTGGTGAGGCCCTGTCCGGGGCGGTGCTGGACCACTGGCGGTCGCGGCTGCCGTCCGTGACGCTCGTCAACCACTATGGTCCGACCGAAGCCACGGTGGGCTGCACCGACCACCTGATCACGCAGGCCGACACCGCCCAAGGCGTGGTGCCGATCGGCAGGCCCATGGCGAACATGCGTGCATACGTGTTGGACGAGTTTCTGCAGCCGGTGCCTGCGGGTGTGGTGGGTGAGTTGTACGTAGGGGGTCCGCAGGTGGCGCGGGGGTACCGGGGCCGGCCGGGGCTGACCGCGGAGCGGTTCGTGGCGGATCCGTTCAGCGGTGAGGGCTCGCGCTTGTATCGCACGGGGGATCGCGTGCGGTGGACCGGGGCCGGATGTCTGGTGTTCACGGGTCGTGTGGATGATCAGGTGAAGATCCGTGGTTTCCGGATCGAGCCGGGTGAGGTGGAGGCCGTCGTTGCCGCGCATCCGCAGGTCGTGCAGGCCGTGGTGATGGTGCGGGAGGACGTGCCGGGGGACCGGCGGCTGGTGGCGTACGTGGTGGCCGATGCGCCGGTGGAGGGGGATGTGCCCGCCTCGGTGCTGGCGCATGGAGCGGGTCGGTTGCCGGAGTACATGGTGCCGTCGGCGGTGGTGGTGCTGGATGAGCTGCCGTTGACGGTGAACGGGAAGCTGGACCGCTCGGCGCTGCCCGCCCCCGACTTTGGTGTGGGTAGTGGTGGTCGTGGTCCGTCCTCGGTGGTGGAGGAGGTGTTGTGCGCGGCGTTTGCCGAGGTATTGGGCCTGGAGCGGGTCGGAGCGGATGATGATTTCTTCGCTCTGGGTGGGCATTCGCTGTTGGCGGTGTCGTTGGTGGAGCGGTTGCGGTCGCGGGGGGTCGGGGTCAGCGTGCGGGCGCTGTTCGGGTCGCCGACGCCGGCGGGGATCGCGGCGGTTGCGGGGGTGCCGGGGGTCGTGGTGCCGGCGAATCTGATTCCGGAGGGTGCGCAGCGGATCACTCCGGACATGGTGACGCTGGTCGACCTGTCGCAGGTGGAGCTGGACCGGATCGCGCAGTGCGTCGAGGGTGGTGCGGCGAACATCGCCGACATCTATCCGCTGGCTCCGTTGCAGGAGGGTATGTTCTTCCATCATCTGATGGCTGCCGGTGACGGTGGGGCTGATCCGTATGTGTCGCCGCGGGTGGTGCGTGTGGAGTCGCGGGAGCGGCTGGATGCGGTGATGGCGGCATTGCAGCGGGTGGTGGAGCGGCACGATGTGTACCGCACCGGCATTGTGTGGGAAGGACTCGCGGAGCCGGTGCAGGTGGTGTGGCGGCGTGCGGTGGTGCCGGTGACGGAGACGGTGCTTGAGGCTGGCGTGGACGCGGTGGAGCAGCTGTTGCGGGCGGCTGGTGGCCGGATGGCGCTGGATCGGGCGCCGTTGGTGCGGGTGACGGTGGCGCTGGAGCCGGACGGGTCGGGATGTTGGCTGGCGTTGTTCCAGATGCATCATCTGCTGCAGGATCACACGGGGTGGGACGTGGTGCTGTCGGAGATCGGTGCGTTGTTGCGGGGTGAGGCCGGTGGGCTGCCCGATCCGGTGCCCTTCCGGGAGTTCGTGGCGCAGGCGCGGCTGGGTGTTTCGCAGGTGGAGCATGAGCGGTATTTCGCCGGGTTGTTGGGTGATGTGACGGAGCCGACGGCGCCGTTCGGGTTGTTGGATGTCCATGGGGACGGGTCGCGGACGGTTCGGGCGCATCATGAGCTGGACGAGGGGGTGGGAGTTCGCGTCCGGGAGCAGGCACGGCGGCTGGGTGTGTCGGCGGCCACGGTGTTCCATGTGGCGTGGGCGCGGGTGCTGGCGGCGGTGTCCGGGCGACGTGATGTGGTGTTCGGGACGGTGTTGTTCGGCCGGATGAATGCCGGCCGGGGTGCCGACCGGGTGCCGGGGATGTTCTTGAACACTCTGCCAGTGCGGATGCTGGTGGATGGTCTCGGTGTTGTCGACGTGGTACGGGCGATGCAGTCGCAGCTGGCCGATCTGCTGATGCATGAGCATGCTCCGTTGACGCTGGCGCAGCGGGCCAGCGGTGTGACGGCGCCCGCTCCCCTGTTCACCTCCATCTTCAACTACCGGCACAGCGCCGGTCGGCGGCACGCGCCGGACGTACCGCGCGCCTCGGGCATCCAGCAGTTGTTCACCAGCGACACCACCAACTACCCGCTGGCGGTGGACGTGGACGACTTGGGTTCAGGGTTCAGGATCAGCGTCGAGGTGCTCGACCAGGTTGCTCCGGACTCTGTCTGCCGTCTGCTGAGCACCGCTGTTAACCGTCTTGTGGCAGCGCTCGAACGGGAACCGGATGCTTCCTACGATCAGATCGCGGTCCTTGACGAGCCGGAACTGCACCGGATCGTGCGGCGGTGGAACGAGACTGCGGTGGAGGTGTCGGAGTCTCTGGTGCCGGAGTTGTTCGCCGAGTGGGTGGCGCGGGGTCCCGATGCGGTGGCGCTGGTGGACGGTGACCGGATGGTCACCTATGCGGAGTTGGCCGGGCGAGCCGAGCGTCTGGCCGGCCTGCTGAGGGCTCGTGGTGTGGGCCCGGAGGACGTGGTGGGCCTGTGTCTGCGGCGTGGCCTGGACCTGTATGTCGCCGTGCTGGCGGTGTGGAAGGCGGGCGCCGCCTATCTGCCACTGGACCCGGAATACCCGCCGCAGCGGACCGGTTTCCTGATCGAAGATGCGGCTCCGGTGCTGGTGTTGACCTCTCGGGCGACCGGCTCCGTGTTGCCTGCGCACGCCGCCCGGCGCGCGGTCGTGTTGGATGATCCTGCCACGGTCGGGGAGTTGGCCGAGGTGTCGCAGGTGCATCTTCCTGCGGGGCTGTTGCCTGGGCATCCGGCGTATGTGATCTACACCTCGGGTTCGACGGGTGTGCCCAAGGGCGTGGTCGTCACCCACGGCGGATTGGCGAACCTGTCGGCGGCGCAGCTGCGGCACTTCGGGCTCGGGGCGCGGGACCGCGTGCTGCAGTTCGCGTCGATCGGCTTCGACGTGTCGGTGTCCGACATGGTGACGGCGTGGGCTGCCGGAGGTGGTCTGGTGGTGACCGGCGGCCGGGAGGATCTGGTCGGAGCGGGCCTGGCCGATCTGGTGGCACGATCGGGGGTCACCTACGCGGACCTGCCGGTGGCGGTGCTGGCGGAGGTCGAGCCGCAGGCGCTGGCCTCGGTGCGGACGGTGGTGTCCGGTGGAGATGTGCTGGGTGCCGAGCAGGTGGCGCGGTGGGCGCCGGGCCGGCAGTTCGTCAACGCCTACGGACCGACCGAAACCACGGCGACCGTGTCGATGACGAAGGGCCTCACAGCCGACGAGAACGTGCACATCGGGTCTCCGTTGCCCAATACCCGGATGTTCGTGCTCGATGACTGGCTGCAGCCGGTTCCGGTGGGTGTGGCCGGGGAGTTGTACGTGGCCGGCGCGGGTGTGGCGCGCGGCTATCTCAACCGTCCGGGGCTGACCTCCGAGCGGTTCGTCGCCGATCCCTTCTCAGGTGACGGTGGCCGGCTGTATCGGACCGGGGATGTGGTGCGCTGGACCGATCACGGGAATCTGGTGTTCCTCGGGCGAGCCGACGACCAGGTGAAGATCCGCGGATTCCGGATCGAGGTGGGTGAGGTCGAGGCTGCGTTGGCAGCGCACCCGCAGGTGTCCCGGACTGCGGTCGTCGTCCGCGAAGACGTGCCGGGCGACAAACGGCTCGTGGCCTACGTCGTGCCGTGCGGGGCCGAGGAGACCGATCTTCCCGCTGTCATCCGCTCGTTCGCGGCCGACCGCCTGCCCGAGCACATGGTTCCTGCGGCGGTGACACGCCTCGACACGCTGCCGCTCACAGCGCACGGCAAGCTGGATCGCCAGGCGTTACCCGCCCCGGAGTACGCGCCGGCACCCCAGAAAGCGAATGCCGAAAACCGTCCGGAAGAGGTACTCTGCGCCGCGTTCGCCGAAGTCCTGGGCCTCGAACAGGTAGGCGTCCACGACAACTTCTTCAGCCTGGGCGGTCACTCGATGCTCGCCGTGGCCCTGGTGGACAAGTTGCACGGCTGGGGTGTTCGCATCACGCTGCGCACACTCTACGAAGCGCCGACGCCCACGGCGCTCATCCGGCGCGTGGGCACCGGGGCTTTGAGGGACGCACTGAACGTCGTCCTGCCCATCCGGACTGAGGGCAGCCAACCGCCGTTCTTCTGCGTGCATCCTGCGGGCGGAATGAGCTGGGGCTACATGCCGCTGGCCAGGATCGTTCCGGACGATCGGCCGCTGTACGGTCTCCAAGACCCGGGCTTGGTCCCCGGCGGTGCACTGCCCACATCGGTCGGGGAGATGGCGGCCGTGTACGCACGGCACATCCGAGCCATCCAGCCAACAGGGCCTTATCACGTCCTCGGTTGGTCGTTCGGCGGAACTGTCGCGCACGAGATGGCGGCGCAGCTGCGAGCCGCAGGCCACGAGACGGTCCTGGTCGTGATGGACACATACCCAAGGCATGTGGATGAGGCCGGCGGAGGTGAACTGATCGACGACGGCGACGACCCTGAAGCCGAGGCACTCGAGCAGGCCCGCGCCGCCCGCGATCGTGTCCTGCCAGGGTTGGAGGACGACGAGGTCGAGGTCGTCGCCCGGGTCCTGGCGAACAATCAGCGGATTCTTGTGTCGCACGAATTCCCCACCATCGACGGGGACATGCTGCTGATCACCTCTACGGTGGGCAAGCCGGAGGGAGCCGCACCACTCGATGCCTGGCGACCGTATGTCAGGGGACAGATCATGGACATACGGATGGCCTGCACCCACCCCGAAATGATGACGCCGCCACGTCTGGCGGAGGCCTGGGCCGCGATCGAGACCTGGTTGGAGGCACGCGACGAGCGGAGCGAAGGGCTTTGATGCGCCGAGGGCGGTACACCGTCCGTCCGTGTGCGCCGTCCGAATCCACCGGGCCCCCGCACGGCGAAGTCTGCGAGGTCGGGACACGCCGTACCCGCCAGCTCACCGAACGGAGTGGGGCGGAGCAATGCGGTGGAGCGATGTCCAACTGCACATCCGAGGCACTTGAACACGCGAGCCTGAGTCCAAAAGGAGGGCCCCTGACAGCTGTTGATTGCTGCTGTGGCGTGGTGCCATCGTGATGTCGCGTCGGGGGCGTCCGGAGCCGCGGTTCGACGGACGAAGCCGTCTCCGTACAGACGGCGGCCGCGGCCTCCGCCGTAGGTGCCGCGGCTCGCCGGAGAACACCACCCGCCTGAAGACAGCGTCTACCTGGGAATCCAGGACTGTGACCACCTGAGAGCGAAGCACCGGCAGCAGGTCGGAAAGCGACGCAAGCCCGAAAGGCCAAGCACGACAAGCACCGACCGGTGCCCACGCGCAGCGACGAGAGAACGAGGCGGGTTTCCATGTCGATGATGGGGGGCGGGAGCGGTGGTCCCGCACTGGGGCCGGGCGGTCTGCGCCTGGATGACGAAACGATCACGAAGCAACGAGCGAAGTCTGGCACGGTCCGGCGGATCCTCCCGTACACGAGAAGATTCCGCTGGTCCTTGTGGCTGCTGATGGCCACCACAGTGATCGACGCGGGTGTCACTGCCTCGACCCCGCTGATACTCAAGTCGATCATCGATGACGGCATCCTGCCCAAGGACCGAGCGGTTGTCGTGTGGTTGTGCCTGGCTGTCATCGGGCTCGCCCTGCTCGACGCGGCGGCCGTCTACATCCAGGCGTGGTGCTCGGGCCGGATCGGCGAGGGAATCGTCTACGAGCTGCGTACCCAGGTCTTCGCGCACGTGCAGGAGCAGCCGCTGGCCTTCTTCACCCGCACCCAGACCGGCGCGCTGATCAGCAGACTCAACGGAGACATCATCGGTGCCCGGCAGGCCGTCACGTCTCTGCTCTCGCAGTCGGTCTCGACCCTCCTGACACTGACGCTCGTACTGGGCGCGATGTTCTACCTGTCCTGGCAGATCACAGTCGCCGCCTTGGTGATGATCCCGTTCTTCCTGATCCCGGTCCGGCTCATTGCGCGGAGACTTCAGCGGATCAGCCGCCAGACGATGCAGCTCAACGCGGAGATGAGCTCGATGATGAGCGAGCGATTCAACGTTCTGGGCGCGATGCTGGCCAAGCTTTACGGCCGTGCCCGGGAGGAATCGGCGCTGTTCTCCGCCACCGCGGCCCGAGTGCGCGATGTCGCCACTGTCGAAGTGGTGTGGGGGCGGCTGCTGTTCGTCATCGTGTCGCTGCTCACCGCCATGACGACGGCCCTGGTCTACGGCCTCGGCGGCATCCTGACCATCGACGGCACACTTGCGATCGGCACGCTGGTAGCCATGGTGACGCTGCTGCTGCGGCTCTACGGACCGGTCAACCAACTGTCGACCATGCAGTCCACCGCGATGGTCGCGCTCGTCAGCTTCGACCGGGTCTTCGAGGTGCTGGATCTCAAGCCGATCGTCAGCGAGCGGACCGGTGCCCGGCCTCTCACCGCCCGGAGCACAGCGCCCGACATCGAATTCGATCACGTCTCTTTCCGGTACCCCACTGCGAAGGAGGTGTCTCTGGCTTCCCTGGAGACGCTCGGGACACGCCCGCCGGAGCGGGCCGACAACAGCTTCGCTTTGGAGGAACTGACCTTCCGTGCGCCGGCGGGCAAGCTCACCGCTCTGGTCGGCCCCTCGGGCGCGGGCAAGACCACGATCACGCACCTGGTGCCTCGTCTCTACGACGTGACGTCGGGCACGGTGCGCATCGAGGGACACGACGTACGCGACCTGACCCTGCAATCACTGCGGGACACCGTTGGCGTGGTCACCCAGGACGCCCACCTCTTCCACGACACGCTGCGGGCCAACCTGTTGTACGCCCGCCCCGACGCCGATGAGAAGGAGCTGATCGAGGCGTGCCGGGCGGCACTGATCTGGAACACCCTGGAGGCGCTGCCCAACGGTCTCGATACCGTGGTCGGTGATCGCGGGTACCGGCTCTCCGGCGGTGAGAAACAACGGATCGCCTTGGCCAGGCTGTTGCTCAAGGGGCCACGTGTCGTCGTGCTCGACGAGGCCACCGCCCACTTGGACTCCACGTCCGAAGCGGCGATTCAGCGAGCCCTCCGGACGGCTCTGACCGGCCGCACCTCACTCGTGATCGCGCACCGTCTCTCCACGATCCGCGAAGCCGATCAGATTCTGGTCATCGAGAGCGGTCGCGTCCGGGAGGGCGGATCGCACGCGGAGCTGATGACCGCGGGCGGGCTTTACGCCGATCTGTATCGCACCCAGTTCGCGCCGCAGGACACTGACAGCGCGACCTCGGCTCCGAGCCGGAGCTGACCGCAGCGGCAGGTCGGTGATCCTTCTCGTTGTCCTCCATTTGCCGGCAGATGGCTAGAAAACCGGACCGATCGCCGGGGCGAGGTTGAACGGTTGGTTTCTTCCTTGACAATTCTGCGAGGACTATACGGGCCAGAGGGTGTCCGCTCGCCATGTCGCTGTACTGGGAAGACTCAGGAACTCGACAGAGTCAAGTTTAGGTCATCTCAAATCCTGGTCAATCGCAATGAACGGTGCCCGGTACGTTTCGAGCAGGATTGAAAGGTGGTTGTCTTCGCGGCGCCCTACAGGATACTGGGTTATCGTCAGTCGAACGGGCAGCGCAAATACATGAAGCGGACGGGGCGACTCCGTGGAGTGTGTGAGCGAACCCGGCTCACCGCTGCCGCCGTCGCGTGGCCGTCCTGCCCTCCTCCAGGTGCAGAGGCGGCCGCCGATGACGCAGAAAGCCGTAGCAGGCCGGCGGCCGTCGTCGTCAAGAAAAGTCCTGACGTGGCCAGGGTTACGTCTCCGGGAGATCGGTGCGGCGAAATTCTGAATTCATCAGAGGCGTGGAATGCGGGCATGAAGCCGGCCGGCAGTCGTCCCCGTCGTCGCGGATAAATTCAGTTTCGACCATGAGTATCGGATTTGCAAGCCTGCAGAGGAGACATGGATGGAAATGAATCCGTCAGGTGTTGACTCATCGGTATCTGCCGACAACGGGAAGGCTGACGGTCCCGTCGGGCCGGCCATGCACGCTGGAACGTGTTCCTGTAGCTCTTGCGTGGATGGCAAAATATCCACCGTTCCGATTGCCTTATTACTGCCGGGCGATTCTCCGCGTTCTAGTGGACAGGACCACGAACATGTCGCCCGGCTGGCGGAGATCGACGCGACCCTTCCTCCCATTCTTGTGAACCGGCGCACGATGCAGGTGATAGACGGCATGCATCGTCTTATGGCCGCCGTGTCCAAGGGGCGTGACAGGATCGAGGTCAAGTTCTTCGACGGTTCCCCTGAGGAAGCGTTCCTGCGTGCGGTCGAAACCAACGTGACCCACGGGCTTCCGCTGTCACTCGCTGATCGCCGCGGCGCGGCCACGCGGATCGTCATTTCACACCCTGAGATGTCCGACCGGGCCATCGCGCGGATTTCGGGACTCGGGGCGAAAACCGTCGCGACCATCCGGCGCTCGACCGACTCTGTGCCGCGCTTGAAGGAGCGCGTGGGGCGGGACGGCAAGGTCCGACCACTGAGCAGCGTGGAGGGCCGGCGTAGAGCTGCCGCGGTGCTGACCGAGCACCCCGAGGCATCGCTGCGCGAGGTGGCCCGACAGGCTGGCATCTCTCCGGCAACAGTGTGGGATGTCCGTAAACGGCTGCGAGCGGAGCAGACGAATACCGATAAAGCACCGAACAGGCGCACTGCCCCGGACGACGTCACGACGCCCACCCACGTAGACGGTCCGAGCCTCCAGCGAAAGGCGTCGCAGCCTCAGGCGGATCCGGAGAGCGTACTCACCAAATTACGACGCGATCCGTCCCTGCGCCACAAGGAGGTGGGGAGGCACCTCCTGCACCTGCTCCAACAGAACGCGATTGTGATGCAGGCATGGACCGAACTGGCGACAGCGGTACCGCCGCACTGCGGCGACCTTGTGGCGTACTTGGCACGACAGTACGCAGAGACCTGGCGCGGGTTCGCCCGGGAGCTCGACGAGCGCGCTCGTGAACTGCCTCGTCCGACGGCCGGCAATCTGTAGCAGGAGCGCCGACCGGTCCGGATCCGTTCCTTTTAACTCCGCCCGCAGGGACCATCCCCGCGGGCGGAGCAGCGGGTCTCACGCCGCACGTACAGCGGGATGACCCGACCGTATCCGCGCCGCCCGCGCAACCGGCCTGCACAAACCACCTTGCACGACGCCGCACAGAACCAGGTTCGGCTGGAGACCATCCGGATCGCGCTCGACCTGCTGGCCTGGATGCCCTGCTCGCCCTCGTCTGCCACTTCGCCTTTTCTCCGCCGCCGCGCAGCTCGTCGTCAGCGGACGACGCGGCATCCTCCGCTTCGCGAAGCACTGGCCCCGGGCGGACCTGATCATCGACGCTCTGCGACGGCCCAACCCCGGCTGACCAGCAATTTCCATCCGCCGCGACAGCCCGGGCCACCTACCTGCCCACCTGTAGAAATGACCGCCCTGAGTGAGCCGAAAGGGTCCGTCAGCAAGCTGACGGACCCTCACGCAAGATCGGGGTTAGCTTTGCTTGCTGCCTCGCTATCGTCGCGTTGGCCGTCAACCGTCCGTTCTCAAGCCGACCGAGGATGCACCAACCGCTTGCAGGGCCCGCATTCAGTCCGACACGGAATAGAGCCTGATTTCACCCTGCGCTGTCCCCACCGCCATGAGGGTGCTTCCATCCGGCTGGTCAAGCGCAGCAACCGATACACCGGACAGTGACAGGGCTATCGCCTCACCGGTCCAGGCATGCCAGGCCCGGATTCCGCCGCTTGGTCCTGCGGACAAGAGCAGCGGTATTCCCCCCGGACAGGCGGTGGTCAAGAGGTGTACGTCAGACCCGGCCGTCAGGGGATTCCCTACCCGCTCGCCTGTCACTGCGTCCCAACGGGAGACCTCACCCTCCGCATCAGCCGATGCGAACAGGCTTCTCCCGTCGGCCGTGGGAAGACGAGAAATAGATGACACCAGCAAGGCGTGCCCTTCGACCGGAACGCCGATAGGGGCGCCGGTGGTGGCATCCCAACGTCTCAGGTAACCCGCATCGTCTCCGGACACGATGACGGCATCCGTCGCTGAGAGACCCACTAGCCCCACAGCCAGTACTGACGTCTCGTGACCACGTAGCGGTGCACCCAGCTGTTCGCCGCTTGTGGCGTCCCACCGGAAGACGGCGTGGTTATGCCCTGCACCTAGAAGTACCGTACGGCCACCGGGAAAGGTGGCGGCATCCACACCCCAGATCGTCCAATCCGACGAATCTGCGCTGCCGAGAGAGGCTCCTGTGTGTGCGTTCCAGCGTTCGACGCCGTCTTCCGTCGACACGGCCAGGATGCGTCGCCCGTCCGGAAGTCCGGCGAGCACAGCGTCGTTGACGCCCGGAAGTTCCTCGGTGAAGGACCACAATGATGTCCCGGCGGTGATGTCCCACCCGTGGATTACTGGTTCCATCCCCGTTATCGAGACAAGGAGATCTGGGCCTTGCGCTGTGGGCACCAGCATGGGGCGGACCGCCTCCGAGTTCCCCGTGTTGATGGTCAACACCTCAATGGCTCTCAGCATCAACGCCCCTTTCCCGTAAGTCGATTATTTCGGATTTATGCCTAGGCGCCTTCCTCTGCTCTGTTGGCCATGTCGGCCAGGCCGTTATCGAGGGGTCGGTCGCTGTCATCGCTGGTCGATGTACCCACCTGCGCAAGTATCGGGTATGCCGGGTCATGGTCGGGTGAGGATACGGACCCGGAGGATCGGTGAGGGCCAGGACGGGTTCTGTCATCATCCGAGGTACGACCGGGGTGGACAGCGAGCCGGAGTTCGTGACGTACCCATGGTGGGATCGCTGCCTGATCGAACTGGCGCCGCCCGGACAGCAGTTCCTGATCGTCGTCCACGATCATGCGGACGTCGCCTTTCACGTCTACTCCAAGTCCCCGTCGTGGCCTTCGGATACGACGGGAAGAAGTGCTTCGCGGACTGGAGCGGCGGCTGCCTGACCGACGACACTGCCGTCGTCTCCCTGGGCGGTGAGAGCGAGGACGAGGGGGAGTGGTTGCGCCGCCACCTGGTCGACGTACGCACAGGCATGCTCAGCGGCGAATTCACCGTCGAGGCGAGCAAACCTCACGAGCTGGTGTCCCTGGGCGACGGATCCTGGCTCACCGACGGCCCCGGCGGCCATCCCGTTTGCTGGTCGTAGACGTCAACCCTTGCAGGACAGGGGCGGTTCGGCCGGTACGTCCCGGACCACGGCGGTGATGGCATCGAGGTACTTCTTGGTCCGCCGGTCGCGGGACAGCTGCTCGTACACCGGCTGCACCGCTTTGCGCAGTGCGGTCAGTTGGGCCGGGTTCGCGGTGACGAACTTCTGCCCCCGGGCGCAGAGGCTCTCAAGGGCCTCGTGCTCCTGTGCGCGCAAGTCAGCGCCGGCGCCGTGCACTGCTTGTCGTGCCGCGTCCCGCAGCTGCGTGCGCTGGTCCTCGCTGAGCCGCTCGATGGCCTTGGTGTTGGCGACCAGGACGATGGGACGCGGCCACAGTACGACGTTGGCGGTGCCGATCATTCCCGCTTCGTCGTAACGGCTGCCGTTGACGGAGACGAGTTGTTGTTCGAATCCATCAAAAGCGGTCACCGAGCTGCCCGCGCCGAACCATTGCGGTTTCCCTCCGAGGGCGCGAATGGTGGAGTCGGCGACCTTGGACTCCTGGATGCCGATCGTGCGTCCCTTGTAGTCCCCCGGACCCAGCAGTGGTGTCCCGGCGCCGAAGGGTCGGCGCAGGCTGCCCGGGAGCAGACCCACTCCGGTGAGGCCGCCACCGTCGACCTCGCGGATCATGCGCTCGGCGACCGGTGCGCGAAGGACCTTCTCCTCGGCGTCGAAGCTGTTGATCAGCAGGGGTGCGGTCAGGGCGCCGAGGGCGGGGGCACGATGGATGTCGAAGACCCGACTGCCCAGTGCGGCCAGGTCGACCCGTCCGGACTGCACGTCATCGAGCAGTTGCTCCTCGAAGTCCGGTCCTTCCTCATGGTGGGCGTTGAACTCGGCGGAGATACGGATCGAGTCGTGGGACAGTGTCCTCACGTTCTGGAGGAAGGCGCGGAACTCGTCGCTAGCGCCCATCGGCGTCGCCAGCGACAGTACGACCGGCCCACCCGTGCCGCTGCCCTGCGTGTTGTTGACGGGTTTCCCCGCGCTCGCAGTGCCGGAGCAGCCGACGGCGAGCAGAATCAGCCCGACGGCCGTGCTCAGTGCGGCACCTACCGTCGTACGTGGGAAACGCATGGCCTCACGCTTCCTTCTCGATGGGCCGCTCACAGCGCGACAAGTGAGTAGGCGCGGCGCACGGGCCGTGCTCACGGTCCGCCTGCATCGACGGTAGGGGCCGAAGGCCTCGCCCGCATCCGGTATAGCCCGGCACATCCCTGAAAGGACGGCCCCCGCAGCAGAGAACACACGCCATGCAGCTTCGAGGGCAGGGTCGTCCAATCGCCGGTCGCCTCGGTCTTGACATCGCTCAGCTTCGCGAACGACAGGTCTCCCAGATGCCCGCAAGCACATCTGCGCTGTAGACCAGGATTGCTCCACGCCGCGGGGGCGGGGGAGCGAATCTCCCTTCATTTCTGAGCTTGATTCTGTCGGGGAGTGCGTCCTGAACACGAAGAGGAGCGCTATGCGCTCTGCCGGGTCAGCTCGGACGCGACGATCGGGGCGGCAGCAGTCGACCGGCCGAGCCCCGCAACGGACGGCCGTGCCATCGCCTGGGTTCCAGGTGAGGCCACAGTGGTGAATTGTCCAGGTCCTGGTTGCGGGCAGCGGCTGGGACCTGTGGAATTGCCTGCTGTATCGCCCTCGGCGTTCTACTCCCGGGCCGGGGTCACTCCCGCCAGGACACTGGCCGAGCGGCTGTCGGGCCGACCGCGATGACGAAATCCGTCATGGTCTGCGACGGGCCGGGGTTACGCTCTCTGATCACGTGTCCGTTCCGGCGCCCGTCAGCGCCTGGATGCCGATGACGTCCAGCAGCCGCAGCCGCTCGGCGGTCTCGCTGCCCTCCGCCGCACTGAAGGCCATGATCCTCAGATCGGTGCCGAGCGCCGCCAGGAAGTCGCAGTCGAGGGTGAGCTCACCGATGCTCGCGTGCCGGACGGTCTTGGTCAGGGACTCGTGCCCAGCCACCACGCCGGAATCCCACAGCGCCGCGAAGTCTCTGCTCCGGGTACGGAGCCCATCGATCAGTGCGGCCAGTGCGGCGTCCTTCGGATAGCGGGCCGACGCCGCTCGCAGGTCGGACACGAAGGCCGCGCGGTGACCCGTCTTCCGGCTCACCGCCTGGGGGTACCCGGCGGGCGGTGCGATGAAGGACCACCACACCGCATTCCTCCCGAAGCCGCGTGACGGCGGCGGGTCACCGAACAGTGCCGCCCACAACGGGTTCCACGTGATGAGATTCCAAGCGGCGTCGTACACACTCAGCGGTGTGCCGGTCAGCCGATCGAGCAGGCGCTGGACGCCTGCCGGCACGTGATCGGAAACCTGCCCGGCGCTCGGCACCGCCTGACCGGCAAGCACGAAAAGGTGCTCACGCTCCGCCGTCGTCAGCCGCAACGCCCGAGCCAACGCGGACAGTACTTGCGGGGACGGATTCGTCGACCTGCCCTGTTCGAGCCGCACGATGTAGTCGACGGACAAGCCGGCGAGCAGGGCGAGCTCCTCACGCCGCAGGCCCGGCGCCCGCCGGCCTCCGTCGTCCGGCAGCCCGACCTCGGCCGGTTTCGTGCGATCCCGCCAGGCGTGCAACGCCCTGCCGAGATCCGAGGTTCCGGTCATCTCCCGAGTATCGCCGATCGGCCGCGTCCCATCCTGGTACTGCGAGTCCACCGGCTGCGGCGGGTACTGGTCGATGCCCGCGGATCCACGAACAGTGGATGCACCGGCCGATGGCCGGTGGCCGGCGGGGCCCCACCCGCCGCGCCGCACCGAAGGAGCACTTCATGAAGTACCGCAACCTCGGGCGGACCGGGATCAAGGTCAGCCCCTACGGTCTCGGCACGCTGATGTTCGCCAGCCAGATGGGCAACGACCCGGACGAGTCGGTCCGCATCATCCACAAGGCGATCGACGCCGGGATCAACCTCATCGACACCGCCGACCGCTACGCCGACTCGGAGGACATCGTGGGAAGGGCCCTGAAGGGCCGCCGCGACGAGGTGGTCCTGGCCACCAAGGTCGGCCTGCCCATGGGCCAGGGCCCCAACCAGCAGGGCGGCTCCCGCCGCTGGATCACCACAGCCGTCGAGAACTCCCTGCGCCGGCTCGGCACCGACCACATCGACGTCTACCAGCTCCAAAGGCCCGACCCGGACACCGACCTGGAGGAGACCCTGTCCGTCCTGACCGACCTCGTCAGGGCCGGCAAGGTGCGCGCCATCGGCTCGTCGACCACGCCCGCCTCGATGATCGTCCAGGCCCAGTGGGTCGCCGAACGCGCCGGGCTTCAGCGGTTCCGCACCGAGCAACCCCCGTACTCGATCCTGAACCGCGGCATCGAACGGGAGGTCCTGCCGCTCGCGCAGGAGTACGGCATGGGCGTCATGGTGTGGGGCCCGTTCGGCCAAGGCCTGCTGACCGGCCGGGTGCGCAAGGGCGGTGACAACGACCTCAAGCGCGCCCAGTTCTCCCGGCACCTGTCCGACGAGCGCCGCATCGACGTCGTCGAACAGCTCGTCCCGCTCGCGAAGGAGGCCGGCCTGCCCCTTACCCACTTGGCCATGGCCTTCACCATCGCCCATCCGGGCGTCAGCGCCGCGCTCCTCGGCCCGCGCACCATGGACCACCTCGACGACCTTCTGGCCGGGGCCGATGTCGAGCTGTCCGACGACCTCCTCGACCGGATCGACGAAATCGTCCCGCCGGGCACCGACGTCACCGCGCTCGACCAGGAATACCGGCCCCCCGCCCTGCTCGAGACCGCTCTCCGGCGTCGTCCCGCCGGGCTCCGGTCGGCGGCCTGAGCCCCAGGGGCCCGGCAGCAGTGGACCCAGGGACGCGGACCGGTCCCTGGCACACCGCGGGCAGACGCACGCATGCCCACACCGACAAAACCACCCCGAGTTCGGAAGGACGCCGTTGCGCTCTACCGCGGCGCGGCCGGGAAGCGGACGTGTGCGGCGGTTGCCGCGGGTCTCCGTATCACCGCGAAGTCGCTTCGGACCTGTCTGCGCAAGGACGAAGCCCCGACCCCGCCCGAGAACCGCGATGGCAGCGCGAGCGCGACGGAGTACGGGCCCGGCTGCGCGCGGAGAACGCCCGGCTGCTCGAGGCCGAGCAGGAGTGGCAGTTGGAGCGCGAGATCCAGCGCCGGGAAGCGGCCGATTTCGCCTCAATGGCAGTGTGAGCCCCTGCCGCTGGGACTTCGTCTCCCAGAACCGCGGTGATTTCGGCGTGCAGCGGATCTGCTGGGTGCTCGGGGTGTCCCGCGGTGGCTACTACCGGCATCTGGCCAAGGGGCAGGCCCACGCTGAGCGCCGGGCCGAAGAGAAGGGGACCATGAGCGAGATCCGCGCCATCCATGCCGAATGCCAGGGGGCGTAGGGGGCTCCGCGCGTTCATGCTGAACTGCGTGCGAGGGAGCGAAAATCAACCGCAAGCGCGTCACCCGGCCGATGCGGATCAACAGCACACCCAGACGCACGATGTCGCTCGCAGCGCCTCGGCCACACAGGAGCACCGGATCGTGGGGACTGACCGAAAGACGGAACCATCATGACCAATTCGTAGCCGCGCAGGCGTTCCCAGGGGCGTAGCGAGATGCCCCTGGGACCTGAACGAACGGAAGGCCTGCGGCAGATCCGCGATGCGCTGCCGCCGTGTGCGCTCTTTGAGCGCAGGCAGCGCAGCGGGTAGGCCCAGTTGGGTTTGCTGCTGCGCCGCGGGCAGGCCACCCGGGCCGTGATCCTTCGTCTGTGCTTTGCCGGCGGCGGCTGGAGAAGACTTAACGCCTCGCGGTGCCGTCCGCGTACGATGGCCTGCGCCAGCTCGCCTACCGGCTGATGGGCGCCGAAGTCCGCGGCCATGTCACGGCGGCCGCGCGGGGTGATCTGCATCCGGGTGGCGGGAGTCAGCGGAGGTTGGTTTCAAGCTGCCGTCTGCGTTCTCTGCCCAGATGCCGGGCCTGCGGTGAGCGAAGGGGCTGGCTCAGCGCAGTCGTCGCGCACGCAGTACCAGGTCGTCGGTGTGGTGCGCGCCGGCGCCGCCGTCGGGTGCCACGCGTGGTCGCTGCTCGTTCACCTCGATCGTCCAGTCGTCGGTGAGCAGGGCGGCGACCGTCGAGGGCCAGACGTAGTCAGCCGGGTCGAAGCCGCTGTCGTGCGCCTGCTGGGTGTCGATCCCCGCGTGGTGTACGAGCAGTAGCGTGCCGCCGGGCGCGACGGCTGCGAGCAGCGCTCGCTCGGCTGCGGCCTCGGGGGTGCGCAGCAGGGCTGGATACTGGGCGGAGACCAGGTCGAAGGAGGCCGGCGGGAGCGCCGCTTCCGTCAGCGCGGCGTGTACCCAGCGAACGGTGACGCCTGCGTCCCGGGCGTGCCCGGCCGCCCGCTCCAGCGCCACGCCCGAGACGTCGAGGGCGGTCACGTCCCAGCCGCCGCGCGCGAGCCAGAGCGCGTCCGCGCCCTCGCCGCAGCCGACGTCGAGCACCCGCCCGGGCGTGAGGCCGGCGACCTCGGCCACGAGCGCACCGTTGGGCTGGCCGCTCCACAGCTGTTGTCGCTCGGCGTATCGGTTGTCCCACTCCGCCCGCACCGCGGGGTCCCCGAGGTATCCGTCGCCGGGCCAGGACGTGTCAGACGCGGGCGATCCCGCTGTGATGTGGTCGGTCATGGGCCCAACGTCACCCATCGTGGCCCGGTCACGCCACTACTGTTGCCGCTTTGGCAAAACGGCGTCCACGGGGCGAGGAACAGCCTTTCGCCGCGTCCGTGAGATGCTTGGTGAGGGCCTGACGGACGCGGAAGTACGATGAGCGGTGGTCGATGGGTGCCGGCGGGGCTCACAGTACGCCGCGCTGGGCGAGGTTGCGCATCAGCGCGCGCACGCCGAACGCCCACGGTGCGGCCTGTTCGCTGGGGACGACGGTGTTGACCAGAGCGCCGAGCCGAGGGCTGGAGATCCGTACGACGTCGCCGTGTCGGTGGGTGAAGCCCTCGCCGGGTGCGTGCCGGTCCTCGGTGGGTGCGAACAGGGTGCCGGTGAACAGCACGAAGCCGTCCGGGTATTGATGGTGCGCGCCGTGCGTGGCGGCCACCAGCTCCAGCACGTCGCGGCTGATCTCGCGCATGGAGCTGCTGCCGCGCAGGACGTAGCCGTCCGTGCCGTCGATCCGCAGGTCGATGTCGAGGCCGCGGACGGTGTCGAGGTCGAAGCCGTCGTCGAGCAGGCGGACGAACGGGCCGACGGCGCATGAGGCGTTGTTGTCCTTGGCGCGGGAGAGCAGCAGGGCGCTGCGTCCCTCGATGTCGCGGAGGTTGACGTCGTTGCCGAGCGTCGCGCCGCGTACCCGGCCGCGCGAGTCGACGACGAGGACGACCTCGGGCTCGGGGTTGTTCCACACCGAGGCGCCGAGCACTCCGATGTCGGCGCCGGTGCCGACCGCGGACAGGACCGGGGCCTTGGTGAACACTTCCGGGTCCGGCCCGATGCCGACCTCCAGATACTGGGACCACAGTCCTTCGGCGATCAGCAGTTGCTTGGCCTTGTCCGCCTCCGGCGACCCGGGGCGGATGCCGTCGAGCGCGCCGCCGACCGCCCGTTGGACGAGTGTCCGCACCCGGGCGGCCTGCGCCGGATCGCCGCCCGAGCGCTCCTCGATGACGCGCTCCAGCAGGCTCCGGGCGAAGGTGACGCCCGCAGCCTTGATCACCTGCAGATCGATGGGGGCGAGCAGATGGGGGACATCCCGGCGGCCGGCCGGGGCGCGCAGCAGTTCGTCGAGGCGCCAGACGTGCCCGCCGTCGGCTTCGCGGACCACGGCCGCCGCGTCGTCGCGTTCCATCAGGTCGGAGACGGTGGGCGCGACGGCCGTCAGGTCGACGACGTGCTCGCCGCGGACCGCGGCCACACACGGTCCGTCCCAGCGTGGGTCGTGGACGCGTGCGACAAGGGCGGCTTGATCGGCGTCCTCCGGCAGGACCGAGTCGGCGGTGAGGGCCGGGCGAGGGCGTGTTGCTGCCGGTTCCACGATCGATGCTCTCCTTCGTTCGTGGTTTCGAAGGATTCGGTCACGGGGTGGGCTCGGTAGGCGAGGGGTGTGGAGCTCAGTGGGAGTCGCGGGGGACGTCGTGTCCGCGGCTTCCGCGCAGGAAGTCGAAGTCGGCGCCTTGGTCGGCCTGTTCGACGTGCTGGGTGTAGAGCCAGGTGTAGCCGCCGGTGTATGGCTCGGCGGGTGCCTTCCATGCCTTCCGGCGCCGGGTGAGCTCGGCGTCGTCCACGTCCAGGCGCAGGGTGCGGTCGGGGACGTCGAGGACGATGGGGTCTCCGTCGCGCACCAGGGCGAGGGGGCCGCCGACGGCGGCCTCGGGCGCCACGTGCAGGACCACGGTTCCGTACCCGGTGCCGCTCATCCGGCCGTCGCAGATGCGCACCATGTCCTTGACGCCGGCCTTGAGCAGCTTGGCGGGCAGCGGGACGTTGGAGACCTCGGGCATGCCGGGGTAGCCCTTGGGGCCGGCGTTGCGGATGACGATGACGGTGTTCTCGTCGACGTCGAGGTCGGGGTCGTCGGCGACCTCGTGGTAGGCCTCGGGGGAGTCGAAGACGAGCGCGGGGCCACGGTGGGTGAGCAGGTGTGGTGAGGCGGCGGACTGCTTGATGACGGCGCCGTCCGGGCACAGATTGCCGCGCAGGACGGCGGTTGCGGTGCCGGCCGGCTGGAACGGGGCGTCGAGGCCGGTGATGACGTCGGGATTGACGTTCTCGGCGTTCTCGACGTTCTCGGCGATGTTGCGTCCGGTGACGGTGATCTGCTCGCCGTGCAGCAGTCGGCCACGGAGCAGTTCGGCCATGACGGCGGGCAGTCCACCGGCGTAGCAGAAGTCCTCCATCAGATAGGTGCCGCTGGGCATCAGGTTGACCAGGGTCGGCACCTCGCGCACCAGGGCGTCGAAGTCCTCCAGGCTCAGGTCGACGCCCACGCGCCCGGCGAGGGCGGTGAGATGGATGATCGCGTTGGTGGAGCCGCCGATGGCCGCGTTGACCCGGATGGCGTTCTCGAACGCCTCCCGGGTCAGGATCTGCGAGGGGCGCAACTCCTCCTCCACCATCCGCACGATGCGCTGCCCCGCCGCCTGCGCGGTCTCCATCCGCCGGGAGTCGACGGCCGGCCAGGATGCCGAGCCCGGAAGCTGCATGCCCAGCGCCTCGGCCATGCAGGCCATCGTGGAGGCGGTGCCCATCGTCATGCAGTGGCCGTTGGAGCGGGCCATGCACCCTTCGGCGAAGAAGCACTCCTCCTCGGTCATCCGGCCGGTCTTGAGGTCCTCCTCGAACTTCCACACGTGGGTGCCGGAGCCCACGTCCTGGCCCCTGTACTTGCCGTTGAGCATCGGCCCGCCGGTGACCATGACGGCGGGCAGGTCGACGCTGGCGGCGCCCATGAGCATGGCGGGGGTCGTCTTGTCGCAGCCGGACAGGAGTACGACGCCGTCGAGCGGGTTGGCCCGGATCAGCTCCTCGACCTCCATGGCCATCAGGTTGCGGTAGAGCATGGCGGTGGGGCGCATCAGCGTCTCGCCGGTGGCCATGGTGGGGAACTGCAGGGGGAAGCCGCCGGCCTGCCACACACCGCGCTTGACGGCTTCGGCGACACGGGTCAAGTGGACGTTGCAGGGGGCGAGTTCGGAGGCGCTGGTCGCGATGCCGATGACGGGACGCCCGTCGAACACCTCGTGCCCGAATCCCTGGCTGCGCATCCAGGAGCGGTACACCATCCCGCTGCGGCCACGCGCACCGAACCATGCCTGGCTACGTCGGCTCGTCTTCTTCCCGGTGCTCATGTGGACACTCCCGTGGCTCGCCGTACCCTGTGAGGCAATCATTAAATGATTCGATGAATGGCGTCCAGAGAGCGAGCAGAGATCGTGGTGCACTTCCGGACCATGCATCAGCGCGTGGTCGACGAACTCGGCCGGCGCATCGCGGGCGGCGTATGGGAGCCGGGGCATCCGCTGCCGGTCGAGGACGTGCTCGCGACGGAGATCGGCGTCAGCCGGGGCGTGTTGCGGGAAGCGGTCAAGGCCCTGGTGGCCAAGGGAATGCTGGACGTACGCCCGCGCACCGGCACGCGCGTGCTGTCCCCGGAGCACTGGAACCACCTGGACCGCGACGTGCTGCGTTGGAAGCGGGCCGGGGACGCCACGGCTCTTTTGAACGACACGGCCGAACTGCGCCGCATCGTCGAGCCCGAAGCCGCCCGGCTCGCCGCCGAGCGGGCGGGCCCCGACGATGTACGAGCCCTGCACGACGCCCTGGCCGCCATGGAGGCCGCGGCCGCACAACCCGGCCGCAGCGGCTACGTCGAGGCCGACATCGCCTTCCACCGGGCCCTGTTCGACGCCAGCGGCAACCGCCTCCTCGGTTCACTGGGCCGCGCCGTCGACATCGCACTGGAACACAGCTTCCACGTCAGTACCCAGACCCCGGGCGCGGCCGAAGCCTCACTGCCCGTCCACCGCGCCGTCGTGGAAGCCATCGCCGCCCACGACCCCACGGCAGCGGCAGCCGCCGTACGGACCATCATCGAAGCCGCCGAAAAGGAGATCGCCCAGTCACCGGGACTGCCGCGTGACGCCGTCTGACGTGCCCTGGCCGCGATCCCGGAGCGCGACGGCTGTGCCGACATGCCTGCGCAGCCAACCGGCAGGCATGTGATGCCTGCGTTGGACGTTCAGCGTGTTCCTGCACCGTCTACGACGCGCTCAACGTCTGGAACGACTTCCCGCCCTTTGACCGAAGGCCTCCTGCTCGCCGCGTCAGGACGTCGCGGCGCCGATACCTGCCGGCAGGGCCCTCAACTGCGTGCGGTCCGCGGCGCTGAGCCCGGCAGCCGCGTCCGTTGAGCGCGAACTGGTCCAGTTCCTGCGCCTCGCGGTGGCACAACCGTCCCTTGCCGGTCAGGCGCAGCAGGAAGCCCCGCATCCGCAGCGGTTCCTCCGCCCGGAGGAGCATGCGCAGGGCGCGCAGCCGGGCGATCGATGCCCCACCGATCCGTAGTCGGGACTCGACGAACTGGCACAGTTTCTTTCGACGCGTGGGGAGCGACATGGCAGTACACGGCAGCAGCGACATCCTGATCGGCTCTTGTGCCGATCATGTGCGTCAGCGACCGCTTTCATCGCGGTGGCGCCTTCCTCTCGCCCGTCGGTTCCGGCTGACGACCGCCGCCCTCGACCGGGTGGAGGTGGTCGATCCGGTCTGCCTGGCTGGTCGAGCGGTTCGGGGCCAAGCGTGTCCTGCTCAACGCCCTGGTCGCCTTCCTCGGCTCGTCACCGCTGTGCGGCGCCAGCGCATCGCCCCGGCCGCTGCTCCGATCCGGGGCGGAGTGCTGGTGGACCGTCTCTCCTGGCGCTGGATCTTCTACGTGAACGTTCCCGTGCGTCGTCCGGCCGTGATGTTCGGCATCTGTGAGGGCCCCAACCGCGGGTGGTCCTCCGTGGCCGTCCTGATGACCCTGATCCTGGGCGCCGTCCTGCTGGCCGCGGCCATCGTCTTCGAACCGCGCACGGCCGAACCCCTCTGAAGCTCCGCCTCTTCGCCGACGACTGTTGCGGGAGGTCTGGTGCCGATTCTCGGCGCCATGTACCCGGGTCCGCGCTTTTCGCCAGCAGGCTCAGGGCCGCAGCGCCCCGGAATCCGGCACACCAGCACCTTCTCGGATGGCTTCGGTGTCCTGCTGACCGTGCAGGTGGTCGGTGTCCTCTACGCCCGCGTCGGACCCCGCATCATCGTGGGATGTGTTCCTGCTCGGCAGGGCGAACAGCAGCAGGACTCCGCCGACCCCGGCCAGGCCGCAGCGCCATGGGTGGCGTCTTCATGCCGACGACGGTGGCCTCACTCGCTACCGTCGCCCCGACCCACCCGTCACCGTCTACCAACACGCCCCTGTCGCACTGGTGTTGATCGCCGCGGTCACCGCGGCTTTCGCCTTCACCGTCCCCGACGGCCCCGCCTGCGCCGCGGCAGACGGCACCACGGCTGCCTCGGGTCGCCCCGCCCGCCTGCGACGACGGCACGAGGGCGTCCACCGACACCAGGCTGCGCCGCGCTGCCGTAGGTCTACGCTCCCGGCGGCGCCGTCGAGGCGCGTACCACGAGTTCGGTGGCGAGTTCGATGTGGTGGGACTCGACCTTCTCGCCGTTGGCCAGTCGAAGGGCGGTGCGCAGTGCGGCACCGCCCATCTCCCGTAGCGGCTGGCGCACGGTGGTCAGTGGCGGTGAGGCCATCTGAGCGAGGTCCGTGTCGTCGAAGCCCACCACGCTCAGGTCTTCGGGGATGCGCAGGCCCCGGGTGCGGGCGGTCTCGATGACACCGAGGGCGGTCTCGTCGTTGCCTGTGAAGATCGCCGTCGGTGGCTCTTGCAGATCGAGCAGCGCCGCGGCGCCGGCCAAGCCGGATTCGTACGTGAATTCTCCGGGCCGTACGTAGGTGTGGGGAACCGGTGCTCCTTCCGCCTCCATCGCGGCGCGATAGCCGTGCATGCGCGCCTGGCTGGGCACGGCCATGGCCGGTCCGCCGAGGTAGGCGACGCGGCGGTGGCCGAGCGAGAGCAGGTGCCGGGTCGCAGCCAGGCCCCCGGCGAAGTTGGTCGCCCCGACGCTGTGGACCCGGCTGTCGGGCAGGTGCAGCGGGTCCAGCACGACCAGCGGCAGCCCGGCCCGGGCCAGCTCCTTCAGGTGCGCGGCGGTGTACACGCTGGTGACCGCGATGAGGGCACGGCGCCCGGCCGAGACCAGATCCCGGGCCCAGTGCGGGGCGCGGGTCGCCTTGCTGATCACCACCGAGGCCCCTGCCTCGGCGGCGGAGTCGATGACGCCTTCCAGCGTCTTGGCCACGTACGACTTGAGAACGCCCTGGAACTGGACCTCGATGACCGGCAGTTCCACGGCCTCGGTGTGGCGGAACACGGGTGCGACGTAGTCGTGCTGATGCAGCAGCTCCTGCACCCGGGCGCGGGTGTGCGGCGCCACGTCACCGCGGCCGTTGACCACTTTGGACACGGTCGCGACGGAGACTCCAGCCGCTTGGGCGATGTCCGCCAAAGTGGTACGCCTGGCGTTCGCTGGCATCGGTTCCTCTCAGCTGTGCGTACGACATCCCCGCAGGGGATCTCTGACCTTCGAAATTTTTCGACGCTCACCAAGGCTTTTCAAGGGGCGTGTCGGCCCGATATTACGCAGGTGGTAGCTGCTCGACAGCGTACCCGCGCATGCCTTGACAGGGCGTCAGCCCGAAACCTAGTTTCACGCACACGCTCCACACGCAGACTCGAAGACGGCGTTTTCGAAAATGTTTCACCACGACTCACGAGAAGCCGGTGGGCTCTCGAGTGCGGAGATCAAACATGGCGAATTCCCTCTCTCGACGCACCCTCCTCGGCCTGGCCGCCGCTGTGCCGGTCTCCGCGGCGCTGACGGCCTGCGGCTCGTCCGGTCCCAGTAAGAGCGGCGGTGGGGCTTCGTACTGGTACCTCAGTGGCCAGCCTCAGGAAGGCGTCAGGACGAACGCGCTGAACGCCTTCAACAAGGCCCACCCCAAGGAGCAGATCAAGGGCACCACCTTCCCGAACGACGCGTACAAGACGAAGATCAAGACCGCCATCGGCGCCGGGCAGGCGCCCACCCTCATCTGGGGCTGGGGCGGCGGCACGCTGCGCTCCTACGTGAAGGCGGGCCAGGTTGAGGACCTCACCTCGTGGTTTGGTGACCACCCCGAGGTCAAGAAGAAGCTGTTCCCGTCCTCGTTCGGCCCGGCGACCATCGATGGCAAGATCTACGCGATGCCGTGCGAGACCGTGCAGCCGATCGTCCTCTACTACAACAGGAAGGTCTTCGACAAGGTCGGCGTGAAGCCGCCGCAGTCCTGGGGCGACATCATGGCCCTGGTGCCCAAGTTCAAGGCGAAGGGCATAGCGCCGTTCTCCCTCGGCGGTCAGTCCCGGTGGACGAACATGATGTGGCTGGAGTTCCTCTTCGACCGCATCGGCGGTCCCGAGGTGTTCCAGGCCGTCTTCGACGGCGAGAAGAACGCCTGGTCCAACCCGGCCGCCCTCGACGCGCTCGGCAAGGTGCAGGAGCTGGTCAAGGCGGGCGGGTTCGTCAAGGGCTTCTCCTCGATCACGGCGGACTCCAACGCCGACCAGGCGCTGCTGTACACCGGCAAGGCCGCGATGATGCTGCACGGCTCCTGGTCGTACGGCATCCAGAAGGCCGACGGCGGCGATTTCGTCTCCGGCGGCGGGCTGGGCTTCATGAACTTCCCGCCCGTCGAGGGCGGCAAGGGTGACCCGAGCGACACCGTCGGCAACCCCGGCCAGTACCTGTCCATCTCCTCCAAGGCCAGCGCCGAGCAGAAGAAGATCGCGAAGGACTACTTCGCCAAGGGTGTCCTCCAGCCGGCCGAGGTGAAGGACTGGATCGGCACCGGGGCGGTCCCGCTCCTGCTCGGCACGGAGAAGCAGCTGGACGCCTCCAAGGACGCCGAGTTCCTGAAGTTCACCTACGACGTCGCCAGCAAGGCCAAGACGTTCGCCCAGTCCTGGGACCAGGCGCTCAGCCCGACGGCCGCGGAGACGCTCCTGGACAACATCGTCAAGCTGTTCCAGCTGTCCATCTCGCCGGCGAAGTTCGCCGCCAACCTCAACGAGGTCCTCGGCAAATGAGCTCGCTCACCCCCCAGGCACCGACCGACGGCCGGCCCCGCAGCATCCTGCCGTGGCTGGCCGCTCCGGCGCTGGTGTTCTTCATCGGCTTCGCCGTCATCCCGCTCGTCGGCGTCTTCGCGCTGAGCTTCACGACCTGGGACGGGATCGGCGCCATCCACCCGTCGGGGCTGACCAGTTGGCGCGCGGTGCTCAACGATCCCGGGCTGCCGCACGCCGTCCTGGTGACGTTCGGGGTGATGGCCGCCTCGTGGGCGTTCCAGACGCCGATGAGCATTCTGCTCGGCACGTTCATGGCCGGCCGCCAGCGCTACCGAGCCATCCTCGGCGTGGTGTACTTCATCCCGCTGCTGCTCAGCTCGGCCGCGATCGCCGTCGCGTACAAGGCGCTGCTGAACCCCACCTTCGGGCTCGGCGCGGGCCTGGGCATCGACTGGCTCAGCAAGGACTGGCTGGGGCGGCCGGGACTCGCGTTCGGAGTCGTCATCTTCATCGTCTCCTGGCAGTTCATCCCGTTCCACTCGCTGATCTACCAGGGCGGGGTGCAGCAGATCCCGGCGTCCCTGTACGAGGCCGCACAGCTGGACGGCGCCGGACGGGTGCGCCAGTTCTTCAGCGTCACGCTGCCCGCGCTGAAATACACCATCATCACGTCGTCGACGCTGATGGTGGTCGGCTCGCTGACCTTCTTCGACCTGATCTACGTCCTGACCGAGGGCGGACCCGGGGACGCCACCCGGGTCCTCGCGCTCGACATGTACAAGCGGGGCTTCCAGGCCAACCTGATGGGTCCGGCCAGCGTCATCGCGACCATCCTCGTCCTGGTGGGCCTCGGCCTCGCCCTGCTGCTGCGCCGGCTCGGCGGCAAGGACGCCGCCGCTAGCCAGCTCGAGGGGGTCTGACGTGACCACAACACTGACCAAGGCGCAGCGCCAGGAGAAGATCACCCGCCGCGAGCGGCACCCTCGCTCCGCCGCTCAACGCCGCAACTGGCTCGGCGGCCTGTCCGGCTGGCTCTGGCTCGTCGTCGTCGCGGTGCCCCTGTACTGGACCGTGATCACCAGCCTCAAGGACCAGAGCAAGTACTACGCGGGCAACGCCCTTGCGCCCTCAGCCGATTCCACGCTGGACAACTACCGGCTGGTCATCGAGTCCGACTTCGGCCAGTACTTCGTGAACAGCGTCGTGGTCGCCGTCGGAGCGGTGGTGCCGGCGATCACGTTCTCCTTCATGGCCGCCTACGCGATCGTGCGCAGCGGCGGCACGCGCTTTCTGCGCGCGGTCAACGGCCTCTTCCTCATGGGCCTCGCCATCCCGCTGCAGGCGACGATCATCCCGATCTACCTGATCGTCATCAGGCTGCACCTGTACGACAGCCTGCTGGCGCTTATCCTCCCGTCGATCGCCTTCGCCATCCCGCTGTCCGTGCTGGTGCTTGCCAACTTCATCCGCGACGTGCCCAAGGAGCTGTTCGACTCGATGCGGGTCGACGGCGCCACCGAGTGGACGACGCTGTGGCGGCTTGCGGCGCCGCTCACGCGGCCGGCCCTCGTCACCGTGACCATCTACAGCGCGCTGACGATCTGGAACGGATTCCTGCTGCCGCTGGTCCTCACCCAGAGCCCGTCCAAGCGGACCCTGCCGCTCGCCGTGTGGTCCTTGCAGGGCCAGTTCCAGGTCAACGTCCCCGCCATCCTCGCCGCCGTCGTCCTGACGACGCTGCCCATCCTGGTCCTGTACGTCTTCGGGCGCCGGCAACTGCTCAGTGGCCTGACCGCCGGGTTCAGCCGGTGATGAAAGGAAAGTGACCGCCAACGTGGCCGTAGAGCCTATCCCCGACATCCCCCTCTGGAACGACCCCGCCGTCCCCGTCACCGCCAGGGTCGACGCCCTGATCGACGCGATGACCCTTCAGGAGAAGACCGCCCAGCTGTACGGAGTATGGGTGGGCGCTTCCGACGAGGGCGGTGAAGTGGCCC
The DNA here is from genome assembly GCF_054850255.1 of Streptomyces sp. 7R007. NCBI lineage: Bacteria > Bacillati > Actinomycetota > Actinomycetes > Kitasatosporales > Streptomycetaceae > Streptomyces > Streptomyces sp. 7R007. Next base: position 2,215 of record NZ_JBTWMV010000069.1, on the reverse strand, counting down.
CCCACCAGCACGACATGGAGGAGGCCGCCGATCTCGAGGCCCTGATGCCCAGCGGACTGGGCCAGCTCACCCGCCCCTTCGGCACCGCCCCCGTCGACCCGGCCCTGGGTGCGCTCTCTCTGGCGCGCACGCAGGCTCGTATCGCCGCGGTGAACCGTTTCGGTATTCCCGCCGTCGCACACGACGAGTGCCTGGCCGGTTTCGCCGCCTGGGGCGCCACCGCCTACCCCGTTCCGTTGTCCTGGGGCGCCACCTTCGACCCGGACGTGGTGCGCCGTATGGCCGCCGCCATCGGCCGCGACATGCGCTCCGTCGGCGTCCACCAAGGTCTCGCGCCCGTCCTCGACGTCGTCCGCGACGCCCGTTGGGGCCGCGTGGAGGAGACCATCGGCGAGGACCCGTACCTCGTCGGCACCATCGGCACGGCGTACGTACAGGGCCTTCAGTCCGCCGGCATCATCGCCACCCTCAAGCACTTCGTCGGCTACTCCGCGTCCCGTGCCGGACGCAACCTGGCCCCCGCATCCATGGGAGCCCGCGAGCGCGCCGATGTCCTGCTGCCCCCCTTCGAGATGGCCATCCGCGAGGGCGGCGCCCACTCCGTGATGCACGCCTATACCGACACCGACGGCGTACCCGCGGCCGCCGACGAACAACTGTTGACCGGACTGCTCCGCGACACCTGGGGCTTCGACGGCACTGTCGTCGCCGACTACTTCGGCATCGCCTTCCTCAAGACCCTGCACGGCATCGCGGCCGACTGGGCCGGCGCCGCCGGCGCCGCACTCGCGGCGGGCGTCGACGTCGAACTGCCCAACGTCAAGACCTTCGGCCCACCCCTCGTGCAAGCCGTCACCGAGGGCCGCATACCGGAAGAGCTCATCGACCGGGCCCTGCGCCACGTCCTGCTGCAGAAGGCGATGCTCGGCCTGCTCGACCCCGACTGGAGCCCCATGCCGGCCGCGCTCGACGCCGCGGATCTTGATGATCCGGACGCGCTGCGCGGCAAGGTCGACCTGGACCCGCCCGGGAACCGTCAACTGGCCCGCGAGATCGCCGAGAAGGCGGTCGTCCTGCTCACCAACGACGGCACGCTGCCCCTCACCCGGCCGCGCCGCATCGCCCTGATCGGTCCCAACGCCGACGAGCCCACCGCCGTACTGGGCTGCTACTCCTTCCCCCAGCACGTCGGCGTCCACCACCCCGGGACGCCGCTCGGCATCGAGCTGCCCACCCTGCGCGACACGCTCGCCGCCGAATTCCCCGACGCCGAGATCACGCTCACCCGCGGCACCGGCATCGACGACGGAGACCTCTCCGGCATCGGCGAGGCCGCCCAGGCGGCGCACGAGGCCGACGTCGCCGTGGTGGTGCTCGGTGACCGCGCGGGGCTGTTCGGGCGGGGCACCAGCGGCGAGGGCTGCGACGCCGAGACGCTGGACCTGCCCGGTGCGCAGCAGCACCTGCTCGACACCCTGCTCGATCTGGAGACACCCGTGGTCACCGTGCTGCTCGCGGGCCGGCCGTACGCCCTCGGCCGCGCCGTGGAGGAGTCCGCCGCGATCGTGCAGTCCTTCTTCCCGGGGGAGGAGGGAACGCACGTGATCGCCGGCGTCCTCAGCGGACGTATCAATCCCTCGGGACGTCTCCCGGTCAGCGTGCCGCGCGCGCCTGGCTCCCAGCCGACCACGTACCTCGGCGCGCGGCTCGCGCACGCCAGCGAGGTGTCCAACATCGATCCGACCCCGGCATTCGCCTTCGGCCACGGCCTGTCCTACACGCAATTCGACTGGAGCGACCTGACCGTCGACGTCCAGCAGGCCCCGACAGACGGCGAGTTCACCCTCACCTTCACCGTCCGCAACACCGGCGAACGGCCCGGAGCGGAGGTGGCCCAGCTCTATCTGCACGACCCGGTCGCCTCCGTCGTGCAGCCGGTGCAGCGCCTGGCCGGCTACACCCGGCTCGAGCTGGCGCCGGGCGAGGCCCGCCGCGTCCGTGTCACGGTCCCGGCCGACCTCGCCTCCTTCACCGGGCGCGACGGGCGGCGCGTGGTCGAACCGGGGGAGCTGGAAGTGCGGTTGGCCGCCACCAGCGCGGATCCGCGCCTGACGGCCAGGGTCACGCTGACCGGAGCCGAGCGCCACGTGGACCACACGCGGCGCTTCCACGCCACGTTCGAGCAGGAGCCCCCGGATCGGGCATGAGCCGGGTG